>JAHECT010000207.1 GCA_024641605.1 Micrococcales bacterium
TCGGCCCGGGCGGCATGCAGCGCCACGACGGTGGCGAGCCCGGCGGCCCCCAGCGGAACCAGAGCCGCCGGTCCCTCCACCAGCGGCGGGCCCCAGGGGCCGGGGACCACCGCGGCGAGGGCGACCACGCCGAGAGCCGCGCCGATCACCGCGGGGCGCAGCGGTGCTCGCCCGTGCGCGCTGCTCGGCGGGGTGGACCGCATACGGTCGATCGCCCCACCGGCGCCCAGGAACAGCCCGGCCTTCCACAGCCCGTGACCCACCACGTGCGCCAGGACCGCGGCCGGGAGCCCGAGGCCCGCGGTGACGGCCACGAAGCCCATCTGCGCCGAGGTGGAGGCGACGAGGCGGCCCTTCACGTCCGGGCGGGTCCGCTGCTGTGCCGTGCCCAGGGCCACCGTGGCGGCGCCGAGCACGACGAGGGCCGCGCGCACGACCGGGGCGGCATCCAGGAGCGGCCACAGCAGCAGCGCGAGCACGCCGAGCCCGTTGACGACGCCCGCGTGCAGGAGGGCGCTGACCGGGGAGGGGGCCTCGGTGGTCTCCAGCAGCCACCGGTGGCCGGGGACGAGGGCCGAGCGCACCACGCCGGCGAGGACGATCAGGAGCGCCGTCGCCGCCACGAGGACCGAGGACCCCTGTGCCGCCTCGGCCGCGCCGGAGACCTCCCAGGTGCCGAGCCCGGCACCCAGCAGCACGACGGCGGCCCACAGGGCGAGGTCCCCCAGGACCAGCCGCCCGGCGACCCGACGGGCGGCCACCGGCGCTCCGGGCGTACCTCCCAACGACACCAGCACGACCACCGCGCCGGTTGCGAGCGACCACCCGGCCGCCAGGACGAGGGTCGAGGGCGCGGTGACGGCCGCGGCGAGCCCCAGGACCGCCGCGGCCAGGGCCAGCGCGGTGCGCCCGAGGCGCGGTCGGCCGACGAGGTTGCGGACCGAGTACGCCGCGACCACGGCACCCACCGTGGCCACGAGGAGCAGGAGCAGCAGAGGGACCGCGCCGAGCCGGGCCCCCAGAGGGATCTCGACCGGGCCCAGCGCCACCGAGCCCCAGACCCAGGCCTCGGGGAGTCGGCCGGCCATCCCCAGCAGGAGCAGGACGGCGGCGGACAGGGCGAGGGCGGCGAGCAGGGTTCGGACGGCGCGCATGCTGAACATGAGAACAGTAATACCGGAAATCTATTTCCTCTGTCAATCACCCCGCCGCGGCGGGCGGGTGCGGCAGGATGGCCGGGTGACCGAGACCTCCGGGCGCAGTTGGACGCTGCTCACCAACCACGGGCGCGTGCTGCTCCTCGTGGCTCGCGATCCTGACGCACGGCTGCGCGATCTGGCCGAGGCAGCGGGGATCACCGAGCGCGCGGCGCAGACGATCGTGGGCGACCTCGAGGAGGCCGGCTACCTCACGCGACAGCGCAGCGGGCGCCGCAACCACTACGTCGTGCACCGGCGGCGACCGTTCCGCCACCCGGCCGAGGCCGACCACAGCGTCGGCGAGCTCCTCGACGTGTTCACCGACGACTGAGCCGACCACGACGAAGCGGAGTTCCCGCCCCACAGGTGACGTGCGGCGCGGGTCGGGCCATGATCGGAAGCGGCGGGAGGGCACCCGCAGGGAGCAGGTGGTCCCGTGACGCAGGCGCTCGTCGTCATCGACGTGCAGAACGAGTACGTCACGGGCGGGCTGCCGATCGTGCACCCGCCCGTCGAGGAAGCGCTCGGACGCATCGGTGCGGCCATGGACGCAGCGGCCGCCGCGGGGCTGCCGATCGTGCTCGTCCGCCACACCGAGCCCGACCCGACCGCCGGCATCTTCGTCGCGGGCACACCGGCATGGCAGCTGCACGACGACGTCGCGACGCGAGCCCACGACGTCGTCATCGACAAGGGCCTCCCGGGCGCCTTCACCGGCACCGACCTCGACACCTGGCTGCGCGACCACGGCGTCGACTCCGTGGTCGTCGCCGGCTGGATGACGCACATGTGCGTGGACACGACGACCCGCCAGGCGATGCACCGCGGCTTCGAGGTCACCGTCCTCGAGGACGCCACGGGCACCATCGACGTGTCCGACGACCTCCCGGCCGCTCTCGTGCACCGCGTCGAGCTCGGGATCCTGGCGGACGGCTTCGCCCGGGTGTCGACCACCGCCGCGTGGACGGCCGAGGTCTCGTGACCCCATGAGCTCGATCGATCTCAACGCCGACCTGGGCGAGGGAGTGCGCACGGCCGACCTCGACCCGCACGCCCTGGACGAGGCGTTGCTCGACGTGGTGACGAGCGCCAACGTCGCGTGCGGCGGACACGCGGGAGACGACCCGACGATGTCGCGCGTCTGCATCGATGCGCGTGCGCGCGGCGTCAGCGTGGGCGCCCAGGTGTCCTACGTCGACCGCGCCGGCTTCGGACGGGTGCGACTCAGGGTGGCCGCCGACGTGCTGACCGGACAGCTGCTCGACCAGATCGGCGCGCTGCGCGCCCATGCCCGCGCGGCCGGCACGGACGTGCACTACCTCAAGCCGCACGGCGCCCTCTACAACGCCGCGGTCGAGGACCCGGCGCTCGCCGATGCCGTGGTGGACGCGGTGGTACGCGACGGGGAGCGGACCGGCGCAGCACTCCCGGTCCTCACGCTCCCCGGCGGCGCCCTGGCCGCGCGTGCGGCGGCCCGAGGGCTGCGGGTCGTGGCCGAGGCGTTCGCCGATCGCGCGTACACGACCGCGGGGCGGCTCGTGCCGCGCGACGTCCCCGGCGCGGTGGTCCGCGACCCCGACGTCGTCGTCGACCGCGTCCTCGACATCGTGGCGCGCGGACGGGTGCGGACCCATGACGGCGCCGACCTCGCTCTGGCGGCCGAGTCGGTGTGCCTGCACTCGGACACCGACGGCGCGCTCGGTCTCGCCCGCGCCGTCGCAGCCGCTCTCGTGGCGGAGGGGTTCTCGCTCGTCCCGGCGGTGCGCCCGTGACCGTGCCTCGACCGGTCGGTGACCGGGCCCTCCTGCTCGACACACCCGACCCGCAGGGGCTGGCCGCCGCCGTCGAGGGGGCCGCACTGCCGGGGGTCGAGGACGTGGTCGTCGGAGCCGCGACGGTCCTCGTCCGCCATGGAGCGGGACTCGACCAGCGCGCGCTCGCCGCCGCGCTGTCCCGGCTGCGGCCGACGGCGGCTATCGGAGCGACGCCGGCCGAGGTCGTCCTCGACGTCGTGTACGACGGCGCGGACCTCGCCGATGTCGCGCAGCTGGCGGGGCTCTCGACCGCCGAGGTCGTGGCACGCCACACCGCCGTCACGTACACCGTCGCCTTCTGCGGCTTCTCCCCCGGCTTCGCCTACCTCGCCGGGCTCGACCCCGCCCTGCACGTCCCGCGACGGTCGAGCCCCCGCACCCGCGTGCCCGCCGGCGCGGTCGCCGTCGCCGACCGGTGGACCGCCGCCTACCCGCGCCAGTCACCGGGCGGCTGGCGGCTGCTCGGTCGCACCGCCGCGCCCCTGTGGGACCTCGAGCGG
>JAHECT010000062.1 GCA_024641605.1 Micrococcales bacterium
GTGCCGCGATGACCGTCGCCCAGCCGCCAAGCCCGACGGACCTCCGCGCCCGAGCCGAGACCGCCTCGGCGGGGCCCGACCAGGGGTCGTCGTGAGTGCGGCCCGGCCTCCCCGCCCGACAGGGACGATCACGCGGGGGACCACCCACCCTCATCGGCTGCGGCGCGTGGACCGCTGGATGGCGCACGAGGCGGCCCCCGCGCTGCGGGCCGCTGCGGACCCGGTCGTCGTGGACCTCGGCTACGGCGCGGCCGCCTGGACCGCGCTCGACCTGCGCGACCGGCTGCGCCGGGTGCGCCCCGACGTGCGCGTCGTGGGCATCGAGATCGACCCCGACCGCGTGGCCGCGGCGGCGCCGTACGCCGATGCGACGCTCAGCTTCCGCCGAGGCGGGTTCGAGGTGCCCCTCGACGGCCGCGACGCGGTCGTCGTCCGCGCGTTCAACGTGCTGCGCCAGTACGACGAGGGGGAGGTCGGGGACGCGTGGGCCCGGATGACGGCGCGCCTCGCCGCCGGCGGTCTGCTCGTCGAGGGGACCTGCGACGAGCTCGGCCGGCACGCCTGGTGGGTGGCGCTCGGCCCGGGCGAGACCGAGCCGCGCACCCTCACGCTCTCGACGCGCCTCGCCGGGCTGACGCGACCGTCGGACCTGGCCGAGCGGCTGCCCAAGGCGCTCATCCACCGCAACGTCCCCGGGGAGCGCGTGCACGCCTTCCTCGTCGACCTGGACCGGGCCTGGGCCGCGGCCGCGCCGCACGCGAGCTTCGGCGTCCGCCAACGCTGGCTCGCGACCGTCCGCGCCCTGCGCGAGACGGGCACCCCCGTGCTCGGCACCCCCACCCGCTGGCGCCTCGGCGAGCTCACCATCCCCTGGTCCCACGTCGCCCCCCGATGAAGGCGACCCTCATCCAATAGAGCCGTACAAGACGGACCCTCATCACCAGAATGGGCGCCATGACCACGGTCGAGGCGGTCGTCGGTGACCTCACCCGCACGGAGGCCGACGTCGTCGTGAACGCCGCCAACTCCGCCCTCCTGGGCGGCGGCGGAGTCGACGGCGCGATCCACCGGGTGGGCGGCCCGGCGATCCTCGACGCATGCCGTCAGATCCGCCGTACGTCGCACCCGGAAGGGCTGGCGACCGGCGACGCCGTGGCCACCACGGCCGGCGACCTCCCGGCGCGGTGGGTCGTGCACACCGTCGGCCCGGTGTACGGCGATCACGGCGGCGACGAACCGCGGCTGCTCGCGTCCTGCCACCGGCGCTCGCTCGAGGTCGCCCACGCGCTCGGCGCCCGCAGCGTGGCCTTCCCGGCCATCTCCTGCGGCGTCTACGGCTACCCGCCCGACCGTGCCGCACCCGTCGCCGTCGGCGCCGTGCGCGAGTACGTCGTGCGTCACCCTGACGCGTTCGACTCGATCCGATTCGTCCTGGTCGACGAGCGGCTCAGCGCCCTGTTCGACGCGGCGGTGTCGGATTGACGCCCGAACCGATCCGCACCGAGCGGCTGCTTTTGCGCGCCTGGACCGAGGACGACGCGGCCGCGGTCCTGGACACCTACTCCCGCGACGAGGTCGCACGCTGGCTCGGCGCCACCCCGCGCCCGTGCGTCGACCTCGACGACGCCCGCGCTCGCATCGCGCGGTGGCGCTCCCTGGCGGACGGGGTCTACGGGCTGTGGGCGATCGAGACCCCGGGCATCGCGGAGGTGAGCCCACAGCCGTGCGGCTCGGTCCTCCTCGTGCCGCTGGAGCGCAGCGACGGCGAGCCCACCGATGCGGTCGAGGTCGGCTGGCACCTGCACCCGCGGTCGTGGGGCCATGGGATCGCGACGGAGGGGGCGCGAGCGCTCCTCGACCGCGCGCGAGACGCCGGCCTGCGCGAGGTCCACGCGGTCGTCTACGACGGCAACGCGCGATCGGTCGCGGTGTGCGACCGGCTCGGGATGCGTCACCTCGGTCCCACCGACGAGTGGTACGGCGTCACCCTTCTCGACCATCTGGCCGAGCTCTGAGGGCGTACGCCGGTCTCAGGGCTCGAGCGCGATGCGCACCCGGCGGAATCCTTTGCCCTTGTTCTCGACCTTGACCACGCGCAGCGCGCCGATCTGTCGCGTGGACGCGACGTGCGTGCCTCCGTCGGCCTGGACGTCGAGCCCCTTGATGTCGACGATGCGCACGATCTCGATCGAGGGCGGCAGCAGGTTGGTGGCGGTCCGGATGATGTCGGGGATCTCGAACGCTTGCTCGCGCGGGAGCTCGTAGGCCTCGATGGCGCGGTCGGCCACGACCTCGACGTTGCACGCCGCCTCGATCGACTCCTTGAAGCCCTCCGGCAGCGAGTCGAGGTTGAAGTCGAGCCGCGCCTCGAGGGGCTCCATGTTGCCCCCGGTGACGAGGGCGCCGAAGTCGCGGAAGACCACGCCGGAGAGCAGGTGCAGGCCGGAGTGGGTACGCATGAGCGCGCTGCGGCGACCGTCCTCGACAGCGCCGCGGACCGCGGTCCCGGCCGGGGGCAGGGGGTCGTCGTCGTGCGCGATCAGCCGTACGTCGCCGCCCTTGTGCGCGCCGACGATGCGGGTCTGCACGCCGCCCCAGAGCAGCACCCCGTGATCCGGCGGCTGACCCCCGCCGCCGGGGTAGAAGGCGCTGCGATCGAGGACGACCCCCGTGTCCCGGTCCGAGTCCAGGACCGTGGCGTCCCATTCGCGCAGGGCCGCGTCACGCAGTTCGAGCCGCTCGGTGCCTCCCACGGCGCGGGCTACTTCTTGCCCTGCGCGGCGACGGCCGCCGCGGCCGCCACGGCTGCCTCGGGGTCGAGGTACTCCCCGCCGGCGACGGTCGGCCGGAGATCGGCGTCGAGGCGGTAGACCAGCGGGATCCCCGTCGGGATGTTGAGCCCGGCGATGTCGGCGTCGCTGATGCCGTCGAGGTGCTTCACGAGGGCCCGCAACGAGTTGCCGTGCGCGGCCACGAGGACCACCTTGCCGGCGCGCAGGTCGGGGACGATGACGTCCTCCCAGTAGGGGATCAGCCGGATGACGACGTCCTGGAGGCACTCCGTCGACGGGTTGGCCTCGGGCGGCAGCCACGCGTAGCGCGGGTCGTGCGCCTGGGAGAACTCATCGTCCGGGTCGATCGCCGGCGGCGGGGTGTCGTAGGACCTGCGCCAGAGCATGAACTGCTCCTCGCCGTACGCCTCGAGGGTCTGCGCCTTGTTCTTGCCCTGCAGCGCGCCGTAGTGCCGCTCGTTCAGCCGCCAGTTGCGCACGACCGGGATCCAGTGCCGGTCGCAGGCGTCCAGCGCGATCTGCGCCGTCTTGATGGCTCGCCGCAGCAGGGACGTGTGGACGACGTCGGGCAGAAGCCCGGACTCGCGCAGCAGCTCGCCGCCGCGGCCGGCCTCGGCCAGGCCCTTCTCCGAGAGGTCGACGTCGACCCAACCGGTGAACTGGTTGAGGGCGTTCCACGTGCTCTCGCCGTGGCGGAGCAGGACGAGGGTGTAGGGCGCATCGGTCATGGGGCCAGTCTCCCTGGTGGCGGGGGCCTACCGCGACCGGGTCCGGGCGGTCGCGTGGCCGTCCGGCGTGCGGGCGACCCGGTACCTCGTGAGGGCCCGGTTCGTTCGGCTCTATTGGATGAGGGTCGCCTTCATCGCGATCAGGCGGGTGGGGGGGCGAGGTGGCGGAAGGGCTCGAGGTTGGTGGTGGGTTCGCCGCGGGAGGTGCGCCAGTCCCACTCGCGGCGGATGGCGCCGGCGAAGCCGAGCTCGAGGATGGTGTTGAACGAGGAGTCGGCGTACTCCAGCACCGCGCCCAGGAGCCGGTCCACCTCGTCGGGGCTCACCGACTCGAGCGGCATCCGTCCGGTCAGGTAGATGTCGCCGAGCGGGTCGAGGGCGAAGGAGACGGCGTAGGTGCGCAGGTTGCGCTCCAGCAGCCAGCGGTAGACCCCCTCGGCGTTCTCGTCTACGTGGCGGGCGACGAAGGCCTGCAGGCCGAGCGCGTGCTCGCCCACGACGAGCGAGCAGGTCGTGCGCTGCTTGCGCTCGCCCGGCAGGACCACGACGAAGCGGCCGGGCTCCTCCTCGGACCACTCGAGGTCCTGCTCGGCGAGCACCGAGCGCAGCACCGACGCGGCGCGCTCGCCCGCGGCGCTCACGGCAGGGCGCCGACCGCGGCCGTGCCCCGTCGGGTGGCGAGGGCCTCGGTGTAGACCTCGAGCGTGGCGTCGGCGGTCGCGTCCCACCCGAAGCGGGACGCGTGCGCGACGGCGCCGGCGGCGAGCCGGGCCCGTTCCTCGGGGGCGGCCAGCAGCGCGCTCAGCTCCTGCCCCCAGGTGTGCGCGTCGTGCCCGTCCACGAGCCGTCCACTGGCGCCGTCGGCCACGGCGGTGGACAGGCCGCCGACGCGCGCGGCCACCACCGGCGTACCGCAGGCCTGCGCCTCCACGGCGACGAGCCCGAAGGACTCCGAGTACGACGGCACCACGCAGAGGTCCGCAGCGCGGTACCACTCGGCCAGCCGGTTGCGGTCCACCGGTCGGACGAAGCGGACGAGGTCGGCCACGCCCAGGTCGCGGGCGAGGTCCTCGAGCGCGTGCGGGTGGGCCAGCCCGGTGCCGGAGGGGCCGCCGCAGATGACGACGTCGAGCCGGTCGCGCAGCTCGGGTCGGCGCTCGAGCATCGAGGCCACCGCGCGGACGAGGACGTCGGGTGCCTTGAGCGGCTGGATCCGGCCCACGAAGAGGAGCACGAGCCGCTCGGCGCCCACACCGACGCGGGCCCGGGCCAGCCGACGGTCGCCCGGGGTGAACACCTCGAGGTCCACGCCCGGGTGGACGACCGCCACCCGGTGGGGGTCCGCGCCGTAGAGGTCGATGAGCTGGTCGGCCTCCAGCGCCGTGTTCGCCACGATGCGGTCGGCGGCGTCGACCACCTGCTGCTCGCCGATGACCCGGCCGTCGGGCTCGGGGACGTCGCCGTCGGCCAGCGCCAGGTTCTTGACCCGCGCCATCGTGTGCATGGCGTGCACGAGCGGCACGTTCCACCGCTCGGCGGCCAGCCAGCCGACCTGGCCGGAGAGCCAGTAGTGCGAGTGGAGGAGGTCGTACCAGCCCTCGGGGCGAGCCGCCTCGGCGCGCAGGACCCCGGAGGTGACCGCGCAGAGCTGACCGGGCAGGTCCTCCTTGGACAGGCCCTGGAACGGGCCCGCGGTCACGTGGCGGATCGTGACGCCGGGCGCCATCTCGACGCTGGGCGGCAGGTCGGAGGAGGTCGCGCGGGTGAACACGTCGACCTCGACCCCGCGCTCGGCCAGCCGCCGTGAGACCTCGGTGATGTAGACGTTCATGCCGCCGGCGTCCCCCGTGCCCGGCTGGTCGAGCGGGGAGGTGTGCACGGAGAGGACCGCCACCCGGCGGGGACCGCGCCGCCGACGACGTCGGACGGGATCGGGGTCGAGCGGGAGCACGGCCATCGTCTGCCGGACCTCCTGCTCGACGTGGGGCCGCGTGCCGGCCCTCCGGGGAACAACGCGAGCACGAGTGTGGCGCATTCCGGGGCGCGCGGCGATCCCGATGCGGGAGAAGGCGCGGACCGAGCGGGAGCGAGCCAGCGCCGTGAGTGTCCGGTTTGTTCGGCTCTATTGGATGAGGGTCGCCTTCATCGGGGTGACCGGGTGGGTCAGGCGCGGGCGGCGGCCTCGGGGTCGACGGTGGCGTAGGGCTCGCCCGTGACGACGTAGACGACCCGCTTGGCGATGGTGACCGCGTGGTCGGCGAAGCGCTCGTAGAAGCGCGAGAGCAGCGTCACGTCGACGGCGGCCTCGACCCCGTGCGACCAGGACGGGTCCAGCACCGCGTGGAACAGACGCCGGTGCATCCGGTCCATCTCCTCGTCCGTGCGCGCGAGGTCGGCCGCGTGGGCGACCTCCTTGGTCGCGATGACGGTGCCGGTCTTGGCGACGACCTCCTGGGCGATCGCGCCCATCTGCGTGAACGTCTCGCGCAGCTCCTCCGGGACGGCCGCGTTCGGGTAGCGCAGCCGGGCCGACTTGGCCACGTGCACCGCGAGGTCGCCCATCCGCTCGAGCGAGGCCGAGATCCGCAGCGCCGCGACGATGATCCGCAGGTCGGTGGCGACCGGCTGCTGCAGCGCGGAGACCTGGTAGCAGTCCTGCTCGACCTTGCTGGCCTGGGCGTCGATCTCGTCGTCGCCCTCGATGACCGACTCGGCCAGCGCCAGGTCGGCGTCGAGAAGGGCGGCGGTGGCCTTCTGCATGGCCGTGCCGACGAGCCGTGTCATCTCGACGAGGTCGTCGCTCACCCGGTCCAGCTGGACGTGGAAAGCCTCGCGCATGCCCGTGCCTCGCTTCCTGCTCCGACGGAGTCGTCCGTCGTCACCCGACCCTAGGCCCCCGGGCCACCGGCCCGCCGCATCCCCGTGAACGCGGGCCGACGCTCCGGTGAACATCCGGGGGCATCGGTGAACAGCCGACGAATCCTGCGACGGCGGGCTTTCCGCCGCACGTACGCCGTGTCGGCGGCCCGTACGCTGGTCGACGTGGACCTCACCTCGGGCCTGGCGGCCCTCGTCGGCGCCGTCGTCGGCGGGGGTCTCGTGTGGGTGGTCCTGTCCCGTGGGCGCCGTCCCGCACCCGCCGAGGCGATGCCCTCCCCGGACGTCCCGGAGGGTCTGACCCGGCTCCTCGCGGTCCTGCCGGGCGCGGCGTTCGTGGTCGGCCCCGGCTCCACGGTCCTCGACGCCTCGGCGCCTGCGGCGCCGCTCGGCATCGTCCCCGGCGGACGGCTCGCGCTGAGCGAGATCGCAGCCCTGGTCGCCGCGGTCCGTCGCGACGGGGTCATCCGCGAGGAGGAGATCGAGGTCCGCCGACCGCCGTTGGGAGCGGGCGTGATCCGGCTGCGCGTGCGGGTCGCCCCCCTGTCGGGGACCACGACCCTGGTCCTGCTCGAGGACCTCTCCGAGGCCCAGCGGGTGGACGCCGTACGCCGCGACTTCGTCGCCAACGTCTCACACGAGCTCAAGACCCCCGTAGGCGCGCTGTCCCTGCTCGCCGAGGCGGTGCAGGCGGCCAGCGACGACCCGGAGGCGGTGCAGCGCTTCGCCGCCCGGATGCAGGGCGAGGCGGTGCGTCTGGGCAACCTCGTCAACGACCTGGTCGACCTCTCCCGCCTGCAGGGCGGCGAGCCGCTCAAGGAGCCGAGACCGGTCGAGATCGACCGCGTCGTCGCCGAGGCCGTCGACTCCACGAAGACCCTCGCCCACGCCCGGGAGATCGAGGTCGTCGTGGGCGGACCGGTCCCGGCCGTGGTCCTCGGCGACGAGAACCAGCTCGTCATGGCCCTGCGCAACCTGATCACCAACGCCGTCGCGTACTCCCCGCCACGGACGCGGGTGGCCGTGGCCGCGCGTGCGACCGGCGGGGTGATCGAGGTCAGCGTCACCGACCAGGGCATCGGGATCCCGCCCGAGGAGCAGGCCCGGATCTTCGAGCGGTTCTACCGAGTCGACCCGGCCCGGTCCCGGATCACCGGCGGCACCGGCCTCGGGCTCGCCCTGGTCAAGCACGTCTGCGCCAACCACGGCGGCGAGTGCACCGTCTGGTCCGTCGAGGGTGCGGGCTCGACGTTCACCCTCCGCCTGCCGGCCGCCGACCCGTCCGCCCTGGCCCGTCCTGAAGGAGAACCGATCCCGTGACCCGTGTGCTCGTCGTGGAGGACGAGGAGTCCTTCTCCGACGCCCTGTCGTTCATGCTGCGCAAGGAGGGGTTCGAGGTCGGCGTAGCGTCGACCGGCACCGACGCGGTGGCCGCGTTCGACCGCTCGGGAGCGGACCTGGTCCTGCTCGACCTCATGCTCCCGGGCATGTCCGGGACCGAGGTGTGCCGCAGCATCCGGCAGCGCTCCAGCGTGCCGATCATCATGGTCACCGCGAAGGACGGCGAGGTGGACAAGGTCGTCGGGCTCGAGCTCGGCGCCGACGACTACGTCACCAAGCCCTTCTCCTCGCGCGAGCTCGTGGCGCGCATCCGAGCCGTACTCCGCCGGGCCAGCGAGCCCGAGGAGCTGCTCCCCGGCGTCCTCGAGGCCGGTCCGGTCCGCATGGACGTGGAGCGCCACGTCGTCACGGTGGCGGGCGACCCCGTCGCGCTGCCGCTCAAGGAGTTCGAGCTGCTGGAGCTGCTCCTGCGCAACTCCGGCCGGGTGCTCACCCGCGGCATGCTCATCGACCGCGTCTGGGGGTCGGACTACGTCGGCGACGGCAAGACCCTCGACGTCCACGTGAAGCGCCTGCGGGCCAAGATCGAGACCGACCCGGGCCATCCCGTCCACCTCGTGACGGTGCGCGGCCTCGGCTACAAGTTCGAGGTCTGAGCGGCCGGCCCCGGCGGGCCGGGACCTACTCGGCCGCGGTGGGGCCGGCGGCCGGGGCGATGCCCTCGTAGAACAGCACCGGGGCGGCGGCCATGACCTCGGGCTCGGTGCGGCCGGCCTTGGCGAAGCGCAGCTCCACCGGCACGTAGGCGGTCGGCGGGATGTCGATCCCGGTCACGTCGACCGTGACCGTGGTGCCGACGTAGCCGATCTGCGTGCGCGACAGCGGGGGCAGCGTGACCTTCCCGCCCGTGGCGCCCGCGCCGCTGATGACGCCGGTGGCGGGGGAGCCGCCCTTGACCGTGACGCCGAGCAGCTCGTCGGGCTCGTCGGAGGTGTTGACGATGGTGAGGACGAAGGTGCCCGCGCGGCTCCCGTCCGGGCCCTGGACCAGGGTGAGGTCGCGCACCTGGAGCGGGCCGACGTCGACGGAGACGCCGTTGCCGGAGTTGCCCTGGATCGTGCCCGCTGTGCGGCTGGAGCCGCAGGCCGCGAGAGCGGGGACGAGGGCGGCCGCGAGGGCCACCGCGGCGAGGCGGGTGAGGCGGGTGCGCTGCACGGGTGGTCGCTCCTGGACGAGGCGGTCGGTCCGGCGGCGCGCCGGCGCGCCGGAGGTCGTGCGTCGGGCGGCGGGGTCGCCCCGACACCGCAGAGCCTAGGGCACCGCCGCGGTCGCCGGACGCCGGTGCCGCGGGTTGGCCCCGCCACCCGATCGGGTGGCCGCCCCCGCAGGCGTCGCCGCAGGTCAGAGGGCCCTTTCAGCGCTCTGACCTGCGCTTTCGCCGAGTCGGGGGTCGGGTCGGCGTGCTACGATCATGGTTCCTGGAAAGGGGATCCTCACCTATGACGTTCACGGTCGGCGACACGGTTGTCTACCCGCACCACGGTGCAGCGACCATCGAAGCCATCGAAAAGCGGGTCATCAAGGGCGTCGAGCGTGACTACCTCGTGCTGCGGGTCGCCCAGGGCGACCTCACGGTCCGGGTCCCCTCGGACAACGTCGATCTCGTCGGGGTCCGCGACGTGGTCAACCAGGAGGGGCTCGACCGCGTCTTCGACGTGCTGCGCCAGCCCTACACCGAGGAGCCGACCAACTGGTCGCGCCGCTACAAGGCCAACCTCGAGAAGCTCGCCAGCGGCGACGTGATCAAGGTCGCCGAGGTCGTGCGCGACCTCTGGCGCCGCGAGCGCGAGCGTGGCCTGTCCGCCGGCGAGAAGCGGATGCTGGCCAAGGCGCGTCAGATCCTTGTGTCCGAGCTCGCACTTGCCGAGAACACCAACGAGGACAAGGCCGAGGCGATCCTCGACGAGGTGCTCGCCTCCTGATCGGCGCGCCCGGCGGCGATCAGCCCCCCGGGCGGTCCGCGAGGAGGTGTCGTCGGCATGGGTCTGCACGTGACGCGTGTGCCCAGCGTGATCGTGGAGCTGCTGCGACTCATCGTGGTGGTCCTCGGTGCCGCCGTCGGGTACGAGCTGGCCGCGCGTGACGGCGGCAGCGCCACCTCCGTCCTCGGCCCCTTCTCCGGCCTCTGGCTCGGCGCCATCGTCGGCGCCATGGCCGGCTACGTCGTCGGCGGGATCCTCGCCCGGCTGACCGTGCGCACCATCGACCGCGGCGAGAAGTCCCTCGAGGGGCTCTCCGCCGAGCAGGTCGTGGCCGGCGCCTTCGGCGGGGTGCTGACCGGGTTCTTCGCCGCCGTCGTGTCCTGGCCGCTCTTCCTCGTGCTGCCTCCGGTGATCGCCATCCCGGCGTTCCTCTTCGTCGTCCTCGTCGTCGCCATGTTCGGCTTCCGGGTCGGGCGCTCCCGCCGCGACGCGATGCTCGCCGCCGTAGGGGAGAAGGCCGGCCTGGCGCCGCGTCCGCCGGCGCCGGCGTCGCTGCCCCGACTGGTGGACACCTCCGTCGCGATCGACGGACGGGTGCTCGACGTCGTGCGCTCGGGCTTCCTCCACGGCCGGTTCCTCGTCCCGCAGCCGGTCCTCGACGAGCTCCAGTCGATGGCCGACTCCGGCGACGACCTGCGCCGGGCCAAGGGCCGCCGCGGTCTCGACGTCCTCGAGTCGCTGCGTCGCGAGCACGGGGTCGAGATGCTGGCCGTACCCGACGAGGCCCTCGGCGTGCCGGACGTCGACGCCAAGCTCATCCGCATGGCCATCGACCGCAACTGCGCGCTGCTCACCTTCGACACGAACCTCGCCAAGGCCGCCTCGCTCGCGGGGGTACGGGTGCTCAACCTCCACGGGCTCGCGCTGGCGCTGCGCCCGCTCGTCGTCGTCGGAGACGAGGTCGACCTGCACCTGCTCAAGGCGGGCAAGGAGGTCGGCCAGGCCGTCGGCTACCTGGAGGACGGCACGATGGTGGTGGCCGAGCACTCGCGCGAGCGCATCGGCCAGGACGTGACCCTCGTCGTCACGAGCGTCGTGACCACCGCCAACGGCCGGCTCGTGTTCGCCAAGCCCGCCGGGGCCGCCCGGTGACGAGGACGGCTGCGCTCGTCCCCGCCGCCGGTCGCGGGGAGCGGCTCGGGCCCGGGGCCCCCAAGGCCCTGCGCGTGCTCGGCGGCGCGCCGCTGCTCGTGCACGCCGTCCGCACGCTCGTCCACGCCCGCGGTGTCGACCTCGTCGTCGTGGCCGCTCCGGCCGACGGCGTCGAGGGTGTGCGTGCCGTCCTCGCTGAGCACGGGCTCGACGACGATGGTCCGGGGCGCTGCGCGACACTGGTCGTGTCCGGCGGCGAGACTCGTCAGGAGTCGGTCGCCCGGGCGCTGTCGGTGCTCCCCGATGACGTCGACGTCGTCCTCGTCCACGACGCCGCGCGCCCGCTCACGCCCACCTCGCTGGTGGAGCGCGTCGTCACCGCGGTCCGGTCGGGGGCCGGGGCGGTCGTCCCCGTCGTGGCGCTCGCCGACACGGTCAAGCGCGTCGACCGCGCCGACCAGGTGGTAGAGACCGTGGACCGTTCGGTGCTGCGGGCGGTGCAGACCCCGCAGGGATTCCGTCGTACGGTGCTCGAGGCCGCGCACGCCGCGGCCGATCCCGCGGCGCCGGCCACCGATGACGCGGGTCTGGTGGAGGCGTGCGGTGGCACCGTGGTGGTCGTGCCCGGCGACGAGGAGGCGTTCAAGGTGACCCGTCCGCTCGACCTCGTGCTCGCCGAGACCGTGCTCGCCCGGCGGAGGGCCGCCGGTGTCCTCGACTGAGCCGAGGGTCGGCATCGGCGTCGACGTCCACCCCTTCGAGGAGGGGCGCGACCTGCATCTCGCCTGCCTGACGTGGCCCGGGGAGACCGGCGTCGCCGGGCACTCCGACGGCGACGTCGCCGCGCACGCGGCGTGCGACGCCCTGCTCTCGGCGGCCGGGCTGGGGGACCTGGGCACCGTGTTCGGCACCGACCGGCCCGAGTGGTCCGGCGCCTCCGGCGCCGCGCTGCTGGCCGAGGTCGTGCGCCTCGTGCACCGTGCCGGCTACCGCGTCGGCAACGTGAGCGTCCAGGTGGTGGGCAACCGCCCCCGCCTCGGTCCCCGCAGGCTCGAGGCCCAGCAGGCGATGACCTCCGTGGTGGGAGCACCGGTGTCGGTGTCGGCCACCACGACCGACGGCCTGGGGCTCACCGGCCGCGGCGAGGGGATCGCCGCCCTGGCCACCGCCCTGGTCCTCCCGCTGGGCTGAGCGCCGTCGCCCCGACGGGCGGGGGACCACGCGGCAGGCCAGGATGGTGACATGAGCGCATCCATCCCCGACGAGGCGAAGGCCTGGCTCGACGCCCCCGAGTTCGCCACCATCGCGACGATCGAGCCGGACGGACGTCCGCAGCTCTCGGTGGTCTGGATCAGCCGGGACGGGGACGACCTGCTGGTCTCCACCGTCCGGGGCCGGCGCAAGCACCGCAACATCGAGCGCGACCCGCGGGTGGGCATCCTGCTGTTCCCGCACGACGCGCCCTACCGCTACCTCGAGGTGCGGGGCACGGCGACCATGACCGAGGAGGGCGGCCGGGAGCTCATCGACGAGCACGCCCGGGCCTACCACGGAGCCGAGCGCTACAGCGCCGACGACGGGACCGACAACGTCCGCGTCGTCGTGCGCATCACCCCGGACAAGGTGGTCCTGCACTGACCTTCGGTGCCGCACCCCAGGCCGGCCGGGGCGGGGCTCCCGCGCCGATAGGCTGCCCCGCGTGAGCCTGCGCCTGCACGACACCGCGACCCGGTCGGTCCGGGACTTCGTCCCCCTGGAGCCTGGCCGGGCGTCGCTGTACCTGTGCGGCGCCACCGTCCAGGCCTCCCCGCACGTCGGTCACATCCGGTCCGGGGTCAATTTCGACGTGCTGTCCCGCTGGCTGCGCGCCTCGGGCTACGAGGTCACCTTCTGCCGCAACGTCACCGACATCGACGACAAGATCATCGCGCGCGGCGAGGCCGAGGACCGGCCGTGGTGGGCGGTGGCCACCGAGTTCGAGCGCGAGTTCGCCTGGGCCTACGACGTCCTCGGCTGCACGAGGCCCACGGTGGAGCCGCGGGCCACCGGGCACGTGCCCGAGATGATCGAGCTGATGCGTCGTCTCATCGACCTCGGCCACGCCTACGACGCCGACGGCGACGTCTACTTCGACGTGCGGTCCTTCCCCGACTACGGCGCGCTCTCGGGTCAGCGTCCCGACGACATGCAGGCCGCGGGCGACAGCGTCGGCGACTCGCGCAAGAAGGACCCGCGCGACTTCGCGCTGTGGAAGTCGGCCAAGGCGGGGGAGCCGTCCTGGCCCACCCCGTGGGGCGACGG
>JAHECT010000063.1 GCA_024641605.1 Micrococcales bacterium
GCCCCGGGCGGCGCCGAGGGGTGGTCGAAGACGCCGTCGTAGCGCATGCCGACCCGCTGCATGACGGCCTGCGAGGCGAGGTTGGGCGGGACCGTGAAGGACACGATCTCGGTGAGCCCCAGCCCCTCGAAACCGTGCCGCAGCACCTCCGCGGCAGCCTCGGTGGCGATGCCCTGCCCCCACCAGCCCCGGGCCAGGCGCCAGCCGACCTCGACGCACGGGCCCGCGGTCGCGAACGGCGGGTCGAACCGCGGCACCGCGAGCCCCACGAACCCCGCGAAGCCCGACGCGCCCCGGCCCACCACGTCGATGGCCCACAGGCCGAAGCCGTGCTCGTCGTGGTGGGACTCGATCCGGCTCACGAGGTCGTCGCTCGCGGCCCGGTCGAGCGGGGACGGAAACCACCGCATGACCTCGGGGTCCGCGTTGAGCTGCGCGAACGGCGCCAGATCGGACTCGCGCCACCGGCGAAGGACCAGTCGGGGCGTCCGCAGCTCCGAGGGAGTCATGCGGACGCCCCGGTGGACGTGCGGGTCTCGCTCAGCGGCCCGCGGCGGCGCGCAGGGTGTCGGCGCGGTCGGTGCGCTCCCACGAGAAGTCGGGGAGCTCGCGCCCGAAGTGGCCGTACGCAGCCGTCTGGACGTAGATCGGACGCAGCAGGTCCAGATCGCGGATGATCGCCGCCGGACGCAGGTCGAACACCTCGAGGACCGCGGCCTGGATGTCGGCGTCGGGCAGCACGCCGGTGCCGAAGGTCTGCACGAAGACGCCGACCGGGTGCGCCTTGCCGATGGCGTAGGCGACCTGGACCTCGCACCGCCGGGCCAGCCCCGCCGCCACGACGTTCTTGGCGACCCACCGCATCGCGTAGGCGGCCGAACGGTCGACCTTGGACGGGTCCTTGCCGGAGAAGGCACCCCCGCCGTGGCGGGCCATACCGCCGTAGGTGTCCACGATGATCTTGCGACCGGTCAGGCCCGCGTCGCCCATCGGGCCGCCGATCTCGAACCGGCCGGTCGGGTTGACGAGCAGGCGGTAGCCGTCGGTGTCGATGCCCAGCGCCTCGACCTCGGGGCGGACGACGTACTCCTCGATGTCCGGCGCGAGCAGCGTGTCGAGGTCGATGTCACCGGCGTGCTGGGAGGACACCACGACGGTGTCGAGACGGACGGCGCGGTCGGCCTCGTCGTACTCGATGGTGACCTGTGTCTTGCCGTCGGGCCGCAGGTACGGGATGACCCCGTCCTTGCGCACGCGGGAGAGCCGGTGGGAGAGCTTGTGCGCCAGGGCGATCGGCAGCGGCATGAGCTCGGGGGTGTCGTCGCACGCGTAGCCGAACATGAGTCCCTGGTCGCCGGCCCCCTGGCGGTCGAGCTCGTCGGTGCTGTGCCCCTCGCGCTCCTCGATGGCGTCGTCGACGCCCTGGGCGATGTCGGGGCTCTGCGACCCGATCGACACCGACACCCCGCACGAGGCGCCGTCGAAGCCCTTCTTGGAGTTGTCGTAGCCGATCTCGAGGACCCGCTCGCGGACCAGAGTGGGGATGTCCACCCAGCCGGACGTGGTCACCTCCCCGGCGACGTGCACGAGGCCGGTGGTGATCAGGGTCTCGACGGCGACCCGGCTGCGCGGGTCCTCCTTGAGCATGGCGTCGAGGATGCTGTCGCTGATCTGGTCAGCGATCTTGTCGGGATGACCCTCGGTGACCGACTCGGACGTGAACAGACGACGGGCCAACGCACTCGCTCCTGACGGGACTGACCGGCGGGTCGCCGGGCTGCGGTGGCTGGGAGTCTAGCCAGCAGCGTCGGGCGCGGCGGGCGGCGCGTCCGGTCGGACCGGGGGGCGGCCGCCGAGCAGGCCCGCGACGGCGTCCCACACGGCGTGGGCGGCCACGGACTTGGGGCCGGCCACGGTGACCGGAGGCGCGCCTGCGGGCCGCAGAACGTGGACCTGGGTGTCGTCGGCGCCGAAGACCCTGCCCCCGGCGACGTCGTTGACGACGAGGAGATCGCAGCCCTTGCGGACCAGCTTGGCCCGCGCGTGGTCGAGGACCGTGCCGGTCCCGTCCCCGGTCTCGGCGGCGAAGCCCACGACGATCGGCGAGGCCGCCCCGCCGCGGTCGGCCACGAGCTCGGCGAGGACGTCCGGCGTGCGCTCCAGCGCGAGCGACGGGACGCCGCCCTCCTCGTCCTTCTTGATCTTGTGCTCGGCCGCGGCGACCGGCCGGAAGTCGGCCACGGCGGCCGCCATGACCACGACGTCGGCGCCCGCGGCCCGCGAGCGCATCTCGGTGCGCACGTCCTCGGCCGTGCCGACGGGCACGACCTCGACTCCTGCGGGGGTCTCCAGGGCCACGTTGGCGGAGACGAGCACGACCCGGGCACCGCGCGCGGCCGCCGCGGCCGCGAGCGCATAGCCCTGCTTCCCGCTGCTCGCGTTGCCGAGGAAGCGCACCGGGTCGATCGGCTCGCGAGTGCCGCCGGCGGAGATCACCACCGTGCGCCCGACGAGGTCGCGGGGGTGCCCGGCCAGGGCTCCGAGGCAGGCCTCGACGACGGCCTCGGGCTCGGGCAGGCGCCCCGGGCCCGAGTCGGCCCCGGTGAGCCGGCCGACCGCGGGGTCCAGGACGACGACGCCGCGGGCGCGCAGGGTCTCGACGTTGGCCCGCGTGGCGGGGTTCTCCCACATCTCGGTGTGCATGGCGGGCGCGAGCAGCACCGGGCAGCGGGCGGTCAGCAGGACGTTTCCGAGGAGGTCGTCGGCCAGGCCGGCCGCGGCGCGCGCGAGCAGGTCAGCCGTGGCCGGGGCGACCACGACGAGGTCGGCGGTCTGCCCGAGCCGCACGTGCGGGACGTCGTGGACGTCGTCCCAGACCTCGGCGGTCACCGGCTTGCCGGAGAGGGCCTCCCAGGTGGCCGAGCCCACGAAGCGCAGGGCGGCGCGGGTGGGGACCACCGTGACGTCGCACCCGGCGGCGCGCAGCCGACGGAGCACCTCCGCCGCCTTGTACGCGGCGATCCCGCCGCCGACGCCGAGCACCACGGTGGGTGCGGCGCCGGTGACGGGATCGCGGCTCACGCGGTGGGGACCGACGCCTCGGCGTCGGGGTCGAGCGCCTCGGCGGCGAGTAGGCCGGAGTCGATCTCGCGCAGCGCGATCGACAGCGGCTTCTCCTGCACGTGGGTCTCGACGAGCGGGCCGACGTACTCGAGCAGGCCCTCGCCCAGCTGGGAGTAGTAGGCGTTGATCTGGCGTGCGCGCTTGGACGCGTAGATGACCAGGGAGTACTTCGAGTCGACGGTCTCGAGGAGGTCGTCGATCGGCGGGTTGGTGATGCCCTCGGGGGCGGAGGCGGTGCCGGACACGCGGGCGCCTTTCGGATCGGCCGCGACCGAAGGCGCGGGTGGACGTGCGGTGCCGCTGACTGCGGCGCAGGTCAGGAGCCTGCGTGGGGATCGGTCGGCAGGCCCATGAAGTCTATCAACTGCTGGGTGGCCCCCTCGACCGTCGTGTTGACCACGCGGGCGTCGAACTCCGACTCGGCTGCGAGCTCGACCCGGGCGGTCTCCAGCCGGCGGGCGATCAC
This sequence comes from Micrococcales bacterium, assembly GCA_024641605.1. Taxonomy (GTDB): domain Bacteria; phylum Actinomycetota; class Actinomycetes; order S36-B12; family CAIYMF01; genus Longivirga. The sequence goes on from JAHECT010000063.1 coordinate 3,590, forward strand.
CTCGGCCGGCTCGGTCCCCCGGCCCACCAGGCGGCGGACCAGCTCGTCCCACGAGGGCGGGGCCAGGAAGACCAGGAACGCCTCGGGCATGCTCGCCCGGACCTGACGGGCACCCTGCAGCTCGATCTCGAGCACGACCGGGGTGCCCGCCTCGAGCCGCTCGAGGACGGGGCCGCGTGGCGTGCCGTAGAAGTTGCCGGCGAACTCGGCGTACTCCAGGAGGTCGCCCCGCTCGACCATGGCGGCGAACTCGGTGTGGTCGACGAAGAAGTACTCCACCCCGTGGGTCTCGCCGGGCCGGGGCCGGCGCGTCGTGGCCGACACGGACAGCCAGACGTCGGGACGGGTCGCCCGCAGGTGGGCGACCACCGTGGACTTGCCGACCCCCGAAGGGCCCGACAGGACCGTCAGCCGGGCGCTCAGGCGGAGAACTCCTTCTCCAGGGCGGCGATCTGGTGGGTGCCGAGCCCGCGGACGCGACGGTTGGTCGCGATCTGGAGCCGGTCCATGATCTCGGCGGCGCGGACCTTGCCCACCCCCGGCATCGACTCGAGCAGCGCCGAGACCTTCATCTTGCCGATGATGTCGTCGGTCTGGCCCTGGGCGATGACCTCGCCGATGGAGGCGCCGGAGCGCTTGAGGCGGTTCTTCACCTCGGCTCGGACACGCCGCGCCTCGGCGGCCTTCTCCAGGGCTGCGGCTCGCTGCTCGGGAGTGAGGGGCGGAAGCGCCACGACAGGTCCTCTCGTCTGGTGGGTCGGTCGAGACCCTAGCGACCCGCGGCGACGTGCCGCGACCCGGTCCCGGTGGGTGCGCTCAGGTCAGCGACGCCGCGATCCGGGCGGCCGCGGCAGCGACGTCAGCGGCAGCGGTGATGGGGCGACCGACGACGAGCAGGTCCGCACCGTCCGCACGCGCCTGCTCCGGCGTGGCCACCCGGGCCTGGTCGCCGGCGTCGGATCCCGCCGGTCGGACCCCCGGGGTCACCAGCACGATGTCGTCGGGCACCTCGGCGCGGATCGCGGCGACCTCCCGCGGCGAGCAGACGATCGCGCGGGCCCCCGCGGAGACCGCCAGCAGCGCGAGCCGCCGGGCGGCGGCGAGCGCTGGACCGAGGAGGCCGACCGCGTCGAGGTCGTCCTCGGTCATCGAGGTCAGGACGGTCACCGCGGTGACCCGCGTGCCGGGCAGCGCCTGGACCGCGGCCTCGATCATGCGGGCACCGCCCGCGGCGTGGACGGTGAGGTAGTCGGGGGCGAGGTGGGCCACCGACCGGGCCGCCCCGGCGACGGTGTTGGGGATGTCGTGCAGCTTGAGATCGAGGAAGATCCCGCGGCCGGACGCCTCGCGGGCCGCGAGCACCGCGGCGTCGCCGTCACGCAGGAAGGTCTCCAGCCCGATCTTCATGGTGGAGACGTGCGGTCCCGCGGCGGCGGCCCAGGCGGTGACAGTCGCCAGGTCGGGGCCGTCGAGCGCGACGGCGATCGGCGCGCTCACCCCTCACCACCGGCCGTGAGGTCGGCGTCGGCGACGAGGGGATCGGCGTCGCCCCCGTGCCCGCGGGCGGGCCCGCCGGCGACCGGCGCGAGGTCGGGATGCCGGTGCGCGTACCCCACGGCGTCCTCGAGCCGCTCGAAGCCGCGCTCGGCGAGCGCGACCGCGAGCTCGCGGGAGACCCGCAGCGGGGCGGAGGGGTCGTGGAACGTGACGGTGCCGACGCTCACCGCGCTGGCGCCGGCCAGGACGAACTCGAGGGCGTCGAGGCCGTTGCGGATCCCGCCCATGCCCAGGATCGGCACGTCGGGCATGGCCGCGTGGACCTGGTAGACGCAGCGCACCGCGACCGGACGGATCGCCGGGCCGGACAGCCCTCCCGTGACGCCGGCGAGCGCCGGGCGCAGGGTGTCGGTGTCGATCACCATTCCGAGGAGCGTGTTGATCATCGACAACCCGTCAGCGCCCGCATCGACCACTGCGCGCGCGATCTCGACGATGTCGGTCACGTCGGGCGAGAGCTTGGCCAGAACGGGGATCCCCGGGGCCGTGTTGCGCCGCACGGCGGCGACGACCTCGGCGGCGGAGGCCGCGTGGCAGGCGAAGACCAGGCCCCGGTCCTCCACGTTGGGGCAGGAGATGTTGACCTCGATCGCCGTGATGTCGGGGACGTGGCGCAGCTTGGACGCCAGCCGCGTGTACTCGTCGATCGAGCCTCCCGCGATCGAGACGACGGAGCGAGCCCCCCGGGCGCGCAGCCAGGCCAGGTCGCGGTCGACGAAATCGTCGATCCCCGGCCCCTGCAGACCGATGGAGTTGAGCATCCCGCTGGGGGTCTCGGCCATGCGGGGCGTGGCGCGACCGGACCGCGGGTTGAGCATGATGCTCTTGGTGACCACGGCGCCGATCTGGGTGATGTCGAAGAACTGGTCCAGCTCGCGCCCGGCGGCCGCGCACCCGGACGCGGTGAGGACCGGCGAGGGCAGGACCGCGCCGGCCAGGTTCGTGGTCATGTCGACGTCCGGGACCGCGGACACGGCGTCGGGCCGGGGCCCGTGGGTGATCACGGCGCGGGTCATGAGTGTCCTCCGCTCACGGGGGCGCCCAGGGTGTCGGGCGGGACGGTGCCGACCTCGTCCCAGCGGACGCGGTCGCCCCGGAACACCGGGCCGTCGACGCACGAGCGCAGCATGCGGGTGACCCCGTCGTCGCCGACGACCGGGAGCACGCAGGTCATGCAGATGCCGATGCCGCACGCCATGGATTCCTCGACCGCGCACTGCGAGTAGGCCCCATGGGCGGCGGCGACCTTGGCGACCGCACGCAGCATGGGCATGGGCCCGCAGGCGTAGACGACGTCGGCGTCGGTGCGCTCCAGCACGCCGGGCAGCACGTCGGTGACGCGGCCCTTCTCCCCCGCCGAGCCGTCGTCGGTGGTGATGGTCAGCGTCGCGGCGATCCGCTTGGCGTCGAGGACGCCGAACAGCTTGCTCTCCGTCGCCGCGCCGAGGACGACGTCCACCCGGCACCCGCGGGCGCGCAGCGCGTCGGCGAGCATGAACATCGGCGCCGAGCCGTAGCCGCCGGCGACGAGCACGCAGGACACCGGCTCGCGGGGCAGCGCGAAGGGTCGCCCGAGCGGGCCGACGATGTCCACCTGGTCGTGGCGGTGCAGGCGGGAGAGCCACTCGGTGCCCTTGCCGTGGGTGGCGAAGACGATCTCCAGCGAGCCGCCGTAGACCCCGCGGCTCTGGACCGAGTGGATGGAGAAGGCCCGGCGCAGCAGCATCGAGGTGTGCGGTCCGCCCACGCCCAGCGCCACGAAGTGGCCGGGACGGGTCAGCTCGGGCAGGCCCGGCGCCGTCAGCGTGAGCACGTGGTAGTCCCCCGCGCGACGCAGGCCGAGCACCTCACCCGTCGTCTGGACCACGCGGGGCTGGCTCGGCGCCGTCATCGTCTGACCTCCTCGGCCGACCCGGCCTGCGCGGCGCGCAGGGCGGCGAGGTCGGCGGCCCACTCCTGGAGGGACCGTACGCCGATCTCGCCGGACAGGAGGGCCTCGATGCCCTGGACCGTGGCGGCGAGACCCTGGACCGTGGTGATGCAGGGCACCCCGCGAGCCACGGCCGCGGTGCGGATCTCGTAGCCATCGAGGCGGGATCCCACGCCATAGGGAGTGTTGACGATGAGGTCGATCTCGCCCGCGTGGATGGCGTCGACCGTGGTCGGCTCCCCGCCCGGCCCGCGGCCGTGGTGCTGCTTTCGCAGCAGCGTCGCCGTGAGTCCGTTGCGCCGCAGGACCTCCGCGGTTCCTTCCGTCGCGAGGATCTCGAACCCGAGGTCGGCGAGCCGCTTGACCGGGAAGACCATCGACCGCTTGTCGCGGTTGGCCACGCTGACGAACGCGCGACCTCGCACCGGCAGCCCCGAGGAGTACGCCGCCGTCTGGGACTTCGCGAACGCGGTGCCGAAGTCGGCGTCGATGCCCATCACCTCGCCCGTCGACTTCATCTCCGGGCCGAGCACGGTGTCCACCCCGTGGAAGCGGCCGAAGGGCAGCACCGCTTCCTTGACGGCGATAGGCGCACCGATGGGCAGGGTCCCGCCGTCGCCGACCGCGGGCAGCAGGCCCTCGGCTCGCAGGTCGGCGATGGAGGTGCCGAGCGCGATCCGGGCCGCCGCCTTCGCGATCGGCACCGACGTCGCCTTGGCCACGAACGGGACGGTGCGCGAGGCGCGGGGGTTGGCCTCGAGGACGTAGAGCACGTCACCGGCCAGCGCGTACTGGACGTTCAGCAGGCCGTGCACGCCCACCCCGCGGGCGATCGACTCCGTCGAGCGCCGGATCCGGTCGATCTCGGCGTGCCCGAGGGTGATGGGCGGGAGCGCGCAGGCGGAGTCGCCGGAGTGGATCCCGGCCTCCTCGATGTGCTCCATGACTCCGGCGAGGTAGAGCTCGTGCCCGTCGTAGAGGGCGTCGACGTCGATCTCGACGGCGTCGTCGAGGAAGCGGTCGACCAGCACCGGGTGCTCCGGCGTCGCCTCGGTCGCCCGGGCGATGTAGTCGTGGAGCATCTGCTCGTCGTAGACGATCTCCATGCCGCGACCGCCCAGGACGTAGGACGGGCGCACGAGGACGGGGTAGCCGATGCGGGCCGCCACCTCGAGGGTCTCCTCGTAGGAGGTCGCGGTCCCGTGGGCCGGGGCGGGAAGTCCCGCCGCCGCGAGCACCTGACCGAAGGCACCCCGCTCCTCCGCGAGGTGGATCGCCTCGGGCGAGGTCCCGACGATGGGGACGCCGGCGTCCTTGAGCGCCTGAGCGAGCCCGAGCGGTGTCTGACCGCCGAGCTGGGCGATGACACCGGCGACCGGGCCGACAGCCAGCTCCGCGTGGTAGACCTCCAGGACGTCCTCGAGGGTGAGCGGCTCGAAGTAGAGCCGGCTCGAGGTGTCGTAGTCCGTCGACACCGTCTCGGGGTTGCAGTTGACCATCACCGTGTCGTAGCCGGCCTCGCGCAGGGCCATGCTCGCGTGCACGCACGAGTAGTCGAACTCGATCCCCTGGCCGATCCGGTTGGGGCCGCTGCCCAGGATGAGCACGGCCGGCGTGGCCCGCGGCTCGACCTCGGTCTCCTCGTCGTAGGAGGAGTAGTGGTACGGCGTGCGCGCCTCGAACTCCGCCGCGCACGTGTCGACGGTCTTGTACACCGGACGGATCCCGAGCGCGTGCCGGACCCCGCGCACGACGTCCTCGGTGATGCCGCGCACCTCGGCGATCTGACGGTCGGAGAAGCCGTGCCGCTTGGCCAGTCGCAGCAGGTCCGGGGTCAGCTCCGGCGAGGCGACGAGGGCGTCGCCGACCTCGTTGAGCAGCGCGATCTGGTCCAGGAACCACGGGTCGATGTCGGTCGCCTCGTGCAGCTGCTCGGCGGTGGCGCCCGCCCACATGGCCTGCTGGACCTTGCGCAGGCGACCGTCGTGCGGGACCTGCACCTCCTCGAGCAGTGCTGCGACGTCGATCGACGCGCGCGAGGTCGCCCACGAGAACGGAGCGTCCTTGCGCTCGATCGAGCGCAGGGCCTTCTGCAGCGCCTCGGTGAAGCTGCGGCCGATGGCCATCGCCTCGCCCACGCTCTTCATCGTGGTCGTGAGCGTCGCGTCGGCCTGGGGGAACTTCTCGAAGGCGAACCGGGGCACCTTCACCACGACGTAGTCCAGCGCCGGCTCGAAGCTGGCCGGGGTCTCCTGGGTGATGTCGTTGGGGATCTCGTCGAGCGTGTAGCCCACCGCGAGCTTCGCCGCGATCTTGGCGATCGGGAACCCGGTCGCCTTCGACGCCAGCGCCGAGGACCGCGAGACGCGAGGGTTCATCTCGATGACGACCATGCGCCCGTCGTCGGGGTTGATGGCGAACTGGATGTTGCAGCCGCCCGTGTCGACCCCGACCGCTCGGATGACCGCGATGCCCACGTCGCGCAGGTGCTGGTACTCACGGTCGGTGAGCGTGAGCGCGGGAGCCACGGTGATGGAGTCGCCGGTGTGGACGCCCATCGGGTCGAGGTTCTCGATCGAGCAGATCACGACGACGTTGTCCTTGGCGTCGCGCATGAGCTCGAGCTCGTACTCCTTCCAGCCGAGGATGGACTCCTCGAGGAGCACCTCGGTGGTCGGCGAGGCGGCCAGACCTGCACCGGCGATCCGGTGCAGGCCCTCCTCGTCGTAGGCGATGCCGGAGCCGGCGCCGCCCATGGTGAACGACGGGCGCACGACGACGGGGTAGCCCAGGTCCTCGACGGCCGCGAGGCAGGCGTCCATCGAGTGGCAGATGGTGCTGCGCGCCGACTCGGCGGCCAGCCCGGAGGCGTTGATGTCGGCGACGATCTCCTTGAACCGCTCGCGGTTCTCCCCCGCCTCGATCGCGTCCACGTTGGCGCCGATCAGCTCGACGCCGTAGCGCTCGAGGACCCCGTTGGCGTGCAGCGCCATCGCGGTGTTGAGCGCGGTCTGGCCGCCGAGGGTGGCGAGGAGGGCGTCCGGCCGCTCCTTGGCGATGATCATCTCGACGTACTCGGGAGTGATCGGCTCGACGTAGGTCGCGTCGGCGAACTCCGGGTCGGTCATGATCGTGGCCGGGTTGGAGTTCACGAGCACGACCCGCAACCCCTCCGCCAGCAGGACGCGGCACGCCTGGGTGCCCGAGTAGTCGAACTCGCAGGCCTGGCCGATCACGATCGGACCGGAGCCGATCACCATCACCGAGCGCAGATCGTCACGCCGTGGCACGAGCGGCCTCCATCAGGTCGCAGAAGCGGTCGAACAGGTAGGCCGAGTCGTGCGGACCCGCTGCCGCCTCGGGGTGGTACTGCACCGAGAACGCGGGGAGGTCGAGGCAGCGGAGCCCTTCGACGACGTCGTCGTTGAGGCACACGTGACTCACCTCCACCCGTCCGTAGGGCGTGTCCGAGACGCGGTCGATCGGTGCGTCCACGGCGAACCCGTGGTTCTGCGCGGTGATCTCCACCTTGCCGGTGGTGCGGTCCATGACCGGCACGTTGATCCCGCGGTGGCCGTAGCGCAGCTTGTACGTGCCGAAGCCGAGGGCGCGGCCGAGCACCTGGTTGCCGAAGCAGATACCGAAGACCGGCCGACGTGCGTCGAGCGCCGCGCGCACGAGTGCGACGGCGTGGTCTGCGGTGGCCGGGTCGCCGGGGCCGTTGCTGAAGAAGACGCCATCGACGCCCACCGCCAGCATCCGCTCGGGCGGGGTGGTCGAGGGCAGGATGTGCACCTCGATCCCCCGCTCGGCCATGTGGCGCGGGGTCGCACCCTTGATGCCCAGGTCGATCGCGGCCACCCGGAAGCGCGTCTCCCCGACAGCGGGGACGACGACCTCGGCGTCGATGCTCACCTCGTCGGCGAGCGCGGCGCCCTCCATGGGAGGCACGGCGAGCACACGCTCGAGCAGCTCGGCGACGGGCCGGTCGGCCGCCCCGCCGCTGAAGACGCCCACGCGCATGGCGCCGCGCTCGCGCAGGTGGCGGGTCAGCGCCCGGGTGTCCACGCCGCTGATGCCCACGATCCCCTGCTCGGCGAGCTCGTCCGCGAGGTCGCGCTCGGCCCGCCAGTTCGACGAGATGCGCGAAGGGTCGCGGACGACGTAGCCCGCGACCCAGATGCGGCGCGACTCGGCGTCCGCGGCGTTGACGCCGTAGTTGCCGATGTGCGGGGCCGTCTGCACGACGACCTGCCGGTGGTACGAGGGGTCGGTCAATGTCTCCTGGTAGCCGGACATGCCGGTCGAGAAGACCGCCTCACCGAACGTCTCCCCGATCGCGCCGTAGGCCTGCCCCCGGAAGACCCGGCCGTCCTCGAGGACCAGGACGGCCGGCGCGGAGCCGAGCAGGGCGCTCACGCGTTCACCTCCGCGGCCGAGCGGACCTCGCCGCCGAGCAGCGTCGGACGGCCGCGCAGGAAGGTCCCGACCACCGCCGTGGGCAGCTCGCGGCCGGCGTAGGGCGTGTTGCGGCTGCGGCTGCGGAGCGCGTCGGCGGCGACCGTCCACGAGCGGTCCGGGTCGATCAGGGTGATGTTGGCCGGCTCGCCGACGGCGAGCGGACGTCCGTGCCCGGTGAGCCGCCCGATGCGGGCCGGCGCCACGGACATCCGGTCGGCGACGCCGGCCCAGTCGAGCAGGCCGGTCTCCACCATCGCGGCGGCGACCACACCGAGCGCGGTCTCGAGGCCGAGCATCCCCATGGCGGCGGCGCCCCACTCGCAGTCCTTGTCCTCGGACGGGTGCGGGGCGTGGTCGGTCGCCACCACGTCGATCGTGCCGTCGGCCAGCGCCTCGCGCAGGGCCAGGACGTCGCGCTCGGACCGCAGCGGCGGGTTGACCTTGTAGACCGGATCGTAGGAGCGCACCAGGTCCTCGGTGAGGAGCAGGTGGTGCGGGGTGACCTCGGCCGTGACGTCGATGCCGCGCGACTTGGCCCATCGGATGATCTCGACCGACCCGGCCGTCGAGACGTGGCAGACGTGCAGCCGCGAGCCCACGTGCTCGGCCAGCAGGACGTCTCGCGCGACGATCGCCTCCTCCGCGACGGCCGGCCACCCGCGCAGGCCGAGGACGCCCGAGAGGGCGCCCTCGTTCATCTGCGCGTCCTCGGTGAGGCGAGGCTCCTGGGCGTGCTGGGCGATGACGCCGTCGAAGGCCTTCACGTACTCCAGTGCGCGGCGCATGATCACCGCGTCGTGCACGCACCTGCCGTCGTCGGAGAACATCCGCACCGACGCCGCGCTGGTGGCCATCGCGCCGAGCTCGGACAACGACGTGCCGCCCAGCCCGACGGTCACGGCGCCGACCGGCTGCACGTCGACGTAGCCGGCCTCGCGCCCGAGCCGCCACACCTGCTCGACGGTGCCCGCGGTGTCGGCGACCGGGTCGGTGTTGGCCATGGCGAAGACCGCCGTGAAGCCGCCGGCCGCGGCGGCGCGGCTGCCGGTCTCCACCGTCTCGGCGTCCTCCCGGCCCGGCTCGCGCAGGTGGGTGTGCAGGTCGACGAGACCGGGGAGGGCCACGAGCCCGCGGCCGTCCACGACGACGGCGCCGGCCGCATCGACCGAGCCGGCCTCGGCGACCTGGGAGATCACCCCGTCCGCGAGGACGAGGTCGACCGGAGCGCCGCCGAGCGGTGCCACGTGGGAGAGCAGGTAGGTCTCGGTCATGTCAGGCCTCCGCGGCGGGATCGGTCTCGCCCGCGCCCAGCTGGGCGCCGCCGAGCAGCAGGTAGAGGACGGCCATCCGCACGCTCACCCCGTTGCTCACCTGCTCGACGATCACCGAGCGAGGAGCGTCGGCCACCTCCGCGGCGATCTCCATGCCGCGGTTCATCGGGCCGGGG
>JAHECT010000001.1 GCA_024641605.1 Micrococcales bacterium
GTCACCAGCCGCGGGACCGCCACTCGTCGAGGGCCGGCCGTTCCGCGCCGAGCGTCGTGTCCGCTCCGTGCCCGGGGTAGACCCACGTCTCGTCCGGGAGCCGGTCGAAGATCCGCCGCACGACGCCGTCGTAGAGCGAGGCGAACCGGACCGGGTCCTGCCAGGTGTTGCCGACGCCTCCCGGGAAGAGGCAGTCGCCCGTGAAGATGTGCGGCGGGCCCGACGGGTCGTCGTAGAGCAGCGCGACGGACCCGACCGTGTGTCCCACCAGGTGGATCGCCTCGAGCTCGGCCTGGCCCACCCGCACCCTGGCTCCGTCCACGATCCGTTCGTCCACGGGGACCGCGATGTCATCGGCGTCGTCGACGTGCGCGATGACGCGCGCCCCGGTGGCGGCGACCACGTCGGCGAGCGCGGCCCAGTGGTCGCGGTGCGCATGGGTCGTGACGACAGCATCGATCCCGTCGTCGCCGATGAGCTCGAGGAGGCGGTCCGGTTCCGCGGCGGCGTCGATGAGCACCTGGCGGCCTGAGCGCGTGCACCTGAGGAGGTAGCAGTTGTTGTCGAACCCGCCCACCGCGAGCTTGCTGATGGTGAGCCCCGGGAGCTCGCGGACGTCGGCGCGCCCGCCCACGGACACATGACCGGTGTACGTCATGGCTCCATCCTGGCCCGGCTGCGGCCGGCGGTCACCAGGGTCCCGGATCTCCGGCCGGCCCCCCGTCGGCCGAGGTGATCCGCGGGTCGTTGCTGCGCCCGAGGCGCCAAGCCAGGACGAGCGACGCCGGCCCCCGAACCTCTGCGGGACCGACCCGGGCCTCGACGAAGGAGGCCATCCGCTCGACGAAGTCCTCGGGCCAGTCCTCGGGTCCGAAGCCGGTGAGCCCGAGGTCCACGTGATGGATGCTCACCTCCCGCAGGCGTGCCCACGGCAGCTCGGACGCCGGGACGTCCGGCGTCGTCCCGGCGGGCTGGGCCCCGAAGAGCACCAGCCTGTCCTGGCCCGCCCCCGGGAGGGTCAGGAGGCGGTCGAAGGCGGCGCTGAGGCGGGCACCAGCGGAGCGCACGTCGTCCACGAGCTCCGCGGCCGGGCGGCCGGCCCCGGCCTCGATGTCCGCCTCCCGGGACTCCACCGAGGCGTACATGGGGGTCGGCACCCCCGTCTCGGCCCAGTCCACCAGGCGGACCATCCCGTCGGCGTTGCGGGCCAGGTGGGTCAGGACGTGGCCGACGCTCCAGCCGGGCAGCAGCGACGGGCCCCGGGCGGTGCGGTCGTCGAGACCGGTCAGGGTGTCGAGGAGCCGGTCGGTCGCGGCTCGGGCGGCGGCGACGTCCCGGACGGGGTCGAGGTGCTCGCTCATGCGCCGAGGCTAGCCCCGGCCGGTGTCCGGGAATGTGGCTGTCACCGGTCCTGGTTAGCCTGGACCGCGGCCCGTGCGCCCTCGCGGCGGCTGGGCGGCTCGCCCCCTCGAGAACAGGAACCCAGCGTGGCCGATCGCCTCGTCGTCCGCGGCGCCCGCGAGCACAACCTCAAGGACGTCTCGCTCGACCTCCCGCGCGACGCCATGATCGTGTTCACCGGCCTGTCCGGGTCGGGGAAGTCCTCATTGGCCTTCGACACGATCTTCGCCGAGGGCCAGCGTCGCTACGTGGAGAGCCTGTCGGCGTACGCGCGCCAGTTCCTGGGGCAGATGGACAAGCCCGACGTCGACTTCATCGAGGGTCTGTCCCCGGCCGTCTCCATCGACCAGAAGTCGACCAGCCGCAACCCACGGTCCACGGTGGGGACGATCACCGAGGTCTACGACTACCTCCGGCTGCTCTACGCCCGAGCGGGCCGACCGCACTGCCCGGAGTGCGCTCGACCCATCGCCCGGCAGACCCCCCAGCAGATCGTGGACCGGGTGCTCGAGCTCGAGCCCGGGTCCCGGTTCCAGGTGCTGGCTCCGGTGGTCCGGGAGCGCAAGGGGGAGTACGCGGACCTGTTCCGCACCCTCCAGACGCAGGGCTTCTCCCGTGCCCGCGTGGACGGCGTGGTGCACTCGCTGGCCGAGCCCCCCACGCTCAAGAAGCAGGAGAAGCACACGATCGAGGTGGTGGTCGACCGTCTCGCCGTGAAGAAGGACGCCAAGCGTCGGCTCACCGACTCCGTCGAGACCGCGCTGCGGCTCTCGGGCGGGCTGGTCACTCTCGACTTCGTCGACCTCGCCGAGAAGGACCCCCACCGCGAGCGGATGTTCTCCGAGCATCTCGCCTGCCTCTACGACGACCTCTCGTTCGAGGAGCTCGAGCCGCGCTCCTTCTCGTTCAACTCGCCGTTCGGCGCCTGCCCGGAGTGCACGGGGCTGGGAACGCGGATGGAGGTGGACCCCGACCTCATCGTGAGCGACCCGTCGATGACCCTCGCCGAGGGGGTCATCGGCCCCTGGTCGAGCGGGCACATCAGCGACTACTTCGAGCGGCTGCTCGTGGCGCTGGGTGACGACCTGGGCTTCTCCCTCGACGACACCTGGGAGTCCCTGCCGGCGCGGGCCAGGAAGGCGATCCTGCACGGCCACGCGGGGCAGGTCCACATCCGCTACAAGAACCGCTACGGCCGCGAGCGCAGCTACCACACCGCCTTCGAGGGCGTCATCCCCTACGTCCAGCGCCGGCACGCGGAGGCCGACTCCGACACGAGCCGCGAGCGGTTCGAGGGCTACATGCGCGAGGTGCCGTGCCCCGGATGCCAGGGCGCGAGGCTCAAGCCGATCAGCCTGGCGGTGACCCTGGGCGGGAAGTCGATCGCCGAGGTCGCCGGCCTCCCCATCGGGGAGTGCGCGCTGTTCCTGGCCGACCTCGAGCTGAGCCCCCGGGAGCGCCAGATCGCCGAGCGCGTGCTCAAGGAGGTCAACGAGCGGCTGCGCTTCCTCGTCGACGTCGGTCTGGACTACCTCACGCTCGACCGGGCGGCGGGGACCCTGGCCGGGGGAGAAGCGCAGCGGATCCGTCTCGCGACGCAGATCGGCGCCGGGCTGGTCGGGGTCCTCTACGTCCTCGACGAGCCGAGCATCGGGCTGCACCAGCGCGACAACCGTCGCCTCATCGAGACTCTCGTCCGGCTCCGTGACCTCGGCAACACCCTCATCGTCGTCGAGCACGACGAGGACACGATCCGCACGGCCGACTGGGTCGTGGACATCGGCCCCGGCGCCGGCGAGCACGGTGGTCAGGTCGTCGTGTCGGGACCGGTCGAGGACCTGCTGGCCCACCCCGACTCGATCACCGGCGCGTACCTGTCGGGGCGGCGGAGCATCGAAGTCCCCACCGTCCGCCGACCGGTGACGCCGGGGCGCGAGCTCATCGTCGAGGGCGCCCGCGAGCACAACCTGACGGGCGTCGACGTCTCCTTCCCGCTGGGCTGCTTCGTCGCAGTCACGGGGGTCAGCGGATCGGGCAAGTCCACCCTCGTCAACGACATCCTCTACACGTCGTTGGCCCGTGAGCTCAACGGAGCGCGCGCCGTGCCGGGTCGCCACCGCCGGGTGCGCGGGCTCGAGCACCTCGACAAGGTCGTGCACGTCGACCAGAGCCCGATCGGGCGCACCCCGCGCTCGAACCCCGCCACCTACACCGGCGTCTTCGACCACGTCCGCAAGCTGTTCGCGGAGACCCCGGAGGCTAAGGTCCGCGGCTACCTCCAGGGCCGGTTCTCGTTCAACGTCAAGGGCGGCCGGTGCGAGGCCTGCGCCGGTGACGGGACCATCAAGATCGAGATGAACTTCCTGCCGGACGTCTACGTGCCGTGCGAGGTCTGCCACGGGGCCCGGTACAACCGCGAGACCCTCGAGGTGCACTACAAGGGGCGCACCATCGCGGAGGTCCTCGACATGCCGATCGAGGAGGGGCTCGAGTTCTTCGAGGCCGTCCCCCCGATCGCGCGTCACCTGCGGACCCTCGTCGACGTCGGGCTGGGATACGTCCGCCTCGGACAGCCGGCCCCGACCCTCTCGGGTGGCGAGGCGCAGCGGGTCAAGCTCGCGAGCGAGCTGCAGAAGCGGTCCACCGGCAGGACGGTCTACGTGCTCGACGAGCCGACCACGGGCCTGCACTTCGAGGACATCCGCAAGCTCCTGGGCGTCCTGCAGTCGCTGGTCGACAAGGGCAACTCCGTGATCGTCATCGAGCACAACCTCGACGTGATCAAGACCGCCGACTGGATCGTCGACCTCGGCCCGGAGGGCGGGACCGGCGGGGGTCGGGTCGTCGCGACCGGCACCCCGGAGGACGTCGCCCTCGTCAAGGCCAGCCACACCGGGGGCTTCCTGCGGGAAGTCCTCCGGACGCCGCCGGCACGGCGGTCGTCGGGGCGGTCCGCGGCGGGTCCCGGCAAGCGCACCCGTGCCCCACGCCGTAGCGTGGGGGCGACGTGAGCACCGGCCAAGGAGGCAGGGACATGACCGACAACATCGATGAGGCCCTGCCCCGACGGCGACTGCTGGCCGGCGCCGGCGTGGTCGTGGCCGCGGCCGCGGTGACGGCCGCCTGCGGGTCTTCGGACGCACCGGCGCCGGAGGGCTCGGGAACCGACGCTTCGTCGTCGTCCCCGGGCGACGCAGGCTCCGGTTCGGCGGGCGAGGTCGTGGGCGCGCTGGGCGACGTGCCGGTCGGCGGTGGCGTGGTCCTCAAGGACCGCAAGATCGTGCTGACGCAACCGGCGGAAGGGGACCTCCGCGCCTACACCGCCGTCTGCACCCATCAGGGATGCCTGGTGGCCTCCGTCGCCGACAACGTCATCACGTGCCCGTGCCACAACAGCCAGTTCTCGGCCGAGGACGGCGGGGTGATCCAGGGCCCGGCCGTCACGGGCCTGGCGCCGGTGAACGTCTCGGTGTCCGGGGACCAGATCACCCTCGCCTGAGCACGCGTGGCCGATCCGTCCACCTACCGGCCGGCGCCCGGGGAGATCCCGGACGCCCCAGGCGTCTACCGGTTCCGGGACGCGCACGGTCGAGTGGTGTACGTCGGCAAGGCCAAGAGCCTGCGGTCCCGCCTCGGCTCGTACTTCCAGGACCTCGCGGCCCTGCACCCCCGCACACAGGCGATGGTCACGACCGCGGCGTCCGTCGACTGGGTCACCGTCGGCACCGAGGTCGAGGCGCTCCAGCTGGAGTACACCTGGATCAAGGAGTTCGACCCGCGCTTCAACGTGCGCTACCGCGACGACAAGAGCTACCCGTTCCTCGCCGTCACGCTCAACGAGGAGTACCCCCGCATCACGGTGATGCGCGGGGCCAAGCGCAAGGGCGTCCGGTACTTCGGCCCCTACTCCCACGCCTGGGCGATCCGCGAGACCGTGGACCTGCTGCTGCGCGTCTTCCCGGCGCGCACGTGCAGCTCGGGGGTGTTCCGGCGGCACGGGCAGATGGGACGACCCTGCCTGCTCGGCTACATCGGGAAGTGCTCCGCGCCCTGCGTGGGCAGGGTTGACGCCGAGGAGCACCGGCGCATCGTGGAGGACTTCGTCGCCTTTCTGTCCGGGCAGACAGCTGCCTACACGCGTCGCGTCGAGCGGGAGATGAAGGCAGCGTCCGCCGAGCTCGACTACGAGCGTGCGGCGCGGCTGCGGGACGACCTGCGCGCCCTGGAGCGGGCGCTGGAGCGCAACGCGGTGGTCCTGGGCGACGGGACCGACGCCGACGTGATCGGCCTGGCCGAGGACGAGCTCGAGGCGGCCGTCCAGGTGTTCCACGTGCGGGGCGGTCGGGTCCGCGGTCAGCGCGGGTTCGTGGTGGACAAGGTGGAGGACGTCACGAGGGCAGACCTGGTCGAGCACCTGCTCCAGCAGCTCTACGGCGACGCCACCGAGTCCGTCCCCAAGGAGGTTCTCGTCCCCGAGCTGCCTCCCCAGGTGCCGAGCACGGTCGAGTGGCTCTCCGGCCTGCGGGGCGCCGCAGTGGACATCCGTGTCCCGCAGCGGGGAGACAAGCGCGACCTCCTCGACACGGTGACGCGCAACGCCGGCCAGAGCCTCGTCATGCACAAGACGCGCCGCGCGGGCGACCTCACGACCCGGGGCCAGGCGCTGGCAGAGCTCCAGGATGCACTGGGACTGGCCGAGGCGCCGCTGCGGATCGAGTGCATCGACGTCTCGCACCTGCAGGGGACCGACGTCGTGGCGAGCCTCGTTGTCTTCGAGGACGGGCTGGCACGCAAGTCCGAGTACCGGCGCTTCGCGATCCGGGGGGCGGCCGGCGACGGGGTCAGCGACGACACCCGCTCCGTGGCTGAGGTGGTCACCCGACGCTTCCGCGCCCACGACGAGGACCCCGGTGACGGGCCCGCCCCGGCGATCGACCCGACCACCGGCCGCCCGCGGACCTTCGCCTACCCCCCGCAGCTGCTCGTGGTCGACGGCGGGGCGCCGCAGGTCGAGGCGGCGCACGCGGCGCTCGTCGAGGCTGGAGCGGGCGGCATCGCCGTCGTGGGGCTGGCCAAGCGACTCGAGGAGGTCTGGCTGCCCGGCGACCCGGATCCGGTGATCCTGCCGCGGCAGAGCGAGGGGCTCTACCTCCTCCAGCGCGTCCGGGACGAGGCGCACCGCTTCGCCATCGCCTACCAGCGGCAGAAGCGCGGCAAGCGGATGGTCGAGAGCCTGCTCGACGGCGTCCCCGGGCTCGGCGAGGCGCGCAAGAAGGCCCTCCTGCGGCGATTCGGGTCCCTCAAGCGCCTGCGCGCCGCCTCGGTGGAGGAGCTCGCCTCGGTGCCGGGCATCGGACCGGCGACGGCCCAGGCCGTCGCTGACGCGCTCGCCGCGGACCGACCCGCGCCCGGGGTGAACGTGACGACGGGGGAGATCCTCGGCTGAGCCGTCGGCCCGCGCCCGGACGGGTGTGGAAGGCTCATGACCCAGCACCGGGAGGAGCGACGTTGAGCGACTACGACTTCGAGCTCGTGCTCGTGACGGGTATGTCCGGCGCCGGGCGGTCCACCGCGGCCCGGGCGCTGGAGGACCTCGGCTGGTTCGTCGTGGACAACCTCCCTCCCGTCCTCCTGCCGGCGACCGTCGACCACATCGGCGGGCTCGGTGAGGTGCGGCGCCTCGCCGTCGTCGTCGACGTCCGGGGCGGGCGGATGTTCAGCGACCTCGAGCACGCCCTGGACGACGTCCTCGCGGGCGGCACGGATGTCCGGGTGCTGTTCCTCGAGGCCGGCGACAACGAGCTGGTGCGCCGCTTCGAGAGCAGCCGGCGTCCGCACCCGCTCCAGGGACCGGGGGGCATCCTCGACGGTCTCTCGCGCGAGCGCGCGCTGCTGGGGGACCTGCGCGCCCGCGCGGACCTGGTCATCGACACCTCTTCGCTCAACGTCCACGACCTCCGGCGCAAGGTCGACGCCGCCTTCGGCGGCTCGGACCGGGTCCGGCTGCGGGCCACCGTCATGTCGTTCGGCTTCAAGTACGGCATCCCCGTGGACGCGGACGTGGTCGGCGACGTCCGATTCCTGCCCAACCCGTTCTGGGTGCCCGAGCTCAAGGAGCTCACCGGCCTCGACCCGGACGTCAGCGACTACGTGACCGGGCAGGACGAGGCGCGGGAGTTCCTCGACCGGATGGCCGGCATGCTCGACCTCGTCAGCGACGGGTACCTGCGGGAGGGCAAGCGCTACGTGACCGTCGCGATCGGCTGCACGGGAGGCAAGCACCGCAGCGTGGCCATGGCCGAGAACCTCGCGGCGCGCTTGGTCAAGCACGGCGTCGAGGTTCTCGTCGTGCACCGCGACCTGGGCCGGGAGTGAGCGGCCCGGCGCCGGTCCGCCGGGGTCCGGCCGTGACCGGCCCCCGTGTCGTGGCCCTCGGCGGCGGCCACGGACTGGCGGCGACCCTGCGGGCGCTGCGGCGGGTGACCGACGACGTCACGGCCGTCGTGGCCGTCTCGGACGACGGCGGTTCGAGCGGACGGCTCCGCCGCGAGTTCGGCGTGGTGCCCCCCGGCGACCTGCGCATGGCCCTGGCCGCCCTCTGCGGGGACGACTCGTGGGGGCGCACCTGGAGCCGGGTCGTGCAGCACCGCTTCTCCGGGACGGGCGAGCTCGCAGGGCACTCCGTGGGCAACCTGCTCATCACGGCGCTGTGGGAGGAGACCGGCGACATCGTGACCGGCCTCGACTGGGTGGGCGCGCTGCTCGGGGCGCACGGACGCGTGCTCCCGGTCTCGACGACTCCGCTGCAGGTGGTCGCCCGGGTGTCCGGCCTGGACCGCGGCCACCCCGACCGGGTCGAGCGCGTGGTCGGACAGGTGGAGGTGGCGACCACGACCGGGACGGTGGTCGACGTGGGTCTCGAGCCCGCCGACGCCCGTGCGTGCCCGGAGGCGCTGGAGGCGATTCGCCAGGCGGACGCCGTCGTCCTGGGTCCGGGATCCTGGTACACGAGCGTGCTCGCACCGCTGCTGGTCCCGGGCATCGCCGAGGCCGTCATGGAGACCGCTGGCAGGGTCGTCGTGGTCCTCAACCTGGCGGCCCAGCCGGGGGAGACGAGCGGGTTCCTCGCCCACCACCACCTCGAGGTGCTGGCGTCGCGACTGCCGCATCTGCGCGTCGACACGGTCCTCGCCGACCCCGCAGTGGTGGGGGACGTGCCCGCTCTCGCCGCCGCCGCCGCCGACGTCGGTGGGCGCCTCGTCCTCGCGCCCGTGGCCGAACGCGAGGACTCGGCCCGGCACGACGTCGACCTGCTCGCCTCGGCCCTCGGCGGCGTGCTCGGTCGTTGAGCCGGTGTGAGGGTTGTTGACGAGGGTGGCAGGATTCCCCGCATGGCGATGACGGCGTCGGTCAAGGACGAGCTCTCTCGTCTCACGGTCACCAAGCCGTGCTGCCGCAAGGCGGAGGTCTCCTCGATCCTGCGGTTCGCCTCGGGCCTGCACATCGTGGCCGGACGGATCGTGATCGAGGCCGAGCTCGACACCGGGTCCGCCGCGCGGCGGCTGCGCAAGGACATCGCCGACGTGTACGGCCACACCAGCGAGATGACCGTCGTGCAGCCCACGGGGCTGCGCAAGGGCAACCGCTACCTGGTCCGGGTCCACGCCGACGGGGAACAGCTGGCGCGCCAGACCGGGCTCGTGGACGCCTCGGGTCGCCCGGCGCGCGGACTCCCGACCGCCATCGTCAACGGCCCGCTGTGCGACTCGGAGGCAGCCTGGCGAGGCGCCTTCCTGGCCCACGGCTCGCTGACCGAGCCGGGTCGTTCGTCCTCCCTGGAGGTGACCTGCCCCGGACCGGAGGCGGCGCTCGCCCTGGCCGGGGCGGCGCGACGGCTCGGCATCGCCGCCAAGCCGCGCGAGGTGCGCGGCGTCGACCGGGTCGTGATCCGCGACGGCGACGCGATCGCGGCCCTGCTCACCCGGCTCGGTGCGCACGAGTCGGTCCTGGCCTGGGAGGAGCGGCGCATGCGCCGCGAGGTGCGGGCGACCGCCAACCGGCTGGCCAACTTCGACGACGCCAACCTGCGCCGGTCCGCCCGCGCGGCCGTGGCGGCCGGGGCGAGGGTCACGCGGGCGCTCGAGATCCTGGGCGAGGACGTCCCCGACCACCTCGCCGACGCGGGTCGGCTGCGGACCGAGCACCAGCAGGCCTCGCTCGAGGAGCTGGGCGCCCTGGCCGATCCGCCCATGACCAAGGACGCGATCGCGGGCCGGATCCGCCGGCTGCTGGCGCTCGCCGACAAGCGCGCGGCCGAGCTCGGAATCCCTGACACCGAGGCGGGGATCCCGGCCGACCTCGTCGACGCCGACTGATCCCTGTGTGCCTACTCACGGGTAGTCGGAGCGGGCCGCAACCGCTTACCCCCGTCCGCTAGGGTCGTCCTGCGACGCAGGCACGGACGTGCCGCGCGACCCGAAGAGCCGGCGACGATGCCGGCTGCCGTCTCTCGACCAAGGCGAGGACTGAAGACCCGTGACCGTTCGTGTGGGCATCAATGGATTCGGCCGGATCGGCCGCAATTTCTACCGCGCGCTCGCAGCGCAAGGGGCCGACGTCGAGATCGTCGGCGTCAACGACCTGACCGACAACGCCACCCTGGCCCATCTGCTCAAGTACGACAGCATCCTCGGCCGCCTCGGCGCCGACGTGAAGGCCACCGACGACGCGATCATGGTCGGCGACAAGAAGATCGTGGCGCTGGCGGAGCGCGACCCGTCCAAGCTGCCGTGGGGCGACCTCGGGGCCGACATCGTCATCGAGTCGACCGGGTTCTTCACCGACGCCGACAAGGCGCGCGGCCACCTTGCTGGCGGCGCCCGCAAGGTGATCATCTCCGCGCCCGCCAAGGGTGAGGACGCCACCATCGTCATGGGCGTCAACCAGGAGATCTACGACCCCGCGAACCACGCCATCATCAGCAACGCCTCGTGCACGACGAACTGCCTGGCGCCGATGGCGAAGGTCATCAACGACACGTTCGGCATCGAGCACGGCCTGATGACGACGATCCACGCCTACACCAACGACCAGGTCATCCTCGACTACCCCCACAACGACCTGCGTCGCGCCCGGGCGGCCGCGCTCAACATGATCCCGACGAGCACCGGAGCCGCCAAGGCCATCGGGCTCGCGCTGCCCGAGCTCAAGGGCAAGCTCGACGGCTACGCCATGCGCGTCCCCGTCCCCACCGGCTCCGCCACCGACCTCACGGTCAACCTGAGCAAGGAGGCGACGGCCGAGGAGATCAACGCGGCGATCAAGGCCGCGGCCGACGGTCCGCTCAAGGGCATCCTCGAGTACACCGAGGACCCGATCGTGTCCACGGACATCGTCACCAACCCGGCCTCGTGCATCTTCGACGCGGGCATCACCAAGGTGATCGGCAAGCAGGCCAAGGTCCTGGGCTGGTACGACAACGAGTGGGGCTACTCCAACCGCCTGGTCGACCTCGTCGGCTACGTCGGCGCGTCCCTCTGAGCCGGATCCGCGACGTGCAGACGATCGACGACCTCGACGTCGCCGGTCGCCGCGTCCTCGTGCGGGCGGACTTCAACGTCCCGCTCGAGGACGCCGGCGACGGGACCCGGCGGATCACCGACGACGGACGTATCCGCGCGGCGCTGCCCACCATCGCGGCGCTCCGCGAGCGTGGAGCTCGTGTGGTGCTGGTCGCGCACCTCGGCCGACCCAAGGGGGAGGTCAGGTCCGAGCTGTCCCTCGCGCCCGTCGCAGCCCGGCTGAGCGAGCTGCTCGGCGCGCCGGTCGCCTTCGCCGCGGACGTGACCGGGTCCGACGCCCGGGCGGTCGTCGAGGGCCTGGGCGACGGTGAGGTCGCCCTGCTCGAGAACGTCCGGTTCGACGCTCGGGAGACGTCGAAGGACCAGGCCGAGCGAGCCACCCTCGCCGCCGAACTCGCCGCCCTCGCGGACCTGTTCGTGAGCGAGGGCTTCGGCGTCGTGCACCGGGAGCAGGCGAGCGTCACCGACGTCGCCGCGCTCCTGCCCAACGCCGCAGGTCGACTGGTGCTGGCCGAGGTCGAGGTCTTCCGCAAGGTGCTCTCCGACCCGGACCGCCCCTACGCCGTCGTGCTCGGCGGCTCGAAGGTCTCCGACAAGCTGGGCGTGATCACCAATCTGCTCGGCTCCGTGGACCGGCTGCTCATCGGGGGCGGCATGTGCTTCACGTTCCTGGCCGCGCTCGGCAAGGGGGTCGGGTCCTCTCTCCTCGAGGCCGATCAGGTGGAGACGGTGCGCGGCCTCGTCGCGCAGGCGGAGCAGCGCGGGGTGGACCTGGTGCTCCCGGTCGACGTCGTCGTCGCCACCGCATTCTCCGCCGACGCCGAGCACAAGGTCGTCACGACCGACGACATCGAGGACGGATGGATGGGCCTGGACATCGGCCCGAACTCCCGCCGACTCTTCGCCGACACGCTGGCGGACTGCCGCACGGTCGTCTGGAACGGGCCCATGGGCGTGTTCGAGATGGCTCCCTACGCCGAGGGGACCCGCGCGGTGGCAGAGGCCATCACCCGGGTGGAGGGCCTGACCGTGGTGGGCGGTGGCGACTCGGCCGCCGCTGTCCGGCTGCTCGGCGTCGACGAGAACGGCTTCTCCCACATCTCCACCGGTGGTGGCGCGTCCCTCGAGTTCCTCGAGGGACGGGTCCTCCCCGGCATCGCGGTCCTGGAGGACTGATGAGCTCTGCTCGGCTCCCGCTCATGGCGGGCAACTGGAAGATGAACCTCAACCACCTCGAGGCGATCGCGGTGGTCCAGAAGCTCGCCTTCGCGCTCACCGACGCCGATCTCGAGGCCTGCGAGGTGGCGGTCCTCCCGCCCTACACCGACATCCGCTCGGTCCAGACCCTCGTCGACGCGGACCGGCTCGCGCTGCGCTACGGCGCCCAGGACGTGTCCCGCCAAGACAAGGGAGCCTTCACCGGCGAGGTCAGCGGAGCCATGCTGGCCAAGCTCGGCTGCAGCTTCGTCGTCGTGGGTCACAGCGAGCGTCGCGAGTACCACGCCGAGGACGACGCCGTCGTCGCGGCCAAGGCCGCGGCCGCCTACCGTCACGGGCTGACCCCGATCGTCTGCGTCGGGGAGGGGCTCGAGGTCCGTCAGGCGGGCACCCACGTCGAGCACACGCTGGCGCAGGTGACGGGCTCGCTGGCCGGGATCACGGCCGAGCAGGCCCGGTCGGTCGTCATCGCGTACGAGCCCGTGTGGGCCATCGGGACCGGCGAGGTGGCCACACCCGATGACGCTCAGGAGGTGTGTGCGGCGATCCGCACGAGGCTGGCCGAGCTCTACTCCGGCGATCTCGCGGACGGGGTCCGAGTGCTCTACGGCGGCTCCGTGAAGGCCTCGAACGTGGCCTCGATCATGGCCCAACCCGACGTCGACGGCGCCCTCGTCGGGGGTGCGAGCCTGGACCCCGACGAATTCGTCGCCATCTGCCGGTTCCGCCTGCACCCCGCCGAGGGCACCGTCTGAGCAGGGCGGCCCGACCCATCGCGTATCCTGTTCCGGCTGAGCCGGGACACCGGCCCTGAGCCCCAAGGAGAACGGCCCGCCATGGTCCTCGTGTTCGAGATCCTGCTCATGATCCTGGGCGTCCTCATGGTGCTCCTCGTGCTCCTGCACAAGGGCAAGGGCGGTGGCCTCTCCGACCTCTTCGGTGGCGGGATCTCCTCCTCCCTCGGCGGTTCGAGCACGGCCGAGCGCAATCTGGACCGCATCACCATCTACCTCGGGCTGGTGTGGGCCGCGCTGATCGTCGGGCTCAACCTCGTGCTCGGGGCCTGAGCGTCACTCTTCGAGAAAGGCGTCATCCGTGGGCAGTGGCAGCGCGATCCGTGGCAGCCGTGTGGGCGCCGGACCGATGGGGGAGGCCGAGCGCGGCGACGCCGCCCCGCGGCACCGGGTGAGCTTCTACTGCGCCGGAGGCCACGAGACGCGTCCCAGCTTCGCGACCGAGGCGGCCGTTCCCGAGACCTGGGACTGCCCTCGGTGCGGGCTGCCGGCGGGCCAGGACCGCGACAACCCCCCCGCTCCGCCCAAGATCGAGCCCTACAAGACGCACCTCGCGTACGTGAAGGAGCGTCGCAGCGACGCCGACGGCGAGGCCATTCTCAACGAGGCGATCGCCAAGCTCCACGGCAACTAGCCCGCCGCGACCCCTGGACGGCCCCGCCTCGGCGGGGCCGTCGGCATCTCACGGGCTGGCGATGCGCCTCAGGTCCGGAGGCAGCGCCGACGCGGCCGCCTCGTCCAGCAGGTAGACCGTGCGCTCGCGCCCGCGCGCACCGGCGGCCGGGACCTGGACCGGACCGGCGCCGGAGAGCGCCAGCCGGACCGCGGCCGCCTTGGCCGGGCCGGCGGCGATGATCCAGATCTCCCGAGCGGCGCACAGCGCCGGGAGGGTGAGCGAGACCCGGGTCGGAGGCGGCTTGGGGGACCCGTGCACGCCGACGACGGTGCGCTCGGACTCCCGCACACCGGGGGACTGGGGGAAGAGGCTGGCGACGTGGGCGTCCGGGCCGATGCCGAGCAGACAGACGTCGAAGGACGGGACGTCCGCGTGGTCCTCGGTACGGGCGTGGCGCCTCAGCTCCTCCGCGTAGGCGGCCGCAGCGGACTCCGCATCACGGCCGGGGGCCGCCGCCGGGATGGCGTGGATCTTGGCCGGGTCCAGCGGGACGTGGTCCAGCAGCGCCTCGCGGGCCTGTCGTTCGTTGCGGTCGGGGTCGTCGGCGGGGACGAACCGGTCGTCGCCCCACCACAGGTGCAGGGCCGACCAGTCGATCGAGTCGCGCGAGGGCGAGCGGCGCAGGGCCTCCAGGCAGCCCGCTCCGAGAGTCCCGCCGGTGAGGGCGACGTGCGCTGTCCCGCTCGACGCCTGCACCTCGACCAGGGTCGTGACGAGCCGCGCGGCGATGGCGGCCGCCACTGCAGGGGCGTCGCGGTGGACCAGGACCTCCGGAACGCTCACGACGACCCCTTCCTCGTGCTGCGGCGCCGGGATCCGGACCCGCCGGCGGCGCGCGCCGGCGGGACGGGCTCGACCTCGGTGAGTCCGGCGAGGCACTCGCCGTAGATCTCGTCGGGGTCCAGGCGACGCATCTCCTCGGCGATGAGCCCCTCCGGCGAACGTCGTGGCAGCGCCGCCTCGCGGTCGGGCATCCCGGGGCGGCTCAACCGGGCGACCCGGCCGTCGGGGCGCGATACGGAGATGTCGCCGTGCTCGGTGTGCAGGGCGACCGAGGTGACCCCGGGGCCGCGGGTGGCGCGCAGCGCCACGGGCACCCCCAGGCAGCGGTGCAGCCAGGAGGCCAGGAGCGGGCCGGAGGGGTTGGCGCGCTGGACCCCGATGCTGACGCCGGTGATCGGGTCGTGGGGGAGGTCCAGTGAGGCGGCGATCAGCGACCGCCAGGGGGTCAGCCGGGTCCAGGACAGGTCGGTGTCGCCGGCCGCGTAGCCCTCCTGCCGCGCCGCGAGCTCCTTGAGCGGCCGGGCGCTCGCGGCGGCGTCGGTGATGCGCCGCTGGGCGAGGCGGCCGACGGGGTCCTCGGACGGGACCGCCGGCGGGGTCCCGGGCCACCACACGACCACGGGCGCGTCGGGCACGAGCAGCGGCAGCACCACGGACGCGACGTGGTGGGAGAGCGGGCCCCGCATGCGCAGCTCCACGAGCTCGCCGAGCCCTTCGGACCCGCCCACCGCCACGACCGCGTCCAGCCGTGCCGGACCGCGCCCGGGGCGCGGGATGGCGACGAGGATGCGGCTGGGGTGCTCGCGGGCGGCCGTCGCGGCGGCCACGACGGCGTCGGACTGCGAGGACTCCTCCGCCACGATCACCAGGGTCAGGACGCGCCCGACCGCCGAGGAGCCCTGACGGAAGCGCTCCTGGTCGATGGCCAGCGCGACGGCGCCCGCGGTCGTGTCGTCGAGTCGCACGCTCACGGACGCCTCCAGGCCCGGCCGTCGCGCGCCATCATCGCCTCGGCTCCGGCCGGACCCCAGGTGCCGCTCTCGTACTGCTCGGGCCGCCCGCCGGCCGCCCAGTGCTCCAGGACCGGGTCCAGCACGGTCCAGGCGAGCTCGACCTCCTCGTGCCGGGGGAAGAGCGGCGGGTCGCCGAGGAGCACGTCGAGGATGAGGCGCTCGTAGGCCTCCGGGCTCGACTCGGTGAACGAGTCGCCGTAGGCGAAGTCCATGTTGACGTCGCGGACCTCCATCTGGGTGCCCGGGACCTTGGATCCGAAGCGGAGGGTGACGCCCTCGTCGGGCTGCACGCGGAGCACGAGGGCGTTCTGCCCGAGCTCCTCGGTGTCGGTCACGCTGAAGGGGAGGTGCGGCGCGCGCTTGAAGACGACCGCGAGCTCGGTCACCCGCCGGCCGAGCCGCTTGCCGGTCCTCAGGTAGAACGGGACGCCCGCCCAGCGCCGGGTGTCGACCCCGAGCCGGATCGCCGCGAAGGTCTCCGTGCTCGACCCCGCCGCGATGCCGTCCTCCTCGAGGAAGCCCTTGACGAGCTCGCCGCCCTGCCAGCCCGCGGCGTACTGGCCTCGGGCGGTGTGCAGATCCAGGTCCTCGGGCAGCGTCAGCGCCGCCAGGACCTTCTCCTTCTCCACGCGGACGTCCCGGGCGTCGAAGGTGAGCGGCTCCTCCATCGCGGCCAGGGCCAGCAGCTGCAGCAGGTGGTTCTGGATGACATCCCGGGCTGCGCCGATCCCGTCGTAGTAGCCCGCGCGGCCGCCGATGCCGATGTCCTCGGCCATGGTGATCTGCACGTGGTCGACGAAGTGCGCGTTCCAGATCGGCTCGAACATCGTGTTGGCGAACCGCAGGGCGAGCAGGTTCTGGACCGTCTCCTTGCCGAGGTAGTGGTCGATGCGGAAGACCGACCCGTGCGGGAAGACCTCGGCGAGGGTGGAGTTGAGCTCGCGCGCGCTCGCCAGGTCGTGCCCGAACGGCTTCTCGATCACCACGCGGCGCCAGGCGCCGTCGTCGGACGCGGACAGCCCGGATCGCTTGAGCTGCTGCACCACGGGTGCGAAGAACTTGGGCGGGATGGACAGGTAGAACGCGTGGTTGCCCCGGGTGCCGCGCACCCGGTCGAGGTCGCGCACGACCTGGCCGAGCTGGTCGAAGGCAGCGTCGTCGGCGAAGTCTCCGGCGACGAAGCGGATCCCCTGGCAGAGCTCGTTCCAGACATCCTCGCGGAACTCGGTGCGGGCATGCTCACGCACGGAGTCGTGCACGATCTCGGCGAAGTCCTGATCTGCCCAGTCCCTGCGGGCGAACCCCACGAGGGCGAACCCCGGAGGCAGCAGCCCGCGGTTGGCGAGGTCGTACACCGCGGGCATGAGCTTCTTGCGCGCCAGGTCGCCGGTCACCCCGAACAGCACCAGGCTGCACGGACCAGCCACTCGCGGGAGCCGGCGGTCCCGGGGGTCCCGCAGCGGGTTGACCCCCGGGTCCCAGACGCGTGTGCGCACGCTCACCCCCGTCCGGCGGCCTCGAGGGCCGACTGGACGCTCGACAGCAGGCTGGTCCACGACGCGACGAACTTCTCCACGCCCTCGCGTTCGAGCACGTCGACGACGTCGTCCAGGTCGATCCCGACCTCCTCGAGCGCGGTGAGCGCCGCCGCGGCCTCGGCGAGGTGGGGAAGCACCGTGTCCCCGCGCACGACACCATGGTCCCGGACCGCGTCGAGGGTGGCCTCCGGCATCGTGTTGACGGTGCCGTCGGTGACGAGGTCCACGACGTAGCGCGTGTCGTCGTAGGCGGGGTCCTTGACCCCCGTGGAGGCCCAGAGCGGACGCTGCGGGCGTGCTCCCGTCGCGGCGAGCCCCGACCAACGCGTGGACCCGAGCATGTCGACGTAGGCCCCGAACGCCACGCGGGCGTTCGCGATCGCCGCGGTTCCCCGCAGCGGCGAGTCCGCGGGCAGCCGGCGGTCGACCTCGGAGTCCACGCGGCTGACGAAGAACGAGGCGACCGAGTCGATCCGCGCGAGGTCGTGCCCCCGTTCCCGGGCGAGCTCGAGGCCCGCCAGCCAGGCGTCGAGCACGGCGCGGTAGCGCTCGACGGAGAAGATGAGCGTGACATTCACCGAGATGCCCTCGCCGAGCACGGCCGTGATGGCGGGCAGCCCCTCCAGCGTGGCGGGGATCTTGACCAGGAGGTTGGGCCGGTCGACCGCCCACGCGAGGGCCTTCGCCTCCGCGACCGTCGCCTCGGTGTCCGCCGCGAGCCGGGGATCCACCTCGATGCTGACCCGTCCGTCGAGCCCACCCGTGCGGCGGTGGACCGCGGCCAGCACGTCCGCGGCCCAGCGGACGTCGTAGGTCGTGAGCGACCGGACCGCCTCGTCGAGGGAGACCCCGCGGACGGCCAGCTCCCGGATCTGCCCGGCGTACTCGGCCGCCCCACCGACGACGGCCTTCTCGAAGATGGTGGGGTTCGTGGTCACCCCGACCACGTGCGACTCGGTCACGAGCCCCGAGAGGTTGCCGCTCTGCAGTCGACGCCGGTCGAGGTCGTCGAGCCAGACGGAGACGCCCGCGTCGGACAGCTGGGCCAGGGGGTCGGATGCCATGATCCCGACCCTAGCCAAGCCCGCTGCGTTGCGCTCAGCCTCGCGCGCTCGCCAACGACGCGCGGGCCTCGTCGACCACGCGGTCCACCGTGAAGCCGAACTCCCGGAACAACGTGGCGGCGTCGGCCGAGGCGCCGAAGTGCTCGAGGGAGACCGCCCGCCCGTGCCCGCCGAGGTAGCGCCACCAGCCCTGCGCGATCCCCGCCTCGACCGAGACGCGCGCGCCCACCTGCGGGGGGAGGACGGCGTCGCGGTAGTCCGCGGGCTGCTCGTCGAACCACTCGAGGCAGGGGAGCGACACCACCCGGGTGGGCACGCCGTCGGCCTCGAGCCGCTCGCGAGCCGCCAGCGCGAGGGACACCTCGGAGCCGGTGGCGAGCAGGAGGACCTCGGGGGCCCCGGAGCCGGCGTCCGCGAGGACGTAGGCACCGCGAGCGGCCTCCTCGGCCGGGGCGAGGACGTCGCGGTCGAGTGTGGGGACGTTCTGCCGGGTCAGGGCCAGGCCAGCGGGGCGCCGCCGGCGCAGGATCTCCCGCCAGACGGCTGCCGTCTCGGTGGCGTCGGCCGGGCGCACGATGTCGAGGCCCGGGATCGCGCGAAGCGCCCAGAGGTGCTCGACGGGCTGGTGGGTCGGGCCGTCCTCGCCGAGCCCGATGGAGTCGTGGGTCCAGACGAAGGTCACCCCCGTCCCCATGAGGGCGGACAGGCGCACCGCCCCCCGCATGTAGTCGCTGAAGACGAGGAAGGTGCCGCCGAAGGGGCGCAGGAGGCCGGAGAGCGCCATCCCGTTGAGCGCGGAGCCCATCGCGTGCTCGCGGATCCCGAAGTGCAGGATGCGGCCGTAGGGCGACTGGGCCTTGCCGAACGGGGACGTGGGGGACACCACGGACCCGACGGGCAGGAATGAGGGGGCACCCTCGATGGTGGTGTTGTTGCTCTCCGCGAGGTCGGCGCTGCCGCCCACGAACTCCGGCAGCGCGGCGGCGATGGCCTGGATGACCTCGCCGCTCGCCTTCCGAGTGGCCATGTCCTTTCCGGCGGGGAAGGAGGGGAGCGCGAACTCCGGGAGCTCGCCGCTCACGAGCCGGTCCAGGAGCCGCCCGCGCTCGGGCTGGGCCTCGCGCCACGCGCCGACCGCGTCGTCCCACGCCGCCCTGAGCCCGGCCCCGCGGCCGCGGACCTGCTGGGCGTGCGCGAGGACGTCGTCTGCGACGGCGAAGTCCATCGCCGGGTCGAACCCGAGGATCTCCTTCGTGGCGGCCACCTCGTCGGCGCCGAGCGCCGAGCCGTGCGCCTTGAAGGTGTTGCGCAGGGTGGGCGCCGGCCAGCCGATGACGGTCTGGAGCCGGATGAAGGAGGGACGGTCGGTCTCGGCCTTGGCGGCGGCGAGGGCGTGCCCGAGGCCGATGGTGTCGACGCTGCCGTCGGGCAGCATGTCCACGCTCAGGGTGTGCCACCCGTAGGCCGCATACCGGGCCAGGACATCCTCGGTGAAGGCCACGGCGGTGTCGTCCTCGATGGAGATCCTGTTGTCGTCCCAGACCACGACGAGGTTGCCCAGACGCTGCGTCCCGGCGAGGGACGAGGCCTCGGAGGTGACTCCCTCCTCCAGGTCGCCGTCGGAGGCGATGACCCACACGGTGTGGTCGAAGGGCGACGTGCCCGGAGCGGCGTCGGGGTCGAGCAGACCGCGCTCGTAGCGAGCCCCCATCGCCATGCCGACGGCGGTCGCGAGGCCCTGGCCGAGCGGGCCCGTCGTGGTCTCCACGCCCGCCGTGTGGCCGTACTCGGGGTGTCCCGGGGTGAGCGAGCCCCAGGTACGGAACGTCCTGAGGTCATCCAGCTCGAGCCCGTAGCCGGACAGGAACAGCTGGATGTAGAGCGTCAACGAGGAGTGCCCGCACGAGAGCACGAACCGGTCCCGGCCCAGCCAGGCGGGATCCGCAGGGTCGTGGCGCAGGAACCGCTGGAAGACGAGGTAGGCCGCCGGTGCCAAGGACATGGCGGTGCCGGGATGGCCGTTGCCCGCCTTCTGCACCGCGTCAGCAGCCAGGACACGAGCGGTGTCGACCGCCAGCACATCGAGATCGGACCACGTCCCGTCGAAGGGAGCGGGGTCGTACGGAGCGGCGGAAGCGGGTGCGCTGGTCACGGTGGGGGAGCCTACCCGCGCCCGGATCGGGCCCTCGGAGGCCCGGTAGACTTGCCGGGACGTCCGGGAGGCCGGACGCCGCCCCGACCGCGCCGAGCGCCGGTCCCGATCGTCCCGGAGCGTGCGAGTGACCGCCGTCGACCCCCGCCCCACGGGCGAGCAGGTCGACCTCGCCGGCCAGCGCCGACGTCCCGCCCGCCACGTCGTGGCGTCCTACATCGCGCTCACCAAGCCGCGGATCATCGAGCTGCTGCTCGTCACCACCGTGCCCACCATGATCCTGGCCGCGGGCGGGCTCCCGTCCTGGTGGCTCGTCCTCGCGACCGTCCTGGGCGGTTACCTCGCCGCAGGCGGCGCCAACGCGCTCAACATGTACCTCGACCGCGACATCGACCGGTTGATGGCTCGCACCGGTCATCGCCCCCTCGTCACCGGGGAGGTCTCACCTCGGGGCGCGCTGGTGTTCGGGATGGTTCTCGCGACCGTGTCGGTGGTCTGGTTCCTCATCACGACGAACGCGCTCGCAGCGCTGCTCACCGCGATGGCGATCGCGATGTACGTCGTGGGCTACACCATGCTGCTCAAGCGCCGAACGCCGCAGAACATCGTGTGGGGCGGAGCGGCCGGCTGCATGCAGATCCTCATCGGGTGGGCGGCCGTGACCGGCTCGCTGACCTGGGCGCCGGCGGTGCTGTTCCTCGTCGTCTTCTTCTGGACCCCGCCGCACTACTGGCCGCTCTCGTTGCGGTTCAAGGACGACTACGCCGCTGCCGGAGTGCCGATGCTCCCCGTGGTCGCCAGCCTGCGCCGGGTGGCGGCCGAGATCCTCGGCTACTCCTGGGCCATGGTGGCGGCCTCGCTGCTGCTGGTTCCGGCCGCCGGCATGTCCGCCTTCTACGTCGTGAGCGCCGTGCTGCTGGGCGGTGCCTTCGTCCTCGAGGCGCACGGCCTCATGCGGCGGGTCCGGCGCGGCGACCCCGACGTGAAGCCCATGCGGCTCTTCCACGGGTCCATCAGCTACCTCGCCCTGCTGTTCCTCGCCGTGGCGATCGACCCGTTCCTGCCCTGGTAGGCGGCCCGGGGCCGATCAGGCCGGGACGGGAACGCCGCGTGTGCGGGTGGCCAGCAGCAGGCGGACCGTGGCCCACCAGACGACAACGGCGCCGAGCACGTGCAGAGCCACCAGCGCCCAGGGCAGCGACGTGAAGTACTGCACGTAACCGATGAGGCCCTGGGACAGGAACAGCACCAGGGCCACGGTGGCCGCGCGCACCGTCCGTGGGGGAGCGGCCGTGGCCCGCAGGGCGATCAGGAGGCCCACGAGCAGTCCGATGGCGAGCAGGACGAGATCTGCGTGCAGCCAGCTCACCGTCTGGGGATCGAGACCGAGGCGGGCGACGTCTGCGTCGCCGGCGTGCGGGCCGGACGCCGTGACCAGGGTGCCGATCATGACGACGACCGCCATGACCGCAACCAGGACGCGCACGCCCCAGCGGATCTCCCGGCGCACCACCGCCACGACCGGCTGGTCACCGGGCTCACCGGAGCGCCAGAGCAGCACCGTGACGAGGGCGACGATCGCCAGGGAGACGAGGAAGTGCGCGGCGACGATCAGCGGGTGCAGCCCGGTCAGCACGGTGACGCCGCCCAGGACGGCTTGGGCCACGGTGCCCAGGAACGGCACCGTGGCCAGCACGGTCAGGCCGCGGCGGGGCGCCAGCCCGGCACTGCGGCGACGGCGTGCGTCGCGCCAGGCGGCGAGCAGGGCCAGAAGGGCCAGCAGGCCGAGGACGAAGGTCAGCGTGCGGTTGCCGAACTCGATCCACTTGTGGAAGCCCTCGTCCTGGGCGGGCACCGGGACGAAGGAGGACTCCGTGCACCGGGGCCAGGTGGGGCAGCCGAGGCCGGACCCGGTCAGACGCACGACGGCACCGGTGACGACGATGGCCGACTGCGCGAGCAGGTTCGCGCCGTAGACCCGCCGGACCCAGCTGGGCGAGGGTCCCGGGGACCCGGGGTCCACGGCGTCGGTGGAGTGCTCGGGCGCCGGGTCGGTGAGGGTGCTCACGATCCCTCAGCGTAGGTGAGCCCGCCGGGCGTCCCCGCTCGCGGCCCCGCTGGTGCGACCACGGTCACGTCACGCCGGCAGGGTCCCGCGCGCCAGGCTGTTCTTCGAGTGCGACGGATCGCCGTCCTCCGGCTCTAGGGACACGTCGACGACGGGGTAGTCGGTTGTCGTCACCCCGGGCGGGACCACGAAGCTCCCGCTCGAGTTCGCGTCGAGCACGCCGAGGGAGATCAGCTTCGTGGCGTCGGCACTGAGCAGCCACACCTCGAAGTAGCCAGGGCCCTGGGACAGCCCGGTCATGTCCACGTCGACCCGGGGACCGGTCGAGGTCTGCACCACCCGCACGGAGCCGGTCGCCCCCGACTGCTCCAGCGGGTCCAGGGTCGTCGACGCGACCACCTGTCCGGCCTTCTCACCGGGGCTGGTCGCGGCGTACATGACACCGGCACCAAGAAGGAGGCCCACGCTCGCGGCGGCCGCCATCGGGATCCAGCGACGTCGCGCACGGTGCAGGGGGATCGGGGCCGGGAGGGGCTCGCCGTCGCGGGCCAGCTCGGCCTGGACCGCGTCCCACACCGCCGCAGGCGGGGGGACCATCGGGGCCGCGGACCCGGCGCCGCGGGCAGTGCGCGCGATGGCGCCGAGCTCGTCGACCTCGGACCGGCACGCGCCGCACGCGGCCAGGTGCGTCTCCGCGGCGGCCATGTCCGCCGGTGCCCCGGGGCGCTCGCCGAGCGCGAGGAGAACGAGCACCTCGGGGTCGAGGTGCAGGGTTTCAGGCGCGGACACCGTCGACCTCCAATCTGGTGCGCAGCCGGTCCAGGGACCGGCGGATGTGGCTCTTGACCGTGCCGAGCGGGAGGCTCAGCAGGCTGGCGATCTGGGTGTGGGTCAGGTCGTGGAAGAACGCGAGCTCCATGATGCGGCGCTGGGGCTCCCCGAGTCGAGCGAGCTCGTCGGAGAGGAGCACCCGATCGGCGACCGAGGACTCCGGCCCGTCGGCCACGTCCTCCGCGCCGGCCCTCGCCTCGACCGCACCGACGATGCGCTGCTCCCGGGACCGCTGCTCCCAGCGGTCCGCGATCCGGCGCTTCGTGATCGTCACCAGCCAGCCGGGCAGGGTGCCGGCGGCCGGGTCGAACCCCGACTGACCGCGCCATGCCGCCACGAAGACCTGCTGCGTGATGTCGGCCGCGTCCTCGGCGTTCCCGGTCGAGCGGAGCGCCATGGTGTGGACCAGGGGGGACCACCGGCGGTAGGCCTCGGGCAGGGCCTCGGGGTCCCCCGCGGCGAAGCGGATCCCGAGCTCGACCACCTCCGGCTCCGGCGCGACTCGCGGGCGAGGCACGGGCGGGACGACGCGCAACGGGGCGGGAACAGTGTCCTCCGGCATGGCACCACGGTCTCGCGACAGCGGTCGCCGCGCCACTCGGACCCGCTCGAGCGTGCTCATGCGGATGCTCCCACCGGCACGGCGGTCACCACGACGTTCGACTGGTAGCCGCCCTCCTCGGGCACGTAGGCACCACCGCAGGTGATGAGAGTCAACCGGGCGGGTCCGCTGCGCGAGAAGAGCTCGTCCAGGGGAACGACCTGCTTGTCGAACACCTCCCGCGAGACCACCCGGTAGGCGACCCGGTCCCCGGTCTCCACCGTCACGACTACGCGGTCCCCGGGCGCCACGCCGGCGAGGCCGTAGAGCACCCCGCGTCCCTGGCCCCGGCCGTCGCGGTGGCCGATGATCACCGTGGACCCCGACGTGCTCGTCGGACCGGCCCCGAAGCGGTACCAGCCGACGAGGTCGACGTCCTCGGGGATCTCCGCCGCGCCGTCCCGGGTCACTCCGGTCGGAACCACCGGGGCTGTGGCGCCGATCGCAGGAATCGAGACCGTGATCGGGGGCACCGCCCGCTCGGGCGACACCAGCGGCAGCTCGCGCACGCCCGGAAGCTCGCGGACCGCCTCGGTCGGCGCCTCGGTGGGCGCAGGCGTCGGCTCGACATCCACCTGCGGTCGCGTCCCGACGGAGGACGTCCGGTCGGCTCCCGTGGAGACCACGGTCGCGCCCGCCACCACCGTGGTGCCCACGAGCGCGCCCATGGAGAGGGCGAGCACGAGGACGGCGGGGCGGACGCGACGCATGGGATCAGGCCTTGCTCGACGCGATGCGGACGGTGGAGGCGGCCACACCGAGCGCGGCGAGCGCACCCAGCGCGAGCGCCCAGCCCGGGACCCCGGCCGGGACCGAGGAGCCGTCTCCGGCGGGCACCGAGCCCGGAGCGCCGGCCCCGGCCTCGACGACCTGCGTCGCCAGAGCCAGGCTCTCGCCCTCGGCGCTGCCCCACGCGTACACGATCGTGGTGGCGCCCTCGGCGACGTCGACGTCGGCCGGGCCGAGCGCCACCGTGTCCGTGCCGGCGAGCACGACGTCGGCCTCGTACGAGGCCGCGGGGACCTCGGCCGAGTCCTCGTTCGGGTTGGTCAGGTCGGCGAAGAGCACGTCGCCGTTCGCGCGGACATCGACCGCGGGAGCGGCAGCGATGTGGCGCACGACCAGACGGCCCTGGCCCGCGGCCACCGAGCTGGTGTCGTTGACGAAGACGTTGAGGGTCGGGTCCCCATTGGCCTTCAGGTTCGCGGTCACCGTCGCGTTGGCGCCTGCGGGCACCTCGGTGCCGGGGGCCTCGAGGACCGGGGTCCCGCCGTCAGGGGTGTCGCCGTCGGCGTAGACGGCCAGGTCGTAGGTGCCGGCCGGGACCTCGAGGGTCTTGAGGGTGCCGGGGGTGAAGTTGTCGATGAGCAGCGCGTCCCCGGCGTAGACGTCGACGACGTCGGCCCCGCTGCCGGTGGGGATCGCGTGCAGCACGCTCACGGTGGCGTCGTCGGCGGCCGATGCGGGCGCCGCGGAGAGGACGAGGGCGGCGGGTGCGGCGAAGGCCACGAGGAGGGCGGCTCGGGTGCGACGGGTCATGTCAGCTCCTGGGGATCGGGGCCCGCGCGGTTCGCGTGCCGTCCACCTCCTCTTCGGGCCGAGCACCCGGTACGGATGCACCTAGTCCCAACGGAACGTCCGGACGGCCGCCGCACCCGCCGCAGCACCCCACCCGAGCAGGACCACCACGGCCCCGGCGGGCACGGGTCCGCCGTCGAGGAGGACGGCGCGCAGGGCGTCCCCGAGCGCCGCGGTCGGCAGCAGCGCGATGACGGGGGCGAGCACGTCGGGGAGCCGGTCGACCGGCAGCACGAGCCCGCCGGCCGCCAGCAGGAGGAGATAGAGGGCGTTGGCCACCGCCAGGGTCGCCTCAGCACGGAGCAGACCCGCCAGGAGGAGCCCCAGCGCTGAGAACGTGGCGGTCCCGAGCACGAGCACCGGGACGGCCCACGGCCACGTGGGGGCAGGGGACCAGCCCAGGGCGAGAGCCACCGCCACCAGCAGCAGGACCTGGGCGGTCTCGACGACCAGCACGCCCAGCGTCTTGGCCACGAGCAGGCCGCTACGACCGAGCGGGGTGGCGCCCAGGAGCCGTAGGACGCCGTAGCGGCGTTCGAAACCGGTGCCGATCGCCTGGCCGGTGAACGCGGTGGACAGCACGGCGAGCCCCAGCACGCCCGGCGCGACCACGTCGATGACGGGAGAGCCCCCCACGAGGTCGGCCGGCAGGCGGGACAGGGCGACGAGCACGACCACGGGGATCACGAGCGTGAGCAGGAGCTGCTCACCGTTGCGCAGCGACGTCCGGACCTCGGCGCCCGTCTGCGCCAGCAGGATCTGCGCCCGTGGGGCGGCGCCCGGGTGCGGTGCGAGCCCGCCCGGGGTGGACGAGCTCATGTCCGCAGCTCCCGCCCGGTCAGATCGAGGAACACGTCCTCGAGCGTGCGCCGCCGCGTCGAGAGGTCGCGGGGCTCGACCCCGACCGACGCTGCCCAGGAGCTGACCGCGTGCAGGCCCGCCGTCCCGGCGGCGACGAGGTAGCGGCCGGGGGCCACCTCGTCGGCGGTCGACCCCGCGGGCAGCAGGGCGCGCAACGCCGCGAGGTCCAGTCCCGGCTCGGCCCGGAACACGAGGGACTCGCCCGAGCCGCACAGCTCGCCCACGGTCCCGTGGGCGACCAGCCGTCCACGGTCCATGATCGCGACGTCGTCGGCCAGGCGCTCCGCCTCGTCCATCAGGTGCGTGGTGAGCACCACGGTCGCCCCGTCGGTCCGGAGCTGCTCGACGAGGGCCCACGCGGCCAGGCGGGTCTGGGGGTCCATCCCGGCGCTGGGCTCGTCGAGGAACACCAGGTCGGGGCGCCCCACGATCGCGCAGGCGAGCGCCAGCCGCTGCTTCTCCCCGCCGGACATGCGGCGATACGTCGCGCGCACCGTGTCGAGACCCAGCCGCCCGGCGAGGTCGGCCACGTCGAGCGGGTGCGCGTAGAAGCGGGACATGTGCCGGAGCATGGGCACGGCCCGGGCCCCGGAGTAGATGCCGCCGTCCTGGAGCATCACCCCGACCCGGCTCCGCAGCAGCGGCCCGTCCCGCTGGGGGTCGAGCCCCCAGACACGGACCCGGCCGGAGCCGGCCCGGCGGAAGCCCTCGCACACCTCGATGGTCGTCGTCTTACCGGCGCCGTTGGGCCCGAGGAGCGCGGTGATCGTCCCTGCCCGGACGGTCAGGCTGAGCCCGTCCACGGCCGTCTGGGTGCCGTAGGAGACCCGAAGATCGACGATCTCCACAGCGGCGTCGGCGTGGGGATCGGACACGTGCGGAGTCTAGGCGGGCAGCCTGGGCCAACCTGGTTCGCGGTGCGGAGCGAATTAGGCAACAATGTCGTTGTGAAATCGACCTCGGCGATCACGGGGGCGCCGGCCCGTGTGGCCCGCGCCCTGCTGGAGGGCGGGCCACAGACTGTCGCGGCCCTCGCCGAGCGTCTGGATCTCACCACCACCGCCGTCCGCCGCCACCTCGACGCGCTCGTCGAGGCGGGGCACGTCGACGTGGGGGAGCGGGCGCCGTACGGGCCGGCCGCCACCCGTCGGCTCACCCGCGGCCGGGGCCGCCCGGCCCGCGTCTACTTCCTGACCCCGGAGGGCCGTGACGCCTTCGAGGCCGCCTACGACGACCTCGCCGTGGGCGCCCTGCGCTTCCTCGCGGAGACCGCCGGGGACGAGGCCGTGGCCGAGTTCGCCCGCGCCCGCGTGGCCGAGCTCGAGCGGCGCTACGCACCTGAGGTCGAGGGTGCCGAGGACCCCGTCCTGGCCCTCGTCGAGGCCCTCCGCCGTGACGGCTACGCCCCCGCGCTCGCCGAGACCGGCTCCCCGGCCACCGTCCAGGTGTGCCAGCACCACTGCCCCGTCGGCCACGTCGCCGCGGAGTTCCCGATCCTGTGCGATGCCGAGACCGAGGCGTTCGGCCGCCTCCTGGGCACGCACGTCACTCGCCTCGCCACCCTCGCCCACGGGGACGGCGTCTGCACCACGCTCGTCCCTCGCGCCCTCGGGCGCGCGGACCACCCCACCGCACAGGAGGTCTCCTCATGACGACCGACGCGCACGCCGATCTCGAGGGACTCGGCCGCTACGACTTCGGCTGGGCCGATCCAGACGTCGCGGGGTCGAGCGCTCGACGCGGCCTCAACGAGGACGTGGTCCGCGACATCAGCGCCAAGAAGGGCGAGCCCGCCTGGATGCTCGAGACGCGGCTCAAGGCGCTGCGTCTGTTTCAGAAGAAGCCGATGCCCGCATGGGGCTCGGACCTGAGCGGCATCGACTTCGACAACATCAAGTACTTCGTCCGCTCGACGGAGAAGCAGGCCGCGTCGTGGGAGGACCTGCCCGAGGACATCAAGAACACCTACGACCGGCTGGGCATCCCGGAGGCGGAGAAGCAGCGTCTCGTCGCCGGGGTGGCGGCCCAGTACGAGTCCGAGGTCGTCTACCACAAGATCCGCGAGGACCTCGAGGAGCAGGGCGTCCTGTTCCTGGACACCGACACGGGTCTCAAGGAGCACGAGGACGTGTTCCGGGAGTACTTCGGCACCGTGATCCCCTCGGGCGACAACAAGTTCTCCGCGCTCAACACGGCCGTCTGGTCCGGCGGGTCGTTCATCTACGTGCCGAAGGGCGTGCACGTGGAGATCCCGCTGCAGGCCTACTTCCGGATCAACACGGAGAACATGGGCCAGTTCGAGCGGACGCTCATCATCGTCGACGAGGACGCCTACATCCACTATGTCGAGGGCTGTACCGCCCCCATCTACTCCAGCGACTCGCTGCACTCAGCGGTGGTCGAGATCATCGTGAAGAAGGGCGCGCGCTGCCGCTACACGACGATCCAGAACTGGTCCAACAACGTCTACAACCTCGTCACCAAGCGCGCGGTCGCCCAGGCCGGCGCCACGATGGAGTGGATCGACGGCAACATCGGCTCCAAGGTGACGATGAAGTACCCCGCGGTGTGGATGGTCGGCGAGCACGCGAAGGGCGAGACCCTCTCGATCGCCTTCGCCGGCGAGGGCCAGCACCAGGACGCCGGCT
This sequence comes from Micrococcales bacterium, assembly GCA_024641605.1. GTDB lineage: Bacteria > Actinomycetota > Actinomycetes > S36-B12 > CAIYMF01 > Longivirga. The sequence goes on from JAHECT010000001.1 coordinate 28,808, forward strand.
CCAAGATGGTGCACGCGGCGCCGCACACGTCGTCGACGATCGTGTCCAAGTCCGTGGCGCGCGGCGGCGGCCGCACGTCCTACCGGGGTCTCGTGCAGGTGCTCGAGGACGCGCACGGCTCCCGCAGCACCGTCAAGTGCGACGCGCTGCTCGTGGATGACATCAGCCGCTCGGACACCTACCCCTACGTCGACGTCCGCACCGACGACGCCTCGATGGGTCACGAGGCCACGGTCTCCAAGGTCTCCGAGGACCAGCTCTTCTACCTCATGTCGCGCGGCCTCACCGAGGACGAGGCCATGGCGATGATCGTTCGCGGCTTCGTCGAGCCCATCGCGCGCGAGCTGCCCATGGAGTACGCCCTCGAGCTCAACCGGCTCATCGAGCTGCAGATGGAAGGAGCGGTCGGCTGACATGAGCGTCGTCACCGACACCCCAGGCGTCACCGCCTTCGAGATCCCCACCGGACGCGAGGAGGCCTGGCGCTTCACGCCGCTGCGCCGCCTGCGCGGCCTGCACGAGGACCTCACCGGCGCCCGCGAGCTGCCCGTGACGGTCGATGCCGCGCCCGGGGTCCGGGTCGAGACCGTCCCGGTCGGGGACCTCTCCCCGTCGGCTGCGGCGCTGGACCGGATCAGCTCGCTCGTGCGGTCGGCCGCCGCCTCGGCGACCGTGGTGACCGTCCCGCGCGACCTCGTCGCGGGTCGCCCCACGATCGTCCGGCTCGAGGGCCCGGGCACCTCCCCGGCCGCCGTGGGAGTCGTCCACGTGGTGGCGGAGCCCTTCTCCGAGGCCGTCGTGGTCATCGAGCACGTCGGATCGGCCACCGCCGGCACCAACGTCGAGGTCCAGGTCGGCGAGGGAGCCTCGCTCACGGTGATGTCCCTGCAGGACTGGGCCGATGACACCGTGCACGTCGGACGGATCCACGCCGTCGTCGGCCGCGACGCGCGCTACCGCTCGTTCGTCGCCACCCTCGGCGGCAGCGTCGTGCGTCTCGTCCCGACCGTCGAGTACTCCGCCACCGGCGGCGACGCCGAGCTGCTCGGCCTCTTCTACGCCGACGCGGGCCAGCACCTCGAGCACCGGTCCCTGGTGGACCACACCCAGCCCCACTGCCGGAGCAACGTCCTCTACAAGGGTGCCCTCGCCGGCGACCCGGCGCTGGGGGAGACCGGGATCGCCCGGACCGTGTGGGTGGGCGACGTGATCATCCGCGCGGCGGCCGTCGGCACGGACACCTACGAGCTCAACCGCAACCTCGTGCTGACCGACGCCGGCCGAGCCGACTCGGTGCCCAACCTCGAGATCGAGACGGGCGAGATCGTCGGGGCGGGGCACGCCAGCGCCACGGGCCGCTTCGACGACGAGCAGCTGTTCTACCTCCAGGCGCGCGGCATCCCCGCCGACGTCGCGACCCGGCTCGTCGTGCGCGGCTTCTTCGCCGACGTCATCGGCAGGCTGGGCGTGCCCGAGTGGGAGTCGCGACTCCTCGCCGCCATCGACGCCGAGCTCGGCATGGCAGCCGAGGTGAACGAGGACGACGACTGATGGGCGCCCTGCAGGTCTGCAAGGCGGCCGACGTCCCCGTCTCGTCCGCGCTCGCGGTGGTCGTCGACGGGGTCCCGGTCGCCGTCGTACGGGACTCCGAGGGCACGCTCCACGCCGTCCGCGACATCTGCTCGCACGCCGATGTCGCGCTCTCCGAGGGCGAGGTCGACGGCTGCACGCTCGAGTGCTGGCTGCACGGCTCGCGCTTCGACCTGCGGACCGGTGAGCCCTCCGGGCCGCCCGCCGTGACCCCCATCCCCGTCTACCAGGTGATCGTGGAGGGAGACGGCGACGACGCCGTCGTCCTCGTCGACGTCGCCGCCACCCCCGTCCCGCGCTAGAAGGAGCACCGACATGGCCACCCTCGAGATCCGCGACCTCCACGTGAGCGTCGATTCCGACGCGGGCGAGCGCGAGATCCTGCGCGGCGTCGACCTCACCGTCCGACAGGGCGAGACGCACGCGATCATGGGGCCCAACGGCTCCGGCAAGTCGACGCTCGCGTACTCCGTCGCGGGTCACCCGAAGTACCGCATCACCCGCGGCACGGTCACCCTAGACGGGGCGGACGTGCTGGCGATGAGCGTCGACGAGCGCGCTCGGGCGGGCCTCTTCCTCGCCATGCAGTACCCCGTCGAGGTGCCGGGCGTGTCCGTGTCGAACTTCCTGCGTACCTCCGCGACCGCAGTGCGGGGCGAGGCGCCCAAGCTGCGGACCTGGATCAAGGAGATGCGCTCCGCGATGGACGCGCTCGCCATGGACCCCGCCTTCGCCGAGCGCAGCGTCAACGAGGGCTTCTCCGGCGGTGAGAAGAAGCGCCACGAGATCCTGCAGATGGAGCTCCTCCAGCCGAAGATCGCGATCCTCGACGAGACCGACTCCGGACTCGACGTCGACGCGCTCAAGGTCGTCTCCGAGGGGGTCAACCGGGTCCGGGACACCGGCGAGGTGGGCACGCTCCTCATCACCCACTACACGCGGATCCTGCGCTACATCCGGCCGGACTTCGTGCACGTGTTCCTCGACGGGCGCATCGTCGCCGAGGGCGGCCCCGAGCTCGCTGACGAGCTCGAGGCCAACGGCTACGACAGCTACATCAAGGCGGCCGCGTCCGCATGACCGCTCTGGACGCCCCTGTCTCGGGCCTGCTCGACGTCGAGCGGGTCCGGGCCGATTTCCCGATCCTCGCGCGTACGGTGCGCGGGGGTCGTCCGCTGGTCTACCTCGACTCCGGGGCGACCTCGCAGAAGCCCCGGCAGGTGCTCGACGCCGAGCGCGACTTCTACGAGCGCTGCAACGCCGCCGTGCACCGGGGCGCGCACCAGCTGGCCGAGGAGGCCACGGACGCCTTCGAAGCGGCACGGGACTCGCTCGCGCGCTTCATCGGCGGGGACTCGCGCGAGATCGTGTTCACCAAGAACGCGACGGAGTCGCTCAACCTCGTGGCCTACGCGTTCTCCAACGCCACGGCGAAGGCCGCTCACGGCCGCAGCCTCCCGCCCGGCGGGGACCGGTTCGTCCTGACGCCCGGTGACGAGATCGTGGTCACCGAGATGGAGCACCACGCCAACCTGGTCCCGTGGCAGGAGCTCGCCGACAAGACCGGCGCCGTGCTGCGCTGGATCGGAGTCGACGAGGAGGGCCGGCTGGACCTCGACCACCCCGAGCACGGCCTGGGCGTCATCGGGTCGCGCACGAGGGTCGTGGCCCTGACGCACCAGAGCAACGTGCTCGGCACCGTCACCCCGGTCGAGGTCGTGGCCTCGGCTGCCCGGTCTGTCGGCGCGCTGACGGTGCTCGACGCGTGCCAGTCGGTGCCGCACGCGCCCGTGGACGTCATGGCGCTGGGTGTCGATCTCCTCGCATTCAGCGGCCACAAGATGCTGGGCCCGTCGGGCGTCGGCGTGCTCTGGGGCCGCTACGACGTCCTCGAGGCCATGCCACCGTTCCTCACCGGCGGGTCGATGATCGAGACGGTGCACATGGAGGGTTCGACGTTCGCGCCGCCGCCGCAGCGCTTCGAGGCCGGGGTCCCCATGGCCGCCCAGGCGGTCGGGCTCGCGGCGGCCGTCGGCTACCTCGAGGCGCTGCGCAGCCAGGACGGCCTGCTCGGCGGGATGGCGGCCGTCGAGGCGCACGAGCACGTCCTCACGGCCTACGCGCTCGAACGGCTCGGATCCGTTCCTGGCGTGCGCGTGATCGGGCCGACCGGGGCTGCCGAGCGCGGATCGGCCCTGTCGTTCGTGGTCGAGGGCATCCACGCACACGACGTGGGGCAGGTGCTCGACGACCGCGGGGTGGAGGTGCGCGTCGGTCACCACTGCGCCTGGCCGCTCCACCGGCGATTCGGCGTGCCGGCCACGACCCGCGCGTCGTTCTACGTCTACAACGGGCTCGACGACGTCGACGCGCTCGTCGAGGCGGTCGAGCGCGCCCGTGCCTTCTTCGGGGTGATCTGATGGATCTCGAGTCGCTCTACCAGGAGATCATCCTCGACCACTACAAGCACCCGCGCGGGCGAGGGCTCCACGACCCCTTCGACGCCGAGGTCCACCACGTGAACCCCACCTGCGGCGACGAACTCACCGTGCGGGTGCGGGTACGGGACGGACGGCTGGAGGACGTGTCCTACGAGGGCCAGGGCTGCTCGATCAGCCAGGCCTCGGCGAGCGTCATGTTCGAGCAGCTGTCGGGCGACACCGTCGAGCACGCGCTCGAGGTCACCGACTCGTTCCTCGAGCTCATGCAGGGGCGCGGGAACGTCGAGCCTGACGAGGACGTGCTGGGCGACGGTGTCGCCTTCGCAGGCGTGGCGAAGTACCCGGCGCGGGTGAAGTGCGCGCTGCTGGGGTGGATGGCATGCAAGGACGCGGTCTCGCAAGCTGTGGGACGCGGGACTTCGGAGGTATCGACATGACCGAGACGAGTGCACCGATCGCCGAGGGCGGCGGCATCACTCCCGCGGAGGACGTCGTCGAGGCGCTCAAGGACGTGGTGGACCCCGAGCTGGCGATCAACGTGGTCGACCTCGGGCTGGTCTACGGCGTGCAGGTGGACGACGCCAACATCGCGACCATCGACCTCACGCTGACCTCCGCAGCCTGTCCGCTCACCGACGTGATCGAGGACCAGACCCGGGCCGCTCTGGACGGCGTCGTCGCGGACTACCGGATCAACTGGGTCTGGATGCCCCCGTGGGGCCCGGACAAGATCACCGACGACGGCCGCGAGATGCTGCGCGCCCTCGGCTTCAACATCTGAGCTTCCCTCGCCCGACCTGTCCTGACCCCGCTCACCCCGCGGTCCCGGACGGGCGGTGAGGGTGGCGTGTCCGTGCGGTCGGAGGAGCCTCTCCCGGCCCGTAGAATGTCGGCCTTGTGACCATCTCCGCCTCCGGCATCGAGCTCCGCGCCGGGGCCAGGCTCCTGCTGGAGAAGGCGACCTTCCGCGTCGCCCCGGGTGACAAGGTGGGTCTGGTCGGTCGCAACGGGGCGGGCAAGACCACGCTGACCCGGGTCCTGGCCGGTGAGGGTGAGCCGGCTGCGGGCACGGTCGCGCGCGGAGGCCTCCTCGGCTACCTGCCCCAGGACCCCCGAGATGTCGACCTGATGGAGCTGGCTCGCGACCGCATCCTCTCCGCGCGCGGCATCGGCGATGCGGTACGCCGTATGCGCGCGGGGGAGCAGCGGATCGCCGCGGCCGACGACGATGCCGCTCGCGAGAAGGCGATGCGGCGCTACTCCAACGCCGAGGCCGAGTTCCTCGCTCAGGGTGGCTACGCCGCCGAGTCCGAGGCGGCCGCGATCGCCTCGAGTCTGGGCCTGCCCGACCGCGTCCTCGAGCAGTCGCTGGGCACGCTCTCGGGCGGCCAGCGGCGACGCATCGAGCTGGCCCGCATCCTGTTCTCAGGAGCCGACACGCTGCTGCTGGACGAGCCGACCAACCACCTCGATGCCGACTCGATCGTGTGGTTGCGCGAGTTCCTCAAGGCCCACCGCGGCGGACTCATCGTGATCAGCCACGACGTGGAGCTCCTCGAGTCGACGGTCAACCGCGTGTTCCACCTCGACGCCAACCGGTGCGAGCTCGACGTCTACAACGTCGGCTGGAAGGCCTACCTCCAGCAGCGCGAGACCGACGAGCGGCGTCGACGCCGCGAGCGGGCCAATGCGGAGAAGCAGGCTGCTGCCCTGCAGAACCAGGCCGACCGCATGCGCGCGACAGCCACCAAGGCCAAGGCCGCGCAGAACATGGCGCGACGAGCGGAGCGCCTGCTCGACGGGCTGGAGGCCACCCGGCGATCCGACCGTGTTGCCCGCCTGCGCTTCCCGACGCCCGCCCCGTGCGGCAAGACCCCGCTACGGGCGGCCGAGCTGTCGAAGTCCTACGGGTCGCTCGAGATCTTCACCGACGTCGACCTCGCCATCGACAAGGGCAGCCGCGTCGTCATCCTCGGGCTCAACGGCGCCGGCAAGACCACGCTGCTTCGGATCCTCGCGGGAGTCGACGCCCCCGACACGGGTGCCATCGAGCCGGGCCACGGCCTGCGCCTCGGCTACTACGCGCAGGAGCACGAGACGCTCGACCCCGGCCGCACGGTCCTCGAGAACATGCGCACGGCCGCGCCCGACCTCCTCGAGCCGGAGATGCGCAAGGTCCTCGGCTCGTTCCTGTTCTCCGGCGACACGGTCGATCAGCGGGCCGGGACCCTCTCGGGCGGGGAGAAGACACGCCTCGCCCTCGCCACGCTGGTCGTGTCCGCCGCCAACGTCCTGCTCCTGGACGAGCCGACGAACAACCTCGACCCGGCCTCGCGCGACGAGGTGCTCGCAGCCCTGCGCTCCTACGAGGGCGCCATCGTGCTCGTCACGCACGACGAGGGAGCCGTGGAGGCGCTCGACCCGGAGCGGGTCCTGCTGCTCCCGGACGGGGTCGAGGACCTCTGGAGCGCCGACTACGCCGACCTCGTCGCCCTCGCCTGAGCAGTCCCGGGCAGTTGCGCCGACTCGCTTGCAGGGGATCGGCGCGGCGGTACCGTTGGTGAGCCGCTCACGGGCGGCCCGGCGTCCCCAGGAGGCAGAAGTGGCCGAGCTCGGCAAAGGTCGACGGGTCTCGGGCGGTGAGCGCGAGCGACTGGCGGCGGACCTGAAGAAGAAGTACCTCGCAGGCGCCAGCATCCGTGCGCTCGCCGAGCAGACGGGCCGGTCCTACGGGTTCGTCCACCGCATCCTCAGCGAGAACGGCACGGTGCTCCGCGGCCGTGGGGGCGCCACGCGCGGGAAGGCGAAGTCCTGAGCTCTCCCGTGCCCGACGAGGTGCTCGACTCGGGCGGGCTGCGCGTGTCCTGGACCGGCCCCGGCGCCGAACCGATCGTCACGGTCACGCTCGATCGACCGGCGACGCGCAACGCGCAGACCCCGGCGACGTGGCGCGCTCTGGCCGCCGTCGGTGCCGCCGTCCCGCCCTCGACCCGCGCGGTGGTCGTGCGGAGCGAGGGACCGGTCTTCTCGTCGGGGATCGACCTGCGCGTGTTCTCGCCCGAAGGGATCGACGACGATCGCGTGCTGGCCCGCATCGCGGCCCTCGACGACGACGATGCCGCCGACCTCATCGCGGAGTTCCAGGCCGGGTTCTCCTGGCTGCACGACATCGACGTGCCCACCGTGGCGGTGGTGCAGGGTGCCGCCGTCGGCGCCGGGTTCCAGCTCGCGCTCGCCTGCGACCTGCGGGTCGCCGCATCGGCCGCGCGGTTCGCGATGCGCGAGACCTCGCTGGGGCTCGTCCCGGACCTGACCGGGACTCATCCCCTCGTCGATGCCGTCGGGTTCTCCCGTGCTCTCGAGCTGTGCGTGACGGGGCGATGGGTGGGGGCCGACGAGGCTCTCCGGCTCGGGCTCGTCGCGTCCGTGACCGACCCGGGCGACCTCGAGGTGGTGGTGGACGACCTGCTCGAGTCGCTGCTGTCCGCTCCCGGACCCGCGGTCGCGGCGACCAAGCGGGTGCTGCGACACGCGCTGTCCGCCGGTGTCCACGAGCAGCGCCGCATGGAGCGTGAGACCCAGGTCCGGCTCATCCGGGACCTCATGTCAGGCTGAGCGGGAAGGAACCCGTTGCGGGCACGGTTGTAGCCTCCGTCCACCTAGACAGGGGAGTTGCCACGTGTCCATGCCCGGCCCGCACATGATGATGCGGTCCTTCAGCAGCGACGACTCGGTCAAGCACGCCAGCCTCGCCCCGGGGACCGTCCCGCGGATCCTGGGCTATGCGCGTCCCTACCGCACGCTCGTGATCGGCTTCCTGATCACCCTCGTGATCGACGCGGCCCTGGTGGTCGCCCAGCCCCTGCTGATCCAGCGCCTCATCGACGACGGGGTCAGCGTCGGCGACAGCGCCGTGGTCACGCAGACCGCCGTGCTCATCGGGCTGCTCGCCGTCGCCGCCGCCGGGCTGACCCTGGTCGCGCGCTGGTACTCAGCACGGATCGGCGAAGGGCTCATCTTCGACCTGCGCACGCAGGTGTTCGACCACGTGCAGCGCATGCCGATCGCCTTCTTCACCCGCGCCCAGACCGGCGCCCTGGTCTCGCGGCTCAACACCGACGTCATCGGCGCGCAGCAGGCGTTCACGTCGACCCTGTCCGGCGTGGTCGGCAACGTGATCGGGCTCGTGGCGGTCATCGTGGCCATGCTCACCCTGTCCTGGCAGATCACCCTGCTCTCGCTCGTTCTGCTCCCGATCTTCCTCGTGCCCGCCCGGTGGATGGGCCGGGCGCTGCAGACGATGACGCGCGAGCAGATGTCGCTCAACGCCGAGATGTCCACGCAGATGACCGAGCGTTTCAACGTCGCGGGCGCGCTCCTCGTCAAGCTGTTCGGGCGCCCGACCGAGGAGGCGGACGAGTTCGCCGCGCGGGCGTCGCGCGTACGGGACACCGGCGTGAAGATCGCGATGGCGAACCGGGTCTTCTTCGCCGCCCTCACACTCGTCGCGGCGCTGGCCACCGCGATCGTCTACGGCGTCGGTGGCAACCTGGTCATCACCGGGGTCCTGACCTTGGGCACCCTGCTCGCGCTGGCAGCCCTGCTCGCCCGTCTCTACGGGCCCCTCACCGCGCTGTCCAACGTCCGGGTCGACGTCATGACCGCCCTCGTGAGCTTCGAGCGCGTGTTCGAGGTCCTGGACCTCCCGCCGATGGTCGCCGAGGCACCGGACGCCCGGCCGTTGCCCACCGGCCCGGCGACGGTCGAGTTCCGGGACGTGCGGTTCCGGTACCCGTCGGCCGACGAGGTCTCGCTCGCGTCCCTGGAGAGCATCGCCCGCCCCGAGGCGTCGCCGGTCCGCGACGAGGTCCTCCGTGGCGTGTCCTTCCACGCCCGCCCCGGAGAGATGGTGGCCCTCGTGGGTCCCTCCGGCGCCGGCAAGACCACGATCACGGCCCTCGTGTCGCGCCTCTACGACCCCACGGACGGCGCCGTCCTGGTGGACGGTGTGGACGTGCGCGACGCGACGCTGTCGAGCCTGCACGCCCTCGTGGGTGTCGTCACGCAGGACGCGCACATGTTCCACGACACCATCCGGGCCAACCTGCGCTACGCGCGCCCCGACGCGACCGACGAGGACGTCCGGGCCGCCCTGCGTGACGCCCAGGTGCTCGACCTCGTCGACGCCCTGCCCGACGGCCTGGACACCGTGGTGGGGGATCGTGGCTACCGGCTCTCCGGCGGGGAGAAGCAGCGGATGGCGATCGCCCGGCTGCTCCTCAAGGCTCCCGCGGTGGTGGTCCTCGACGAGGCCACGGCACACCTGGACTCCGAGTCCGAGGCGGCTGTGCAGCGCGCCCTGAGCACCGCGCTGCAGGGACGTACGTCGCTCGTGATCGCGCACCGGCTCTCCACGATCCGTGAGGCCGACACGATCCTCGTGGTCGAGGACGGGCGGATCGTGCAGCAGGGACGGCACGAGGATCTGCTCGCCTCCGGCGGGCTCTACGCCGACCTCTACCGCACCCAGTTCGCCCCCCAGGCCGCCGACGCGCTCGGCTGAGGACGCGGTCGCGCGCGTCGTCACACGCTGCGGAGCATGCCTCCGTCGAGGGGCAGCGCCGTACCGGTGACGTAGGACGCCGCGGGGGAGACCAGGAAGGCGGCAGCGCGGCCCAGCTCGGCCGGCTCGCCGTAGCGGCCGAGCGGGATCCCCGCCTCGTGCCGGCGACGCACCAGGTCGGGCGCCCCCACCCGGGCGTCCAGCGCGAAGGTGCGATCGGTCGCGAGCCGACCGGGCAGCACGGCGTTGACCCGGATCCCGAGCGGTCCCAGCTCGTCGGAGAGGTCCTTGACCAGGCCGGCCAGGGCCGGGCGCAGCGCGTTGCTGAGCGCCAGTCCCGCGACCGGCTCACGGACGCTGGTCGACAGGATCAGCAGGATGGCGCCACCGGTCCCGGCCAGACCCTCCGGGTCACTGGTCATGGCGCTCGCGGTGGCGCGGGCCACCCGCAGCGCGCCCAGGAAGACCGACTCGAACGCCTGCCGCCAGGCGTCGTCGTCGATCTCCATGGGAGTCCCCGGCGGCGGCCCGCCGACGCTGATGACGGCGCCGTCGAGACGGCCGAACCGTGCGACGGCGGCCGCGATGACGCGCTCGGGGGTGGTCGGGTCCGCCAGGTCTCCGGGGATGCCCACGGCCGACTGGGCGCCCAGCGACTCCACGGCCTGCGCCAGCACGGCCTCGTCACGGGCGCAGAGGACGACGCGCGCACCCTCGCCCACGAGAGCGGTGGCGGTGGCGAGCCCCAGCCCGCGCGACCCACCCGTGACGACGAAGACGCGATCGCTCAGACCCAGATCCATGCTCCGATGGTCGCATCCGCGGCCCGTCGTGCCGCGTTACGCCACGTCGGATGACTCCGTCCGCGCCATGTCCGTCGCCTGGTCGGCGTACTCCTGCTCGCGTCGCACCAGGATGACGAACCCGGACACCGCGACGGCCGCGAAGAAGACCCACTGGACCGCGTAGGAGAGATGGGGACCCTCGTTCAGATCGGGCAGCGGCAGCTGTCGGAGACCGGGTGCCTGCTCCGGCGTCGAGGACACGAGGTCCACGTACCCCGGGAAGGTCGCCTCCGCGTTCGACACCAGCGGCACCGCGAGGTCGCTCACCTGTCCGGTCGGCAGGTCCGCCGGCTGGGGGATCGGCGCCTCCTGGGAGGGCTGCAACCGGCCCAGCACCTCGACGACCCCGGACGGAGCGGGCGGCACGGACGGAGTCGCCTCCGCGCCACCGGAGGCGGCCACCCAGCCCCGGTTGACGACCAGCACGGCTCCGGACGAGGTCACGAGCGGGGTCGCCACCCAGAAGCCGTTGGACCCCTCGAGCGGTCGCTTGCGCACGAGCACCTGCCCGGCCTGGTCGTAGCGCCCCGTGGCCCTCACCGGCCGCCACCTGTCGGCCTGGGTCACCGACGCGAGATCCGCGCCCGGCGTCATGAGGGCCTCGACCGGGACGGCGGGAGCCGAGGAGTTGGTCGCGATCAGGTCGTTCGTGGCCCTGCGCTCGTCCAGGCGGGACAGCTGCCACCGCGACAGCAGGAAGAAGCTGGGCACCACGATGAGCACGAGGAAGCCGAGCGCCAGCCACCGGGGCTGACGGAGGAACCGGTACCTGCTCACGCGACGAGGGTAGGCGCCCTCAGGCCGGGGGCTTCTCGGCGCCCCCGCTGAGCGCCCGTCGCCCGGGTCGCAGCGCCACGACGGTCACGTCGCCGCGGTCGGACCGCTCGCGTCCGGCGTTGGCGGCCACGACGGCGAAGTACGGGAGGATGACGGCGCCCACGACGAGGATCCAGCGCCAGGGGGACGGTGCCAGCACGGCGCCGACCAGGCAGGCTGTGCGGATCCCCATCGAGACGAGGTAGCGCCGCGTGCGGCCCGCCTGCTCCTCGGACAGCGGGACCTCCGCATCGGTGATGCGGTGGACCTCCGGGTCGCGATCGGGCACCGCACCACCGTACGTCGATCCGGCCGGGACGGCACGGGGGAGGGCGCCCGCCCTGGCGCATGCGACAGGATGGGCGCATGAGCAACCGCACCTACCGTGTGACCGAGATCGTCGGCACCTCGCCCGAGGGCGTCGACCAGGCCATCAGCAACGGCATCAAGCGCGCGTCCGAGACGCTGCGGCACCTCGACTGGTTCGAGGTGACCGAGGTCCGCGGCCAGATCCGCGACGGCCAGGTCGAGCACTTCCAGGTCGGGATGAAGGTGGGATTCCGGCTCGAGGACGCGTGACCCGCGCCCCCGGACCCGGAGCCGGCGTGCGCGAGGTGCTCGTCACCGAGCTCGAGCTGACCTCGCCCGACCAGCTGCGGCCCACCCCTCCGCCCCCGCGTGCGCCGGACCTGGTGCGCGCCGAGAGCCCGGCGCCGGAGCTGTCCCGCTTCTTCTACCGGGCCGTGGGCGGCGACTGGTACTGGCTCGACCGCCTCGACTGGACGCTGGCGCAGTGGGACGAGTGGGTCCGGCTGCCGGGGCACGCGCTGTGGACCTGCTGGCTCGACGGCGCGCCGGTCGGCTACGTCGAGCTGCAGCCCGACGCCCCCGGCTCGGTCGAGATCGCCTACTTCGGGCTGCTGCCGGCATACGTCGGTCGCGGCCTGGGCGGGTGGCTGCTCACGCAGGCCGTCGAACGTGCCTGGGGAGTGCCCGGCACGACGCGCGTCTGGCTGCACACGTGCGAGCTGGACTCACCCGCGGCCCTGCCGAACTACCGCGCCCGCGGCTTCGTCCCGTGCGGGACATCGGTGGAGTACTGGGACACCAGCGACCCTTCGCCGGGTCCCTGGCGCGGAGCCCGCTGAGCCTCAGCTCGCCTGCGACACCGTGGAGAAGTTGTAGTCCCGCACGACGATCGGCGGCATGACGGCTCGCGGGAAGTAGTCGGCCATCTCACGGGCCAGCGTCGGTTCCGGGTCCCCGGCGTCCTGGACCCGGCGGAGGAGATCGACCGGGGAGTCGTTGAACCGGAAGTTCGACGCCGCACCCACGACCTCGCCACCGCGGACGACGTAGACGCCGTCCCGGGTGAGACCCGTCAGGAGGAGGGTCTGGGGGTCGACCACCCGGTTGTACCAGAGGCACGTGACGAGCAGCGCGTCGTCGGTGCGGGCGATCACGTCCTCCAGGCTCCCGGCCCCGCCCTCGACCTCGAGGACGAGGTTGTCGACCATCGGCTGGTGGGGCAGGCCCGCCTCGGCTGCCGTGCGCCGCGTGCTGACCAGCCCGGTGAGCGCCCCACGATCGATCCAGCGGACCGGTCCGAGCGGGAGCCCGTTGTCGAAGACGCTGAAGTAGGCCGACGACGCGGTCGCCGTCACGAACGGGACCGTCTCCAGCCCCGGCCAGCGAGGGTCGCTGAGGAGGGTGACGCGCGGGTCCGCGACCTGCTCGGAGAGCCGGGTGCCGTCCGGGGCGGACCACACGCTCTGCCCCTGCGCGGCGTCCCGGGCCGCCGAGCTCCAGTAGAGGTCGATCATGAGATCGGCCACGGCGCTGGGCGTGAGGAGCGCGGGATGGCGACCGGGCTCCACGTCGAGGCGGTGCGCCTGCCAGGCCAGGCCGCGCCGCAGCTCGGCGTCCATCGCGTCGAGCTCGGTCCCCAGGAACCGCGTGCCCGAGCGGCCGGTCCAGGCCGAGCGCGACCGCCCGTGGCTCTTGGCCGTCTGCTCGAGCCGGGACGTCGGCTCGGCGAACCGCAGCCGCGTGCCTGAGCTGGTCCCGAGGTAGACGGTCGGGGTGGACAGCTCGGCGTAGCCGAAGAGCTCGATCCCGTCGGCGGTCGCAGCGGCGAAGGTCTCCCCGAGCCTGGGCGCGAGGACCGCGAGGTCGGCGCTCGTCGACCGGGCGGGCTCGTCGGCCCAGTCCGCCGACGCGTCGATCCCCGCCGCGAGCTCGGCCGCGTCGTCGGCAGGACCTTCGCGGCGTGCTGCCTCCTCGGCGGCCCGGACCAGGTCCGGCACCTGCTCGAGGCTCACCGAGTTGGCCGTCACCGAGCCCGCGGCGAGTCCTCCGTCGACCTCCACGATCGCGACGACGCCGAGGCTGAGCCCGGTCGTCTCCCCGTTCGTCGTGAGCGTGGACCGAGCCCACCGGAGGTTGACCACGGACTCGTGCCGGGCGAGCACAACGCAGGCTCGGGACCGGGAGGCGGACAGCCCCGCCTCGACGAGGTCCTGCGGGCGCGTCATCGGCCGGCCTCCTGCACGCTGTTGAGCACGTTGACGGACTCGAACACGGCGGTCGGGCAGCCGTGGGAGACCGCGGCGACCTGCCCGGGCTGGCCCTTTCCGCAGTTGACCGCGCCGGCGAGCAGGTAGGTCTGCGGTCCGCCCACGGCGCGCATGGAACCCCAGAAGTCCGTCGTCGTCGCCTGGTAGGCGACGTCCTTGACCTGTCCTGCGAGCTCTCCGGACCGGATGCGGTGGAAGCGCTGGCCGGTGAACTGGAAGTTGAACCGCTGCATGTCGATGGACCAGGACTTGTCTCCGACGATGTAGATCCCGTCCTCCACCCCGGCGATCAGGGAGGCGGTGTCGGGTCCGTCGGCAGCGGGTTGCAGGGACACGTTGGGCATCCGTTGGATGGCGGTGTGCCGGGCGCTGTCCGCGTAGGCGCAGCCGTTGCTACGAGGGTGGCCGAACTCGGCGGCCATGGAGCGGTCGAGCTGGTAGCCGACGAGCACGCCGCCGCGGATGAGGTCCCAGCTCTGCGCGCCCACACCTTCGTCGTCCCACCCCACCGTGGACAGTCCGTGCTCGGCCACGCGATCGCCGGTGACGTTCATGATCGGGCTGCCGTACACGAGGGAACCGAGCCGATCCGGCGTGGCGAACGAGGTCCCTGCGTAGTTGGCCTCATAGCCGAGGGCCCGGTCGAGCTCGGTGGCGTGCCCGATCGACTCGTGGATCGTCAGCCAGAGGTTCGTCGGGTCGATGACGAGGTCGTAACGACCAGGCTCCACGGACGGTGCGGCCATCTTCTCGGCGAGCAGTGTGGGCAGCTCCGCGAGCTCGGCATCCCAGTCCCAGGCGCGGGCACCGCCCACGTCGACGGCGGTGCCGGCGATGTACTCCCACCCCCGGCCCACCGGGGGAGCGGTGGTCGTCATCGTGTCGAACGCACCGGTCGTCTCGTCGATCGCGACCGCCGTGATCTCGCTGTGCAGCCGGACCCGCTGCTGGGTCGTGCGCGTCCCGGCCAGGTCCGCGAAGTAGGTCCGCTCCTTGAACGCCTCGAGGTGAGCGTCGACGTGGGCGACCCCCTCCTGAGCCAGGAGCAGGTCGCACCGACCGGCGAGCAGGTCGAGCCGCTCGGTCTCGCCCACCGCGAACGGGTCGATGTCGTAGCCGGACACCCAGGTCCCCACGTGGACCGGCTCGTCCGCCAGGTCGACCCGGCTCGTCGTCAGGGGCGCGCTCACGCGGGCGAGCTCGACGGCACGCTCCGCGACGAGGCGGGCGGAATCCGGCGTGACGATGTCGCTGGACGCGAAGCCCCAGCACCCGTCGACGACCACGCGGACCGACAGGCCACGGTCGTCGTCCTGGAGCGACCCGTCGAGGCGGGCGTCCCGCAGCCGCAGGGACAGCGAGCGCAGCGACACGATCCGCATCTGTGCGTGCTGCGCACCGAGGTCCCGCGCACGGCTCAGCGCGGCATCGGCGCAGCGGTCGAGGGGGAGAGCGACGAAGTCCGGGTCGACGTCGTGGGTCACGCGTGCGCCTCGTCGAGCCGGGGGTCGAGCACGACCTTGCCGGTCGTCCGGCGCGCCCTCAGGTCCGCGTGGGCGCGTCTCGCCTCCGAGAGCGGATACGTGCCGCCCACGACAGGGCGCAGCGCCCCGTCAGCCACCTGCTCCACCAGTGACCGCAGAGGTTCGGCGACCATCTCGCGGATGCGCTCGGGCCGCATGCAGTCCATGAGCCAGAACCCGGCGACGGTGTGCGAGCCGACCATGAGCGACGCCGGATGCACGTCGGCGGCCGGTTCGCGTCCGGCCATCCCGTAGGTCACGAGTCGTCCGAAGCGCCCCAGGGCCGACAGGCTGCCGTCGAACATGGCGCCGCCCACCATCTCCAGGACCACGTCCACCTTGCGGCCGCCGTTCGCGGAGACCAGGCGCTGGGCGACGTCGTGCGCGCTCATGCCGGGCTCGCCGAGGACGCCCACGTCGGCTCCCCGCTCCAGGGCGATGTCGAGCTTCTCCTGGGTGGAGGCGGTGGCGATGACCCGGCCGGCGCCGGCCTGCTTGGCCAGCTGGACGGCCAGGTTGCCCACGCCGCCGGCCGCGGCGTGCACGACCACGGTGTCGCCGTAGCCGACCCGACCCATGGTCGTGACGAGGTGGTGCGCGGTGAGCCCCTGCACGAGGAGGGACAGCGCCTGGCCGTCCGCCACCCCGTCCGGAACCTCGAAGGCGAGCTCGGGACGGATGACGGCGCGCTCGGCGTAGCCGCCCCCGCGGCTGACGAACCCGCACATCCGTCGGTCCGCGCCGTGCGGGTCCTCGACGTAGCCGACGACCTCGGTGCCCGGGACGAACGGCAGGTCCGTCCCCGCCAGATAGGTGTTGTCCACCTGGTGGGTGTCGGCGAAGTTGACCCCGGCGCCCGTGACCTGCACGAGCAGCTCCCCGGCATGGGGGAACGGGTCGGCGAGCACTGCGGGCTCGAGCACCTCCGGACCGCCGTAGGTCCGCACCTGGATCGCTCTCATGGCTCGACCCTAGTGCGGCAGCGGCGTGTGGCGCGTGCGGTCGTACCCGTCGGTAACGGCTAGCGTCGCTGCGGCGCCCGAGTCGGGTGCCGGGCCGTCGATCGGCCCGTCGTCGAACCGAGGTGGACACACGTGCGGGTCGTACTCGTGACCGGAGGCAACCGCGGGATCGGCCTGGCCATCGCGCGCGCCTTCGTGGCGGCGGGGGACCGGGTGGCCATCACCGCGAGGTCCGGTGAGCTCCCGCCCGAGCTTGCCGGGTCCGACGTCCTCGTGGTCGCGGCCGATGTCACCGACACGGCCTCCGTGGAGGCTGCCTTCGACCGCGTCGAGAGCGAGCTCGGCCCCGTCGAGGTCGTCGTGGCCAACGCCGGCATCACCCGCGACACTCTCCTGCTGCGGATGAGCGACGAGGACATCGAGACCGTCCTGGACACGAACCTCGTGGGCGCCATCCGGGTGGCCCGGCGGGCCGCCAAGGGGATGCTGCGGCTGCGCCGCGGTCGGATCGTCCTGGTCTCGAGCGTCGTGGGCATGCTCGGCTCCGCGGGCCAGGTCAACTACGCCGCGTCGAAGGCCGGCCTGGTGGGGGTCGCCCGGTCGCTGGCCCGCGAGCTCGGGAGCCGCGGGGTCACGGCCAACGTCGTCGCCCCGGGCTTCGTGGACACGGATATGACCGCGGAGCTCGACGAGGGCCGGCGCACCGAGATCCTGCGCAGCGTCCCGCTCGGACGCTACGCCTCCCCGGACGAGGTGGCGGCGGTCGTCGCCTTCCTCGCGGGGGACGGCGCGGGCTACATCACCGGCGCCGTCATCCCGGTCGACGGCGGCCTCGGCATGGGCCACTGACCGGTCTAGGGAAGGAACCTGCATGGGACTGCTCGACGGCAAGCGCCTGCTCGTGACCGGCGTGCTGACCGACTCCTCGATCGCGTTCCACGTGGCGCGCCTCGCCCAGCAGGAGGGCGCCTCCGTCGTGCTGTCCTCGTTCGGCCGCGCTCTGTCGATCACGACCCGCATCGCCGGTCGGCTGCCGGCCCCCGTGCCGGTCGTCGAGCTCGACGTCACCGATCAGGGGCAGCTCGACACCCTCGCCGACCGTCTGCGCGAGCATGTCGACGGGCTCGACGGCGTCCTCCACTCGATCGGGTTCGCACCTGAGGCCGCCCTCGGTGGGAACTTCCTCAACACCGAGTGGGATGACGTCGCCACCGCTGTCCACGTCTCCGCCTTCTCCCTCAAGTCGCTGGCGATGGCCTGCCGCCCCCTCTTCGGCCCGCAAGGTGCGTCCGTCGTGGGCCTCGACTTCGATGCGACGGTGGCCTGGCCCAAGTACGACTGGATGGGCGTGGCCAAGGCAGCCTTCGAGTCCACCGCCCGCTACCTCGCGCGCGACCTCGGCCCTGAGGGCGTGCGCGTCAACCTCGTCGCCGCCGGACCCATCAAGACGATGGCGGCGAAGTCGATCCCCGGCTTCGACGAGTTCGACGCGGTGTGGTCGACGCGTGCCCCGCTGGGCTGGGACCTGAGCGATCCGGAGCCTGCCGCGCGAGCGTGCGTCGCGCTGCTGTCGGACTGGTTCCCGCGGACCACGGGGGAGATCGTCCACGTCGACGGCGGCGTGCACGCCATGGGGGCCTAGACCGCCCCGGTGCGGGACGATCCACGGGCTGCGGCATCCTGACGCCGTGGCCAACGAGCGGCGGGAGTACAGCGGCGTCGCTCCGCGCCCGTACGACTACCGCTCCAGCAGCGTCCGGAGGCTGCTGCTGGCGCTCGGCGCCGTCGCCGTCGTGATCGTGCTCGGGACAGTGGGCTACGTCGTCCTGGGACTCACCGTCCTCGACGCCGTCTACCAGACGGTGACGACCGTGTTCACCGTGGGCTATCGCGAAGTCGTCCCCTTCGACACGCCTGCGGAGAAGATCTACACCGTCGTGGTCATCGTGGTCGGTGTGGGGACGGTGCTGTACACCGCGACGCTGACCCTGGAGCTGGTGCTCGAGGGTCACGTCGGCAACGCGTGGGGAAGGCGACGGATGCAGCGCGACATCGATCGGCTCGAGGGTCACGCCATCGTGTGCGGCTGGGGCCGGGTGGGCAGGGCGGCCGCCGAGCAGCTGACCCGGGAGGGCCAGGACGTCGTCGTCATCGACGTGTCCGAGGAACGGCTTGTCGGGTGCCCCTACCCGTTCATCGCTGGGGACGCCACGAGCGACGAGCTCCTGCGCGCCGCCGGTATCGCGACCGCGCGAACGGTCGTCGCGTCCCTCGACGACGACTCGGGAAGCGTGTACGTGGTCCTCACCGCACGCACTCTCAACCCCGACGTCCTCATCATTGCGCGCTCCCGCACCGACGACGCGGAGCCTAAGTTCCTCCGTGCGGGGGCCGACCGCGTGGTCAACCCTCAGCGACTCGGCGGCAACCGCATCGCCGCGTTCGCCGTCTCGCCGTATGTCGTGGAGTTCCTCGACGTCGTCATGCACGAGGACGCGCTCGAGTTCCGCATGGTCGACGTGGAGGTCCGGGCCGGGTCGGTCCTCGTCGGCTCCACGATCGCCGACACCCGGGCGGCGGAGGGCGGTGCGGCGGTCCTGCTGGCCCTGCGGACCGGGGGTGTGTTCGTCACCGACCCCCAACCTGGGACGGTGCTCCAGCCCGGTGACGTGCTCATCGCCGTCGGGACCAGCGAGCAGGTGCACGACCTCCAGCAGCGGGCCGGCCTCCTGTGAGGCGCACCCTGGTGCTCCTGCGCCACGCCAAGTCGGCCTATCCGCCCGGGGTGGCCGACCACGACCGCCCGCTCGGTCCGCGCGGCGTTCTCGACGCGCCGGCGGCCGGCCGCTGGATCAGCGATCACGTCGGCGTCCCCGACCACGTGGTGGTCTCGAGCGCCCGACGCGCTCGGGGCACCTGGACACTCGCCGCGGCGGCCGTCGGCTACATCGGGGCGGCGGGGTACGAGGCGGCGGGGTCCGGGCCGCTGACGATCGACCCCCGCGTCTACGACGC
>JAHECT010000064.1:0-5609 GCA_024641605.1 Micrococcales bacterium
ACGAAGTCGGGCTGTCCCGCGCCCGACGTCACGGTGTGGCAGCGCAGCTTCAGCCGCGCCTACACCGGGTGCGACGCCTGGCGCGACCG
Source organism: Micrococcales bacterium (assembly GCA_024641605.1). Classification (GTDB taxonomy): domain Bacteria; phylum Actinomycetota; class Actinomycetes; order S36-B12; family CAIYMF01; genus Longivirga. Next base: position 90 of record JAHECT010000064.1, read on the forward strand.
GGTGCTGGGCGAGCTCGCGGGGCGTCCGCCCGCGCTGGTCATCGCGGCGGGGACGCGCACGGAGTCGTTGGTGGACCGGTCCTCGGGCGCGCGGCTGGAGGGCACCGGCCGTGCCGGGGACGAGTGGATCGCCGGCTGGGACCGCACCCTGGCGCGGCTGGCCGCTGTCGCGGTGCCGGTCGCGGTCCTGCGCGACACTCCCTGGCCCGGGGTGGACATGGCGGCCTGTGTCGCCGGCAACCGGGCCGACCCCTCCCGGTGCGACGTGCCGCGCTCGGCGCTGGACTCGCCCGCCTACGACGTCCGACGGGCGGCGCGCAGCGAGACAGCCACCGGTGTCGACCTCAGCGACGTGCTGTGCGGACGGACGTCGTGCCCGGCCACGCTGGGGCGCTACCTCGTCTACCGCGACACCGACCACCTCACGGCGACGTTCTCCACCGCGCTGGCCCCCTACCTCGCCGACCGGCTCGTCCCGCTGGTCGGCTGAGGTCGCTCAGCGGCGGACGGAGTCGAGCAGCAGCGTGGCGACGTCGGACACCTGCGCCATGGGCGCGTCCTGACCCTGGGACCGGTTGGTCACGCCGTCGTTGAGCATGACCGAGCAGAACGGGCAGGCCACGGCGATCGTCGCGGCGCCCGTGCCCAGCGCCTCGTCGGTCCGATTGAGGTTGATCCGGGTGCCGAGCTTCTCCTCCATCCACATCCGCGCACCTCCGGCGCCGCAGCAGAACGAGCGGTCGCCGCTGCGTTCCATCTCGGTGAGCTGCAGGCCGGGCAGCGACCCGAGCAGCTCGCGGGGCGGTGTGTAGACCTTGTTATGGCGGCCGAGGTAGCACGGGTCGTGGTAGGTCACGGCTCCCTCCACCGGGGTGACCGGCGTGAGCCGTCCCTCCGACACGAGAGCGGCGAGCAGCGACGTGTGGTGCACGACCTCGTAGTGCCCGCCGAGCTGGGGGTACTCCCGGCCCAGCGTGTTGAGGCAGTGCGGGCAGGTGACGACGATCTTGCGCGCCTTGATCTCGTTGAGGACCTCGACGTTCTGCATCGCCTGCATCTGGAAGAGGAACTCGTTGCCCGCCCGGCGCGCCGGGTCGCCGGTGCAGGTCTCGCCCTCGCCGAGGACCATGAACTCGACGCCGGCGAGGTTGAGCAGCTCGGCCACGGCCTTGGTCGTGCGCTTGGCCCGGTCCTCGAACGCCCCCGCGCAGCCGACCCAGAACAGGTAGTCCACGTCCTCGGGGATGGCGTCCTCCCCGTCTGCTCCGAACACCCGGACGTCGAAGTCGACCTCCTCGATCCACGCGTTGCGCATCGAGGCGTTCATGCCCCAGGGGTTGCCCTTGTTCTCGACGTTCTTGAACAGGCCGGCGAGCTCGCTGGGGAACTCCGACTCGATCATCACGCGGTTGCGGCGCATGTCGACGATGTGGTCGATGTGCTCGATGTCCACCGGGCACTGGTTGACGCACGCGCCGCACGTCGTGCACGACCAGAGGACGTCCTCGTCGATGACGGCGTTGTCGTTCTCGCGTGATCCGACGAGCGGGCGCGCGTGCGCGTCCTGCACCTCCTGGGAGAAGGAGGCGATCTCGACAGGGACGGGGGTCGAGGCCTTGCCCGCTCCGGGTGAGGCGAGGTAGTCGGGATTGTCCTTCGCGATCAGGTACGGCGACGAGCCGAACATCGCGTCGCGCAGATCCATGACGAGCAGCTTGGGCGAGAGCGGCTTCTCGGTGTTCCACGCCGGGCACTGGGACTGGCAGCGGCCGCACTCGGTGCACGTCGCGAAGTCGAGGTAGCCCTTCCAGGTGAAGTCCTCGATGGTGCCGCGGCCGAAGATCGCATCGTCGGCGGGGTCCTCGAAGTCGATCCGCTCCGTGCCCGAGTACATCGGCAGCAGCGGGCCGAGCGCGTTGGGCCGGCGGGAGAAGCCGACGTTGAACGGCGCGAGGAAGATGTGCATGTGCTTGCTGTAGAGCACCACCATCGTCGTCGCGAGCACGGCGCCCAGCGACACGAGGATGAACGCGGTCTCGATCCACTCGTTGGCGGTGAGTCCCAGCGGGGCGAGCAGCGACCCGACCCACTCGGAGACGAACGCGCCGCCCTGATCGAACGGGAAGACGCCGGTGTTGATCTGGGCCCCGCGGTAGACGAAGAGCGAGATCACGATCGTGGCGATGAGCGCGAGGATGAGCCAGGCGCCGCCCGTGTGGGAGCCGTAGAACCGTGAGGCGCGACCGATGCGGTGCGGGTTGCGCTTGATGCGGATGACGGTGAACACCGTGATCCCCACGAGCACCAGCAGACCGAAGAGGTCCTCGAGGAACCCGACGACCGGCCACCGGCCGATGACCGGGATGCGGAAGTCGGGATCGACGAGGGCGCCGAAGCCCTCGACGATCGTCAGGCCCAGGACGAGGAAGCCCCAGAACGTCACGAAGTGCGCCAGCCCCGGGATGGTCCACTTCAGCAGCTTGCGCTGCCCGAGCACCTCGACGGCCTCGGCCTGAAGCCGGACCCCGACCTCGTCGGTGCGCCCGACGGCGGGCTGGCCGGCGCGGATGAGTCGCACGATCTCGAGGAGTCGCCGGGCGGCGAGAGCCAGGACGACGACGACGAGGAGCGCGCCGAGGACCAGGCGCACGGTCAGGTGCGTCTCGGACAACGGCGTCAGCGAGGCGACGTCGGTCGCGAGCAGGGGCACGGGAGCCTCCCGGGGAGTCGTTGCGGGGATCCTACCCACGAGTAACTTACGCCGACCCCACCCCCCGGCGCGAGGGCCACGGTAGCGACGTGGCCGGCCCGGGACGCGCCGCCCCGGCCGCCGGCGCTCGAGGGTGATCCAGGTCACGCCGCCGACGGAATGACCTCCCTCGCAGGGACGTTATGTCTGCTGACATGAGTCGAGAGGACTCAAAGAACCTGCGGTCCAGATTGACAGACGCGGGGACCGAGAGCAGTGTTCGACGCACGGAAGCGACCGCCCCCGCGGTCAGGAGCTGGGAGAGATGCACATGGCACGCGCAGTCGGAATCGACCTGGGAACCACCAACTCCGTGGTCTCGGTCCTCGAGGGTGGCGAACCCACCGTCATCCCCAACGCGGAGGGCGCCCGCACCACGCCGTCGGTCGTGGCCTTCGCCAAGAACGGCGAGGTCCTCGTCGGCGAGGTCGCCAAGCGGCAGGCCGTCACCAACGTCGACCGCACGATCCGCTCGGTGAAGCGGCACATGGGTACCGCCTGGAACGTCGACATCGACGGGAAGGCCTACACCGCGCAGGAGATCAGCGCGCGCGTGCTGCAGAAGCTCAAGCGCGACGCGGAGGCCTACCTCGGCGACTCGGTCACCGACGCGGTGATCACCGTGCCGGCGTACTTCAACGACGCGCAGCGCCAGGCCACCAAGGAGGCCGGCGAGATCGCGGGCCTCAACGTCCTGCGCATCATCAACGAGCCGACCGCGGCGGCGCTCGCCTACGGCCTGGACAAGGGCGAGAGCGAGCAGACCATCCTCGTCTTCGACCTCGGTGGCGGCACCTTCGACGTGTCCCTCCTCGAGATCGGTGAGGGCATCGTCGAGGTCAAGGCAACCTCCGGCGACAACCACCTCGGTGGCGACGACTGGGACGAGCGGCTGGTGACCCACCTGGCCTCGCAGTTCAAGAACGCCCACGGCGTCGACCTCACCAAGGACAAGATGGCGCTCCAGCGCCTGCGCGAGGCGGCCGAGAAGGCCAAGATCGAGCTGTCGAGCTCCATGCAGACCTCGATCAACCTGCCCTACATCACCGCGTCCGCCGAGGGCCCGCTGCACCTGGACGAGTCCCTGACGCGGGCCCAGTTCCAGCAGCTGACCTCCGACCTGCTCGACCGCTGCAAGGCTCCGTTCGCGGCCGTCATCAAGGACGCCGGGATCAGCGTCGGCGACATCCACCACGTCGTGCTCGTGGGCGGCTCCACCCGCATGCCCGCGGTGAGCGAGCTCGTCAAGGAGCTCACCGGCGGCCAGGATCCCAACAAGGGCGTCAACCCCGACGAGGTCGTCGCGATCGGCGCGTCCCTGCAGGCAGGCGTGCTCAAGGGCGAGGTGAAGGACGTCCTCCTGCTCGACGTCACGCCGCTGTCGCTGGGCATCGAGACCAAGGGCGGCATCATGACCCGCCTCATCGAGCGCAACACGACGATCCCGACCAAGCGCTCGGAGATCTTCACGACCGCCGACGACAACCAGCCCTCCGTGCTCATCCAGGTCTACCAGGGCGAGCGCGAGATGGCGGCGTACAACAAGAAGCTCGGCACGTTCGAGCTCACCGGCCTCCCGCCGGCGCCGCGCGGGGTCCCGCAGATCGAGGTCACCTTCGACATCGACGCGAACGGCATCGTGCACGTGTCCGCCAAGGACCTGGGCACGGGCAAGGAGCAGTCGATGACGATCACGGGCGGCTCGGGCCTGCCCAAGGACGACATCGAGCGGATGATGAAGGACGCCGAGGCGCACGCCGAGGAGGACCGCCAGCGCCGTGAGGCAGCCGAGGTCCGCAACTCCGCGGAGTCCCTGGTTCACCAGACCGAGAAGTTCCTGGCCGAGAACGGCGACAAGGTCCCGGCCGAGGCCCGCAGCAACGTCGACGAGCCGCTCGCGACGCTGAAGAAGGCGCTCGAGGGCGAGGACGTCGAGGCGATCAAGGACGCCGCGGAGAAGGTCGCCGTGGCGAGCCAGTCGCTGGGCGCGGCGATGTACGCCAACGCCCAGGCCTCCGGCGCGGACGGTGCCGGCGAGAGCTCCGGTGCCGGCACCGAGGGTTCCGAGGGTGGGGCCGATGACGACGTCGTCGACGCCGAGATCGTCGACGACGAGCCCGGCGAGGCGAAGGCGTCGTCGTGACCGAGCACCCCGAGGGCTTCTCCTTCGCCGACAAGCGTCGGATCGACCCGGAGACCGGCGAGGTCCGTCAGCCTGCTGACGGACCCGCCGGGACCCCCGGGCCGGACGACTCGACCGAGGCGGTCTTCGAGGAGATCGTCGAGGGCATGGTCGTCGAGGCGGATCTCGCCGAGATCGACGTCCAGGTCGCCGAGCTCACCGCGGACCTGCAGCGCGTGCACGCGGAGTACGCCAACTACCGCAAGCGCGTGGAGCGCGACCGCGAGGCGCAGCGCGACACCGCCGTCGGATCGACTCTGGCCGAGCTGTTCGGAGTGCTCGACGACATCGGTCGGGCGCGCGAGCACGGCGACCTCGAAGGCTCGTTCAAGGCCGTGGCCGAGGCGCTCGAGGCCACGGTCACCCGGATCGGTCTCGAGACCTATGGCGAGGCTGGCGACCCCTTCGATCCCACCGTCCACGAGGCCATCACGCACGCGCACTCGGCCGACGTGACCGGACCGACCTGCGTGTCGGTCTTCCAGCCCGGCTACCGCTACCGGGGCCGGGTCCTGCGCCCCGCCATCGTCGCCGTCGCCGACCCCACCTGACGAGCCCCGCGCTCACCACGCACGACCAGCACGAGTGG
>JAHECT010000064.1:5709-12552 GCA_024641605.1 Micrococcales bacterium
CCCCACCCCCTGAGCTGAGCGGAAGAACCGAGGGGGTCGCCCTTCCTGGCCCGGCGAGGACATAGAAACGCCCTGCCCTGTCCGAGCGGGCCAGGAAGGGTGGCCCCCGGAAGCGCGACGAGACGACGTACGCACACCGAACACACCGGACGACCGAGAGGAGGGACGTCGTGAGTCAGAAGGACTGGATCGAGAAGGACTACTACAAGACCCTCGGCGTCCCCAAGGACGCAAGCGCCGCCGACGTCAAGAAGGCGTTCCGCGGCCTGGCGAAGAAGCTGCATCCGGACTCCAACGAGAACGACCCCAAGGCCGAGGCCCGGTTCAAGGAGGTCTCCGAGGCCTACGAGGTGCTCTCCGACGAGGGCAAGCGCAAGGAGTACGACGAGGCGCGCGCCCTCTTCGGGTCCGGCGGGTTCCGCATGCCGGGCCCCGCGGGTCCCGGTCAGGGACCGGGGGCGACCTCGTTCGACCTGTCGGACCTGCTCGGCCGTATGAGCTCCGGAGCCGGTGGGCGCGCGGGCGACGTGTTCAGCGGCATCTTCAACCGGGGCGGCTCGGGTGCGCGTCGGCCGCGGCGCGGCGCCGACGTCGAGAGCAGCGTGACGCTGTCCTTCGACGAGGCGCTGAGCGGGCTGACCCTGCCGCTGCGCCTCACGAGCGAGGCGCCGTGCACGGTGTGCGCCGGCACGGGTGCGAAGGCCGGCACCGTCCCGCGCGTCTGCCCGACGTGCGAGGGAGCGGGCCAGGTCAACCGCAACCAGGGGGGCTTCGCCTTCCCTGAGCCGTGCCGCGCCTGCCGCGGCCGCGGGCTCGTCGTCGACGACCCGTGCCCGACCTGCACGGGCAGCGGACGCGCCCCCTCCACGCGCACCGTCCAGGCGCGCATCCCCGCGGGGGTCCGCAGCGGGCAGAAGATCCGCCTGCGGGGCAAGGGCGCTCCGGGCGAGAACGGTGGCGACCCCGGCGACCTCCTCATCGCCGTGACCGTCAGCCCGCACCCCGTCTTCGGTCGCGACGGCGACAATCTCACCGTCACGGTCCCGGTGACCTTCACCGAGGCCGCGCTCGGCGCCGACATCGCGGTGCCCGTCCCCGGGGGCGGCACGGTGACCGTGCGCCTGGCCGAGGGGACCGCCAACGGGCGCGTGCTGCGCGTGCGCGGCAAGGGCGTCAGCCGCAAGGACGGGACCAAGGGCGACCTGCTCGTGACCGTCGAGGTGGCCGTGCCGGCCCGCCTCAGCTCCGAGGCGCAGGCGGCCCTGTCGTCATACGCGCAGGCGACGGCCGACCACGACCCGCGCGCCGAGCTCATGGCCAAGGCGCGTCAGGCGGGAGGTGCGCGATGACCCAGCTCCGGCCCGACGAGGGCACTCCGGTCTACGCCATCTCCGTCGCCGCGCAGATCGCCGGGCTGCACCCGCAGACCCTGCGCCAGTACGACCGGCTCGGCCTGGTCTCCCCCGACCGGGTCGGCGGTCGCAACCGGCTCTACAGCCTCCGCGACATCGCGCGGCTGCGGGAGGTCGCGCGGTTGTCCGCGGAGGGGGTCAACCTGGCCGGCATCCAGCGGATCCTCACCCTGGAGTCCGAGATCGAGCGTCTGCGCTCGGAGGTCGGCCTCCTGCGCGCCGAGGTGCAGCGGCTGCGCCCCTCGCTAGCCGCGCGCAGCGACTCGCCGGGCACCGCGCTCGTCGTGTGGCGACCGCGGCCGGCCGACCGATCCCGATGACCGGCGTCGGCGGGCTGCTCCCGACTCGCGGCAGCGCCGACGCGTCCCCGACCGACCCTCAGACCCCACCCGCACGATCGCGGCCCTCGCCGCAGGAAGGCCCCCGCCCGGGGGTGATGACATGGACATCCAGCTGACCACCAAGAGCCAGGAGGCGCTGAGCAGCGCCGTACGCCGGGCATCCCGGGACGGGAACGCCCAGGTCGAGCCCCTCCACCTCCTCGAGGGGCTCCTCGAGGACCGGGACGGCATCGCCGCGGCCCTCCTCGCGACCCTCGGCGTCGACCACTCGGCGCTCATGACCGAGGTGATCGGCGCGCTCGCGCAGATCCCGTCGGCGTCCGGGGCCACCGTCGCCCAGCCGGCGCTGTCGCAGGCGTCGTACCGCGTCATCGGCGCCGCGCAGGACGCGGCGCGCGAGCGCGGCGACGAGTACGTCTCGACCGAGCACCTGCTGCTGGCGCTCGCCGCGGAGCCCGGCACCGCCGGCGAGATCCTGCGCCGGTCCGGTGCGGCGCCCGCCGAGCTCGTCTCGGCCCTGTCCGACGTGCGCGGCGACCGCCGGGTGACCTCGGCGGATCCCGAGGGCTCCTTCCAGGCGCTGCTCAAGTACGGCGTCGACCTCACGGCGCTGGCGCGCGAGGGCCGGATCGACCCGGTCATCGGCCGCGACGCCGAGATCCGCCGGGTGGTCCAGGTGCTCTCGCGCCGGACCAAGAACAACCCGGTCCTCATCGGCGAGCCCGGCGTGGGCAAGACGGCCGTCGTCGAAGGGCTCGCGCAGCGCATCGTCACCGGTGACGTGCCGGACTCGCTGCGGGGCAAGCGGCTCGTGTCGCTGGACCTCGGCGCGATGCTCGCCGGCGCGCAGTACCGGGGACAGTTCGAGGAGCGGCTCAAGAGCGTGCTCGACGAGATCCGCGAGTCCGAGGGCCAGATCGTCACCTTCATCGACGAGCTGCACACGGTCGTCGGCGCGGGAGCCAGCGGCGACTCGGCCATGGACGCCGGGAACATGCTCAAGCCCATGCTCGCCCGGGGCGAGCTGCGCATGGTCGGCGCCACCACGCTCGACGAGTACCGCGAGCGCATCGAGAAGGACCCCGCGCTGGAGCGGCGGTTCCAGCAGGTGCTCGTCGGCGAACCGAGCGTCGAGGACACCATCGGGATCCTGCGCGGCATCAAGGAGAAGTACGAGGCGCACCACAAGGTCGCCATCGCCGATGCCGCTCTCGTCGCGGCCGCGACGCTCTCCGACCGCTACATCACCAGCCGGTTCCTGCCGGACAAGGCGATCGACCTCGTCGACGAGGCGGCCTCCCGCCTGCGCATGGAGATCGACTCCTCGCCCGTCGAGATCGACGCCCTCCAGCGTCAGGTGGACCGGCTGCGGATGGAGGAGCTGGCCCTGGCCAAGGAGACCGACGCCGCGTCACTGGACCGGCTCACCAAGCTGCGCGCCGACCTCGCGGACAAGACCGAGGAGCTCTCGGCGATGCGGGCCCGCTGGGACAGCGAGAAGGAGGGCCTCGACCGCGTCGGCGAGCTGAAGATCCGCATCGACGAGCTGCGCATGCTCGCCGACCGGGCCCAGCGCGACGGCGACTTCGAGCAGGCCTCGCGGCTGCTGTACGCCGAGATCCCGGCGCTCGAGGAGCAGCTCGGCGCCGCCGTCGCCGCGACCAGCGACCGTGCGCGCATGGTGCGCGAGGAGGTCGGCCCTGACGACGTCGCCGAGGTGGTCGGCGCCTGGACCGGGATCCCGGCCGGGCGCCTGCTCGAGGGCGAGACGGCCAAGCTGCTGCGCATGGAGGACGAGCTCGGCCGTCGGGTCGTGGGCCAGGCCGAGGCCGTCCAGGCGGTCTCCGACGCCGTCCGGCGGGCCCGGGCGGGTGTCGCCGACCCCGACCGCCCCACCGGCTCGTTCCTGTTCCTCGGTCCCACGGGCGTGGGCAAGACCGAGCTGGCCAAGGCGCTGGCCGAGTTCCTCTTCGACGACGAGCGCGCCATGACGCGCATCGACATGAGCGAGTACGGCGAGAAGCACTCCGTCGCGCGCCTCGTCGGCGCCCCGCCCGGCTACGTCGGGTACGAGGAGGGCGGCCAGCTGACGGAGGCCGTCCGACGTCGGCCGTACACCGTCGTCCTCCTCGACGAGGTCGAGAAGGCACACCCGGAGGTCTTCGACGTCCTGCTGCAGGTGCTCGACGACGGCAGGCTGACCGACGGCCAGGGCCGGACCGTGGACTTCCGCAACGCGATCCTCGTGCTCACCTCGAACCTCGGGTCCACCTTCCTCGCCGACCAGTCGCTCTCGACGGAGCAGAAGGAGGACGCCGTCCTCGGTGTGGTTCGCTCGTCCTTCAAGCCGGAGTTCCTCAACCGACTCGACGACACGGTGCTCTTCCACCCGCTGGGCGTGGGCGAGCTGACCACGATCGTGGAGCTGCAGGTGGACCGGCTCGCGGACCGGCTGCGCGACCGGCGGCTGGCGCTGGACGTCACCCCGGCAGCCCGGGACTGGCTGGCGCTCAACGGGTTCGACCCGGTCTACGGGGCCCGGCCGCTGCGCCGCCTTGTGCAGAGCGCGATCGGGGACCAGCTCGCCAAGGCGATCCTCGCCGGTGACATCGTGGACGGCGACACCGTCGTGGTCGACGTGGCGCTCGACGAGCAACCGGCTTCGACCGGTCTGCGCATCACCCCGCAACGCGGCTGACCGCGCAGCGACGACGGGCCCGGGATCGAGGAGATCCCAGGCCCGTCGCGTCGTGCGGGGCGGCTACTGACCGGCGCCGGGGAGCCCGCTGGGGACCTGGCCCGCCGCGGCGAGACGCGCCTCGATCGTCTCGTAGGCGACGCTGGGGATCTTCGAGCGGATGATCAGGCCGTAGACGAAGGCGATGCCGGCCAGGATGCCGAAGAGCACGAACGGCCCGGCCGGGCGCCACGCGTCGTAGAGCGTGCCGCCGGCGGCGAAGGCGATCATGATGCCGATGCCGCCGGAGAGCGCGAAGGTGCCCACCACGGACCCTCGGGTCTTGACCGGTGACTGCTCGGCGACGAGGACCTGGCTGGAGATCACGGCGCTGACCTGGCCGACGCCGATGATCGCGGCGATCGTGTAGCCCAGAGGGCTGAACGGGTCCTCGATGAAGATCGTGGCCGTGTAGCCGACGCTCGCGATGGCGAGGGAGATGAGCACCGCGTCCTTGCGGCTGAGCCGGTCGGCGACGATGCCGATGACCGGAGCGGCGATGAGGGCGACGCCGTTCGCGATGCCGAGCAGGGCGCCCGCCTTGGCCAGGCCCGCGGCCTCGCTGAGACCGAGCTCGCGCGTCGCGTACTGCTGCGCCCACAGCGTGAGGAACGCGCCGACGAGCGCCAGGTCGGCCCGGGCGACGAACGCGCTCACGTAGGAGAACGCGACCCCGGGGCGGCGTGCCTCTCGCACGCCCTCCTTCAGGAGGGTGGTGATGGGGATGTGCTCGGTGTGCTCGCTGACCCGGCCCCCGCGCAGCGTCAGCCGGAGCAGCAGCGCCGTGCCGAGCGCGACGGCAGCGACGACGAGGTAGGTCGCGCGCAGCGCCGAGGTCTCGGAGTCCTCCTGGCCGGCGAACAGGCTGCCTTCGAAGATCGACGGCAGCTTGAGCAGGAAGAAGAACGTGATGAGCGCGCCGATGCCGTTGCACAGTCCGAGGAAGCCGTTGGCCTTGCCGCGGGTCTCGTCGCGGACGTAGTCGGTGACGACCGCGGTGATCATCACCGTGATCATCGCGATGCCGACGCCGGCCAGCGCGCGAGCGGCGTAGAACGGGATGACCGAGCCCACGAAGGGTGTGAGCGCGATGCCCAGCCCCATCAGGGTGTAGCCGCCGACCACGATGGGCCGCCGACCGAGGCGGTCGGACCACGCACCGGCGAGACCCACGGTCGCGATGAGGACGATCTCGGCGATGAGGCCCGCGGTGCCGACGACGCCGCCCGCCTCGCCCTCGTCGACCCCGACCACCGTCGTGAGGAGCGCCGTCTGCGCGGCCGGCACGAACGTGAAGATCATGATCGAGGTCACGGCGAGCCAGTAGTACGCCGAGAGGTTGATCCTCGTCGTCCCGCGCGAGAGCGTGAGGGGCCCGAAGCGGGTCACCGGCTCGTCGTCGACCACCGTGACCGCGGCGTCCGTGCTCGCCGCCGCCGGGCTCGCGTCGGAGCTGTGCCGACCCATCGATGCCTCCTCGGACCCTCCGGTCCCTCGGAACGCTGTTCCGCGAAACGTAACAGGGGTCCCGAGTGCCCGCCAGGGGAGAACGGGGCTTCGGGTGTCGCCCGCGTCAGCCGAGGGCGGCCTCGAGGCGCCGTACCGCCTCGTCGAGCACGTCCGGCCGCTTGCAGAACGCCCACCGGACGTAAGGCCGGCCCGCGTCGGGGTCGTCGTGGAAGACCTGGTGGGGGATCGCGACCACGCCGGCGCGGTGCGGCAGGTCGCGGCAGAAGGCCAGCCCGTCGGCGTAGCCCAGCGGCCGGACGTCGGTCGTGAGGTAGTAGGTCCCCTCCGAGGGCGTCACGACCAGGCCGAGCCGGGTCAGCCCCGCCGCCAGCCGGTCGCGCGCGTCCTGCATGCCGGACGCGAACGCCCGCCAGTGCTCGTCGGGCAGGGCGAGACCCTCGGCCACCGCCCACTGGAACGGGCCGCCCGACACGTAGCTCATGTGCTGACGCGTGACCCGCACGGCCGCGACGAGATCGGCGGGACCGGTCGCCCACCCGACCTTCCACCCCGTCATCGACAGGGACTTCCCGGCGCTGCCCACGGTGAGCGTGCGCTCGGCCATCCCGGGCAGGGTCGCGAACGGCAGGTGCGCGTGACCGGCGAAGACGAGGTGCTCGTAGACCTCGTCGGAGATGACCCACAGGTCGCGCTCGCGGACGACGTCGGCGATCGCGGCGAGCTCCTCGGCGCTGAACACGATCCCCGTGGGGTTGTGCGGGGTGTTGAGCAGGAGCACGCGCGTCCTCGGCGTGATCGCGGCCCGGAGCGCGTCGACGTCGGGGCGGAAGGTGCCCGGCCGCAGCGGCGCCTCCCGGTGCGACCCGCCGGCCAGCGCGACGCC
>JAHECT010000002.1 GCA_024641605.1 Micrococcales bacterium
TCAGGACGAGGACCGAGAGCCCCACGATGCCGAACGCGAACACCTGCACCAGGACGAACGCCGAGGAGTTGTCCAGGAACCACACCGGCACCGCGGTCGCCATGAGGACGAGGGTCATCACCCCCACCACGACGCCGAAGTGGCGGGTCAGCCAGAACTGCCGGTACGCGGATGGTGCGCGTCTGAGGGTGAGCTTGGTCCAGTCGCCGTCCCCGCCCGACTCCCGACCCGACCGGAGTGGACGGACGAGCAGGACCACGAGCGCGGTCGCGAGCAGGATCACGTCGAGCAGCCCGCTCGTTGCCGACTGGGTCCGGATGACGACGTCGACGACACCGATGACCAGGCCGGCCGCGAAGGCGACCCCGACGCTGACGAAGCGGGCGATGGCCGCGGCGACGAGGCCGCGGAGCATGAGGGACGGGCTGAGCGCGTCGTTGCCCTGGGTGGGCCAGAGCAGGATGGCCGAGAAGGCTGCGATGCCGCCTGCCAGCGCCCAGGACCGCTGCGTGATGCGCAGGGGAGCGAGACCGACCAGCCAGGCGGCGTCGGGGTTCGCCGCCGTCGCGCGAATGCCGAGACCGAAGCGGGTTCGTCGCAGCAGGAGGACGACGCCCAGGACGACGAGCGGACCGAGCACCAGCAGGGCCGTGTAGGACGGCACGATGACCAGGGAGCCCACCTCGAAGGAGGGGAAGCCGGACGGGTCGGGGTAGGTGGTGCCGAACGCCGCGTCGGTGTTGATCGACATCGCGATGCCCACGAGGAGCTGGGCCAGGAGCAGCGTGATGATGACGCCCATCATCCGCGGCTGGCCCTGCAGGCGACGGACCACGGTCGCCTCCGTGGCGGCCGCGATCCCCGCTGCGCTGAGGACGCCGAGGGCGAAGGCCGGCCAGTAGGGCACGCCGTACGTGACGACGAGCGAGCCTACGATCGCGCCGCCGAAGGCCCCGATCGCGCCCTGGGCGAAGTTGATGAACCTGCTGACCTTGTAGACCAGGACCAGTCCCACGGCCAGCAGGCCGTAGGGGACTCCCAGGATGAGCCCTTGCAGGAGGGCCGCGGGGGTGACGCTCATGCCGTCACCGGCCCGGAGCCCTGGACCAGCACCTCGGTGAGCCGGTGCGGATTCTCCCGCAGCGCCGCGGCGCTGTCCTCCAGCACGATCCGGCCCTTCTCCATGAGGTAGACGCGATCTGCGAGATCGAGGGCGACGCTCGCGGACTGCTCGACCAGCAGCACGGCCGTGCCCCGGTCGGCGATGCGCCGGACCACCTCCACCAGCTGCCCGACGACCAGCGGGCTCAGGCCGAGCGAGAACTCGTCGACGAGCAGGACCTGCGGTCGCACGAGCAACGCCTGGGCCACCGCCAGCATCTGCTGCTCGCCGCCGGACAGCGTCGAGGCCAGCTGGTCCTCACGGTCGGCCAGCCAGGGGAAGGCGTCGACCACGTCGTGGGTGCGTTGCGCGCGCTCGGCGGCGGAGACCTCGAGCGCCGCCCCGAACAGCTCCAGGTTCTCCCGCACGGTCAGCGGGCCGAACACCGCCTGCCCACCGACCACGAGGCGCAGGCCGAGCGCCGATCGCCCGGTCGGCGACAGACCGCTCACGTCGAACCCGTCCAGGCGTACCGCGCCTGCGTCCGGGCGCTGAAGTCCGGCGAGGGTGCGCAACGTCGTCGTCTTCCCGGCGCCGTTGCTGCCCATGAGGACGACGATCTCGCCGGCGCCGAGCATCAGGCTCACGTCGTAGAGGACCTGCACCTGCCCCAGGACGACGTCGAGGTGCGACGCCTCCAGCGGACGGGCGTCGTGCGGCGCGGTCCCTTGGGCGAGCTGGTCGTTGATGCCGTCGAGGATCACGGCGTCGGGCTGGAGCAGCGCTCGCGTGTCCTGGGCCAGGTCGGGGTCGTCGCGCGTTCCCCGCTGGTTGCGCAGCACGACGGAGATGAGGACGTGCAGACCGATGAAGACGAAGGCCACGATCGTGAGTACGACGTGCTGAGGCTCGACGCCCACGGCCACCTGGCTGAGGAGGTAGACGAGCAGGACGAGGTAGGCCAGGTAGCCGTTGACCGAGCGCAGCGTGAGCCGCGGTGCGGGGAAGCCGAACACGAAGAACGAGTACGCCGCGTGCGTGAGCAGGACGATCGTCCCGACCACCTGGGCGAGGACGTCGAGCAGCGAGAGCCACGATCCGGCCGAGCCGTCGGGGAAGCGGTCGCTGAGCCACGCGGTGCCATAGGACAGCGGGAAGGTCACCACGAGCAGCCACCCGAGGCGTCGGTTCCATCGGGTGATGCTGCGCTTGCGTTCGGTGCGGTCTGCGGGCGAGGTCACTACGGCTCCGGGGGGACGGCGTCACGGACGGCGGCGATCGGGCGGGGCGGTGGTTGATGTCGATGGTGGGGGTGAGGAGGGCGAGAGTCAAGCACTTTGTGCGACACGTAAAAGTTTTTGTGCGAAATCTCTGGACATCCGCCGTGATCCCCGGCACGCTCGTCCCACCGGGCGACGGAGGGGTCGCCCCGATCGAGGGAGCCCATCCATGCGCGGTCCGCGCACCGTCACGTTCCTCGCCGCCGCCGCGCTGCTCGCCGCGTGCGGCTCCACCGGAGGGTCCGGCGACTCCTCGGCGAGCGCCTCGGGTGAGAACGGTCCCGGCGTCACCGCGGAGTCGGTGAAGGTCGGCTTCGTGACCTTGAAGAAGGCGACCGCCGCAGGCGGTGCGTTCAACACCGCCGACCCGGGCGACATCGCGACGCAGGTGGACGCCCTCGTCGCCCACGTGAACGCCACGGGAGGCATCGCGGGTCGCACCCTCGAGCCGGTCGTCGTGGAGTACGACGCCGCGACCGCCAGCCCCGCCACCGAGAACCAGCTGTGCACCCAGCTCACCCAGGACGAGGGCGTGTTCGCCGTCGTGCTCATCGGGCAGCGCGAGCAGAGCTCCCGCGAGTGCTACCGCAAGGCGGACACGCTCATGGTCGACGCAGGTGGCGTCGCTCTGGCCCAGTCGGTCTACGACGGGCTCTCGCCGTACCTGTGGGCGCCGAGCACCTCGACCCTCGACGTCGTGGCCGCCAACCTCGTCCCGACCCTGGAGTCCGCCGGCTTCTTCGACGGCGACGTCACGGTCGGCGTGGTCCAGGAGAAGGAGCCGCAGTACGCCGAGGTCAACGAGAAGGTCCTCACGCCCGCGCTCGCGGCCATCGGCGTCACCGACGTGCAGGTGGCCGAGATCGACCAGACCGACGGCGGCACAGCGGGCGCGACCGCCGGCGCTGGTGTCCTGGCGTTCAAGGAGGCAGGCGTCGATCGCGTCCTGTTCCTCGGCCGACCCGACAACGTCGGCTACTGGACCTCGCTCTCGGCGCCGCAGCAGTACACGCCGCGGCTCGCGCTCACCAGCTTCGACAGCCCCGAGTTCGCGGCCGCGAACCCGGCATTCCACCCGCCCGCGCAGCTCGCCGGCGCGCTCGGGCTCGGGTTCATCCCGTCGCGTGACGGGGTCGGGTCGACCGAGGCGTTCCCCTCGGCCGCCGAGCAGACGTGCATCGACATCTTCGACGGTGCGGGCGAGACCTTCGAGGGGCGCGCGAACGCCAACCGTGCCCTCAACTACTGCGACGCGGTGCTCTTCCTGCAGGCGGCCACGAGCGGGATCGCCAAGGATGCCCTGCTCAACGCCGCGGGCGTCGCCTCCGGTGCCGCCGCGCTCGGCACGTCCTGGCAGGCCGCCAGCACGTTCGCCACGTCGTTCGCCGACTCGGTGTACGCACCGGCCGGCGCCGGGCGGCCGCTGGAGTACGTCGGACCCGCCTTCACCTACTCCGGCCCGGTGACCCCGTTCACCGGCGCCGAGTGAGGGGGCGGTCGTGACCTCCGTGCAGGCCTTCGGGTTCGCGGTCCTGTGGATAGTCAGCATCGTTCTGCTCGTGCTGACGGTGCGGATCCTGCGCCGCGGCCGGGCCGTCAAGGTCGCCGACTCGGCGCTGCTGCTCTTCGTCCTCGGCGGCCTCGTCTACGACAACTTCATGCTGGCGTTCGGCGGGTCCCTCTTCGACGAGAGCACCGCCTTCCAGCTCGCGAGCTACCCCCGCTACGTGATGCACGCGTTGTTCACCCCGCTGCTCATCATGTTCTGCGCGCTCTCGGCCGAGCGCCTCGCCATCCCCGGCTACGAGAACCGCGGGCGGCTCACCCTCTGGGGAGCGGTCACGTTCTTCGCCGTGCTCGCGGGGGTGGCGGGAGAGCTCGAGCTCACGTTGGGCTACGCCATCGACGACGGCGTCTACGCCTACAAGGCCACGGGCGAGGCCGGCCCGCCCCTGGCCGAGATCGCCACGGTCGTGTCGATGCTCATCATCGGCGGCGCGATGCAGCGCTACGCCCGCTGGCCCTGGGTGCTCCTGTCCTCGGCGACCATGTTCGTGCTCGCGCTCTTCTTCCTGGAGAACGGCCTGCTGCAGAACATCGGCGAGATCCTCCTGCTGTCCTCGTGCGTGGCGACCGCCTACCTCAGTGTGGGCCGGGTGGCGAAGGCCAAGGAACGGCGACGCCAGGAGGCACTCGACCGCAAGCAGTCGCGCGTGCGTGACGGGCAGGTGCTCGACGCGCCCTGAGCTACCAGACCGGGCACGCGCGGGACCTGATCCCGTCGACCCGCCCGCGGCCGGAACCCCTCACCCCGGCCCCTACGCCCCCCGCGCACCGACCCCTCCTCGCGCGGGGGGCGTGGCGTCTCCGGGCGCGGCGCGCGGGTCGTCGGCCCCGAGAGGCGACGGCCGGGCGATCAGTCCGGCATCGAGGTGCGCTGGGTCACCCCGGAGGCGACCGCGCGGCGGCGGGCGAGCCAGTAGCGCACGCCGATGGCCACGTGGCCGGCGAGCGCGGCGTACATGAGGACGTTGAGCACCAGGTGCAGCGGGTTCATCCCGATCGTCAGCTGGGCGGCGAAGACGATCACGAGGGTGGCGTAGCCGAAGTAGATGTGGAAGACCCGCAGGGTGCGGGCCGGGCGGACGTAGCCGAACACGTACACCGACAGTCCCGCGTGCACGAGCATGAGGCCGACGAACGTGACCTGCAGGACCACGGACGCCACGTAGGCTGCCTCGTTCGGGACGTAGTAGAGCGTGTTGCCGACGATGAGCAGCGGCAGCGTCACCCAGCCCAGTGCACGGCTGATGCGCCCGGCCCGCTGGCGCCGGGCCAGCGAGACGCGGTAGGGGGACTGAGGGGCCGGTCGTCCGTCCGGCGGTGCCTGACGCGTGCTCATGAGGCGTCCGGGAGGGTCGCGGCGTCGAGGGAGTCCGAGAGGTCCTTCCACAGGGAGCGCACGGCGTTGACCGCCCGCTCCGGGTCGGACCCCTCAGCCGCGGCCAGGGTCTCGACCACGAGCTCGGCGCTGGCGTCGATGTGATCCTCCGGGCCGAGGAACCGACGCACACGCGCCACCCGGCCGGTGGAGGACTCGATGGCGCGCAGCAGCTCCTCGCTGCCGCAGCGCTCCATGACGAACCGCTCGACACGCTCCGCGTCGAGGATGGCGCTGATGGCGTCGCCGCTGCGGTAGGCGAGGTCGAAGTCCACGCCCATGCGACGCAGCGAGGACAGGTCGCCGCTGGTCATGCGGGGGATCGCCCAGCGGAAGGCCGTCTCCCAGAGCAGCGAGCTGACCCGGATGAGGTCCGCCGCACCGTCTCGGGTGAGCGGTGCCACCACGACGCCGCGGTTGCGGAACACCTCGACGAGCCCCTCGGCCGCGAGCTGGGCGAAGGCCTCGCGGAGGGGGGAGTTGGACACACCGAAGCGCTCCATGACCGCTTCGGTGCGCAGCGGCGTCCCGGGCGGGAGCACGCCCTCGACGATGTCGCGCCGCAGCTGGTCCACGACGTGCTCGCGCAGGCCACCGTGCTCGGGCCGGCTGGTCGTCTGCGTCACGGGGTGCTCCTCGGGCGGATCGGGCGATCCGCGGTGCGGACCAGTGTGCCAGAGGATTGTGCGAAACGTCTGATGCGGGGCGGGAGGCATCCCCGGGCGCTGCCCCGACCGGGCGGGGCGGGTGCCTGACCCGGCCCGGTCACGCCCCCGCCGCCCTGACGGCGGCGAGAGCCGCGGCGGCGAGCTGGTCGATGAACTCGTCGTCGACCTCCTGGCCCCGGACGAGCATGCGGTGCACGAGCGTGCCGGCGACCAGGTCGAGCAGGAGGTCGGTCTCGATGACGGCCGCCGCGCCCACAGCCGTGGTGCCGCCCTGCTCCAGCAGCAGGCCGAGGCCGCGCATGACGAGTCGGCGGGCCTGGTCGACGACGCGGGCGTCCACGGCCTCGCGCAGGGCCGGGTCGTGGTCCGCCGCGGCGATGACCGCGAGATACGCGCCCCGGGCCGCCGGGCTGCGGTAGGCCTCGGCGCAGGCCCGGATCGCGTCGCGCACGGCCACGTTCGGGTCGGTCGTCGCGTCGAGCGCCGCCCGAGTGGCGTCCAGCAGGTCGTCCAGGACCGCCACGGCCAGGTCGGTCCGGGACGCGAAACGCCGGTAGACGGTCGTCTTGGCCACACCCGCGCGCGCGGCCACGCCCTCGACGGTGAGGGCGTTCCAGCCGCCGGAGGCGAGCAGGTCGCGCGTCGCGTCCAGGATCGCGGCGTCGGCCGCGCTCGAGCGCGGCCGGCCGCGGGGCGGGGAGGTCGTCATCACGGGGAGCCTGCCACGGAGCCGACGAGGGGTGTCCGGTCGACACCCCGAGGAATTTAGACTACGATACGAAGCGTAGTGGAAAGGAGGACACCATGTCCGCCACTCTCGCCCTCGTCCCCGCCGTCCCCACGACGGCACCCGCGACCCGGACGTGGCCGGCCGTGCTGTCCGCGGCCGGTGTCGGCCTCGTCGCCGCGGCCCTCACCACGTGGTGGTGGGTCTCCAGCGTCGTCGTCTCGGTCCCCATCGGGGCGCCCGGGTTCTGACCGCCCCGCCGGTCCGCCCGGTCGGGTGTGGACAATGGGTCCGTGAGCACTCCTTCGGTCCCCCTGCGCGGCGCGGTCGACCTCGCCGCTGTCGCCGCCGCCCGCGAGGCGCAGTCCGCTGCCGAGCGCCGGATCGCCTCCGGCGAGGTCCCGCCGCCCGTCGGCGTCGTCGTCGACGTCACGGAGGCCAGTTTCCAGACCGAGGTGCTGGACCGGTCCTTCCAGGTGCCCGTGGTGATCGACCTCTGGGCGACCTGGTGTCAGCCGTGCCGGACGCTGTCACCGATCCTCGAGCAGCTCGCCGCTCAGGACGCCGGTGCCTGGGTCCTCGCCAAGGTCGACGTCGACGCGAACCCGCGCATCTCACAAGCATTCCAGGTTCAGTCGATCCCGACGGTCATGGCGGTCGTCAAGGGCCAGCCCGTGCCGCTCTTCCAGGGTGCCCTGCCCGAGCCCCAGGTCCGTCAATACCTCGACGAGCTGCTGCGCGTGGCCGCCGCCAACGGCGTGACCGGCCGCCTGGGCGAGGCGGCCCCGGCGGAGGAGCCGGCGGGCGACCCTCGCTTCGATGCCGCCTACGACGCCATCGAGGCGGCGGACTGGGACACCGCCGAGGCGGCGTACCGCTCGATCCTCGACTCGTCGCCGACCGACGCCGACGCCCGGGCCGGCCTGCTGCAGGTGCAGCTGCTCCGCCGCACCGACGGGGTCGACCCCGAGGCAGCGGTCCAGGCGGCCGGGCAGGCCCCGGACTCGCTGGAGGCCCAGGCCACTGCGGCCGACGTCGAGCTGCTCTCCGGCCGGGTCGACGAGGCGCTGGCGCGGATGATCGAGCTCGTGCGCCGCACCGCGGGGGACGAGCGGGCCGCCGCCCGCGAGCACGTCCTGGCGCTGTTCACCCTCGTGGGCGACGGCGACCCGCGCGTGATCACCGCGCGGACCGCCCTGGCGAACGCGCTCTTCTAGTCCTCGATGCGGAGCGCCTGCGTCGGGCAGGCGTCCACCGCGCGCTCGACCAGCTCGCGCATCGCCTCGTCCGGCTCGGGCATGAGGACAGTGAGGTAGCCGCGGTCGTCCACCTCGAAGACCTCGGGCGCGGTGGCCATGCACACCGCGTTGCTCTTGCAGAGGGAGAAGTCGGCGACGACGCGGAAGCCCATGGCAGCCACCTTCGGTGAGGACGAACGCTGGGACCTCGACCCTATGCCGGAGGCTCCGTGTCGGCGCGCCGGATCGATCCGTCGAAGCGGTAGTCGCCGTAGCTGCGCTCGTCCTCGCGCGGCTCGACGTGCGTGGTGACCTCGACGTCGGGCAGGGCCGCGCGGACCTCCGACTCCACCTCCTCGACGATGTCGTGCGCCTGCTGCACCGTCCACGAGCCCGGCACGAGGACGTGCACCGTGACGAACCTGTGCCGCCCGCTCACGCGGGTCTGCAGCCCGTGGAAGGACACCTCGTCGCTGGTGCGGGCATCCAGCAGGCCGGTGAGACGGGTGAGCTCCTCGCGAGGGAGCGCCGCATCGAGCAGCCCGCTCGCCGAGCTGAGCACGAGCCGGGTACCCATCACGAGGATGTTGAGCGCGACGGCGATGGCGATGAGCGGGTCGAGGGGGAGCCACCCCGTGACTCCCACCAGCAGCACGCCGACGATCACGCCGACGGAGGTCCAGACGTCGGTCATGAGGTGCTGCCCGTCGGCGACCAGGGTCGGCGAGCGGTGCCCGCGCCCGACCCGGATCAGCAGCAGGCCGACGGCTCCGTTGACGACCGTGGCGACGAGCGTGATGGCCAGGCCCAGCCCGATCGCCTCCAGCGGCTGCGGCTCGAGCAGGCGGCGCACGGCGGCGACGAGGATGACCGCCGCGGCCACGAAGATCATGAGGCCCTCGAGCCCCGCCGAGAAGTACTCGGCCTTCCCATGGCCGTAGTGGTGGCTGTCGTCGGGCGGGCGCGCGGCCACGGTGAGGGCCACGAGCGCGATGACCGCGGCGACGAGATTGACCACGGATTCGGCCGCGTCCGACAGCAGCCCGACCGACCCGGTGACGAGGAACGCGCTGAGCTTGAGCCCGATCGTCAGCACGGCGGCGCCGATGGACAGCCAGGCGTAGCGCGTCAGGCCTGGCGACGCGGGGTCGTGCTCGTGCCCGTGCTCGCGGCCCACCGACCTCACTCCCCTCGCCGACTGGTGGTCACGACGTCAGCCTTCCACGGGCTCGGGCTCGGAGTCGCGGGCCTGGAGATCAGGACACGTAGTCTCACCGTGTGAGCCGTCCATGACCGAGCCGCCGCAGGCTCTCCCGCGCCTCGTCCCGGCGATGGCGTGGGGATTCATCATCGGCTCGGCGCTGTTCATGCTGGGAGTTCCCCTCAGCTCGGGCACGCTGCCCGTCACCGTGTCGGGCTGGACCTTCTTCACGGGGTCGCTCTTCTTCACCGGTGCGGCCTGGCTCCAGTTCGTCGTCGCCCGACGGGAGCTGCCCGCGGACGCGGTGCCGGCGGTACGGTGGAACCGGTGGATGCGCCCGCGGAGCACGGACTGGACGGCGGCGGCGGTGCAGCTCGCGGGGACCTTCGCCTTCAACGTCACCACCCTCGCCTCGGTGCTCGCCCTCGCGGGCACGGCCGATGTGTCGGCCGAGCGGGTCTGGCGGCCCGACGCCGTCGGATCGGTGCTCTTCCTGATGTCGAGCGCGATCGCCCTCGCACCGGAGGTGAGGGCCCGTCGCCACACCCACGTCCGCAGCCGATCCTGGTCGGTGGCCGTCATCACCATGCTGGGCTCGGTGCTGTTCGGCATCTCCGCGGTCGGCGCCTTCCCCGAGGGCGACGGCGTCCGCAACCTCGCCGCGGCGAACGCCGGCACCGTGCTCGGTGCGGCGTGCTTCCTCGTGGCCGCTGCGCTTCTCCTGCCCCCGCGGCGCCGGACGTGACGTCGCGTCAGTGATGGAAGCCGGGTGCTGCGTCCGGGTCCGCCCCACCGCCTCGCTCGAGACGCTCCACCACGCGACGCAGATCGTTCATGAGCAGCTCGGAGAGGTCGTGGCTGAACCCGCGCCGGACGACCACACGCAAGGCCGTCAGGTCCTCGCGGTTCGCGGGGAACGTGTACGCCGGCACCTGCCATCCTCGCTGGCGCAGGGCGTCAGAGACGTCGAACGCGGTATAGCCCGACACCTCCGGCTTGAGCGCGAACGCGAACACCGGGAGCTCGTCGCCCTTGGTGAGCAGCTGGAAGGGGCCGATCTCGGCGATCTCGGCGGACAGTCGCGTCGCCACCTCGCGTGCGTAGCCGTGGATCTTCGAGTACCCGTCGAAGCCGAGGCGCAGGAAGTTGTAGTACTGCGCGACCACCTGGGCGCCGGGGCGGGAGAAGTTGAGCGCGAACGTGGGCATGGTGTCGCCGAGATAGTTCACCCAGAAGATCAGGTCCTCCGGAAGGGCCGTGGCGTCGCGCCACAGGATCCAGCCCACTCCGGGGTAGACGAGACCGTACTTGTGCCCCGACGCGTTGATGCTGGCCACGCGAGGGAGCGCGAAGTCCCACGAGAGGTCGGGATCCAGGAACGGGGCGACGAAGGCACCGGAGGCGCCATCCACGTGGACGGGGATGTCCAGACCCGTGCGGCTCTGCAGGTCGTCGAGCGCCGCGCAGATCTCGGCCACGGGCTCGTAGCTTCCGTCGAAGGTCGATCCGAGCACGGCGATCACACCGATGGTGTTCTCGTCGCACAGTGCCACCGCGCCGTCGGCCGACAGGTGGTAGCGGTCGCCGTCCATCGGCACCAGGCGCATCTCGACGTCCCAGTAGTTGGCGAACTTCTCCCAGCAGATCTGGACGTTGATGCCCATCACGATGTTGGGCTTGTCGGTGGGCAGGCCCGCCGCCGCGCGGCGCTGCTGCCACCGTCGCTTGAGGGCGAGGCCCCCGAGCATGGCCGCCTCGCTCGATCCGGTCGTGGAGCAACCCGTCGCTCGTCCTTCCTCGGTCGCGTGCCACAGGCGACTGAGGATCTCGACGCAGCGGGACTCGAGCTCCGCCGTCTGCGGGTACTCGTCCTTGTCGATCATGTTCTTGTCGAGGCACTCGGCCATGAGCCGCTCGGCGTGGGGTTCCATCCACGTCGTCACGAACGTGGCGAGGTTCATCCGGGCGTTCCCGTCGAGCATGAGCTCGTCGTGGATCACCTGGTAGGCGACCTCCGGCCCCGTCTCGACCAACGGGAGCGAGTGGCGCGGGATCCCCTCCTGGGTCAGGAGCAGCATCGGGTCCACGGCGAGCGTCCCCTTGTTGCGGGCCGGACGGGACGGGTGGGTCAGGGTCATGGTTCCTCCACGGGTCCCTTCGAGTGTCCCGGGACGAGCGCATCCGCGGGTGCCGTTCACGAGAAGGACGAGACATGGACACGGGCGGTTCATGGAGCGGCGGAACGTCCGCCCCCAGGGAGGGGCAGCTACGCGGGGCGCAGCCACAGGGCGCCGAGCGGAGGGACGCGCAGCGCGATGCTGTACGGCCGCCCGTGCCAGGGGATCTCCTCCGCCTGGACCGTGCCCAGGTTGCCGACGCCGGAGCCGCCGTAGACCTCGGCGTCGGTGTTGAGCACCTCCGACCAGGCCCCGCCGTGGGGAACACCGATCCGGTACTCCTCGTGCGGCCCGCCGGAGAAGTTGACGACGCAGGCGAGGACCTCGCCGCCGTCGCCCCAGCGCAGCCACGAGAACGTGTTGCCGGCGGAGTCGTCGGCGTCGATCCACTCGAAGCCGCCGGAGTCGATGTCGCGCCGCCACAGGGCCGGCGAGTCCCGGTAGACGCGGTTGAGGTCGGCGACGCACTGCTGGACGCCGCGGTGGTCGTGGTTGTCGAGCAGCCACCAGTCCAGGCCCCGGGCCTCGCTCCACTCCGCGTACTGCGCGAACTCCGAGCCCATGAACAGCAGCTGCTTGCCCGGGTGGGCCCACATGAACGCGAGGTAGGCCCGGACGTTGGCGAGCTGCTGCCACCGGTCGCCGGGCATCTTCCCGATCAACGACCCCTTGCCGTGGACGACCTCGTCGTGGCTGATGGGCAGGGTGTACTGCTCGCTCCAGGCGTAGACCATCGCGAAGGTCATCTCGTGGTGGTGCCACTGCCGGTGAATGGGTTCGCGCGCGACGTAGGAGAGCGTGTCGTTCATCCAGCCCATGTTCCACTTCAGGCCGAAGCCCAGGCCGCCGAGGTGCGTCGGCCTGGTGACGCCGGGCCACGCGGTCGACTCCTCCGCGATCATCACGACGCCGGGGGAGCGCTTGTAGGCGGTCGCGTTGGCCTCCTGGATGAACGCCACCGCCTCGAGGTTCTCCCTGCCGCCGTACTGGTTGGGCGTCCACTCGCCTTCCTTGCGCGAGTAGTCGAGGTAGAGCATCGAGGCCACGGCGTCGACCCGCAGCCCGTCGACGTGGAACTCCTCGAGCCAGTACGTGGCGTTGGCGACGAGGAAGTTGCGGACCTCACGCCGCCCGAAGTCGAAGACCAGCGTGCCCCAGTCCGGCTGCTCGCCGCGCCGCGGGTCCGCGTGCTCGTAGAGCGGCGTCCCGTCGAAGCGGGCCAGCGCCCACTCGTCCTTCGGGAAGTGGGCGGGGACCCAGTCGACGATGACGCCGATGCCCGCCTGGTGCAGCCGGTCCACGAGGTGACGGAACTCGTCGGGCGACCCGAAGCGCGACGTCGGCGCGTAGTAAGAGGTGACCTGGTAGCCCCAGCTCGGCGCGTAGGGGTGCTCGGCGACGGGGAGGAACTCGACGTGGGTGAATCCGAGCTCGCTCACGTAGGCGGTGAGCTCCTCGGCGAGCGCGAGGTAGCCCAGGCCGGGACGCCACGAGCCCAGGTGGATCTCGTAGACGGACATGGGGGAGCGGTAGGGGTCGGTGCCGCGACGGCGCTCCATCCAGGCGTCGTCGCGCCACTGGTAGTGCGAGGTGAACACGACCGACGCGGTCGCCGGCGGGTGCTCGGTGTGCCGGGCCATGGGGTCGGCCTTGGTGCGCCAGACGCCGTCCCCGCCGAGGATCTCGAACTTGTAGGTCGTCCCGGAGCCGAGGCCGGGCAGGAAGAGCTCCCACACCCCGCTGCTGCCGAGGGATCTCATGGGGCTGCCCGTGCCGTCCCAGTGGTTGAGCTCCCCGACCACGCGGACCCCGTGCGCGTTGGGCGCCCATACGGCGAACGAGGTCCCGTGCACGTCGCCCAGGGCGGAGGGGTAGGAGCGTTCGTGCGCGCCCAGGACCGTCCACAGCGTCTCGTGGCGCCCCTCGCCGATGAGGTGCAGGTCCATCTCGCCGAGCGTCGGCAGGAAGCGGTAGGGGTCGTCGACGACCTGGGTGTCCCCGTCGTAGTCGACCTCGAGGCGGTAGTCGGGCACGTCGGGCAGGTCGAGGACCCCGGCCCACACGCCCGCGTGCTCGTGGTCGAGCCGGTGCCGCTGCTCCGAGCCCGACGCGTCGCGGGTGAGGACGTGCACGGAGGCGGCCCACGGGCGCAGGACGCGCACCGTGACCTTGCCGCGGTAGGGGTGCGGGCCGAGAATCGCGTGCGGATCGTGGTGGGCGCCGTCGACGAGGCGCTGCAGGTCGGCGGTCGCCACGGGGGCCAGGTCGGAGGGCGGCTCCGGCGGGACGGAGCCCGATCGTGACGAGGACGTGGCCATGGGTCACACCGTTCCGGGTCGAAGGTGGATCACGTGCGCCACGTGGACGTGCGGGTCGATGCGCACGTAGGGCCGCTGCCCCCACATCCACGTCTGACCGGTGACCAGGTCGTGGGCGGCGAACGAGTCGCCCCAGTCCAGGCCGAGAGCCGGCAGGTCCAGGTCGAGGACGCCCTCCCGTGTGGAGTGCGGGTCGAGGTTGCACACGACGAGGACCACGTCGTCGCCCTCGCGCTTGCTGAACGCGAGGATGCGGTCGTTGTCGCAGCGGTGGACGTGCAGGTTGCGCAGGCGGCGCAGCGCGGGGTGCCGCGCGCGCCACGTGTTGAGCTGGGCGAGGTAGGGCGCGAGGGTCCGGCCCTCGGCCTCGGCCGCGGCCCAGTCGCGCGGGCGGTACTCGTACTTCTCCGAGTCGAGGTACTCCTCGCTGCCGGGACGAACGGCGACGTGCTCGAAGAGCTCGAAGCCCGAGTAGACCCCCCAGGTGGGGGAGAGCGTCGCCGCGAGGGTCGCTCGGATGGCGAACGCCGCCGGGCCGCCGTACTGGAGGTAGGCACTGAGGATGTCCGGGGTGTTGACGAAGACGTTGGGACGCATGGACGCCGCCAGCGGGCCGGACAGCTCGCGGAAGTACTCCTCCAGTTCCCACTTCTCGTTGCGCCAGGTGAAGTACGTGTACGACTGCTGGAAGCCGACCTCGCCCAGCAGGCGCATCATCGCCGGCTTCGTGAACGCCTCGGCGAGGAAGATGACGTCGGGGTCGGTCGCGTTGACCGCACCGATGAGCCGCTCCCAGAAGGCGACCGGCTTGGTGTGCGGGTTGTCGACCCGGAAGATCCGCACGCCGTTGTCCATCCAGTGCCGCACGACCCGCAGCACCTCGACGTAGAGCCCCTCGGGATCGGTGTCGAAGTAGAGGGGGTAGATGTCCTGGTACTTCTTGGGCGGGTTCTCGGCGTAGGCGATCGATCCGTCGGCCCGGTGCGCGAACCAGTTCGGGTGCTCGCGCACCCAAGGGTGGTCCGGGGAGCACTGCAGGGCGAGGTCGAGGGCCACCTCCAGACCCAGGGCCTCGGCGCGGGCGACGAACGCCCGGAAGTCCTCGAGGCTGCCGAGGTCGGGATGGATCGCGTCGTGCCCGCCCTCCGCCGAACCGATCGCCCAGGGGACGCCGGGATCGTCGGGTCCGGGGGTGAGCGTGTTGTTGCGGCCCTTGCGGTGGGTCCGCCCGACGGGGTGGATGGGCGGGAGGTAGACGACGTCGAAGCCCATGGCGGCGATCGCGGGGAGCCGCTCGGCCGCGGTCGCGAAGGTGCCCGACCGCGGCGGGTCGAGGGTCGCGCCCTCGGAGCGGGGGAAGAACTCGTACCAGGACCCGACGAGCGCCCGCTCGCGCTCGACCCGCACCGGGACCGGCGGGCTCGCGGTCACGTGCTCGCGCAGGGGGCGGCGGTCCAGGACGTCGCGGACCTCGGGCGAGAGCGCCACCGCGAGGCGCGCCTCGGCCGGGCGGGCCTCGTCGCGCAGGGCGGCGACGGCCGCTTTGATCGGGTCGCGGACCTTGCCCCGCGGCAGGCCCCTGAGCGCCTGCTCGAGGACCAGCGCGCCCTCGCGCAGCTCGAGCTCGACGTCGAGGCCTGCCGGCACCTTGACCTCGGCGCGGTGCCGCCACGTCTCGACCGGGTCGCCCCACGCCTCGACGTGGTAGCGGCCCTCACCCATGGGGCCGGCCACCAGGTCGGCCGCCCAGGTGTCCACCGACTGCGCACGCATCGGGGTCGAGACCGGCTCTCCGTCGGCCCCCGTCCAGACCAGGGTGGCCGCCACGGCGTCGTGGCCCTCCCGGAACACGGTGGCGGTGACGGTGATGCGTTCGCCGACGACGGCCTTGACGGGGCGGGTGCCGCACGCGACCACGGGCGAGAGGTTCTCGATCGCGTAGCGCCCCGTGCTCGCAGGTCGCGGGTCGACGGCGGGCGGAGCGGGGTCGGCCGCGCGCGAGCCCGAAGGCTCGGCGGATCGTCGACGGGGCGGCATCGGTTCCAGCGTATCCACGTAACAGGATGACGCGGACGCTGAAACCCGATGAACATCATGTAACCGGCGGGTGGGCTCTGCCCCCGTGGAGGGGCTGCGCCTAGATTGGCCCGGTGAGAGCCATCCGCCGATTCACCGTCCGCACCGTCCTGCCCGCTCCGCTGGAGCCGCTCGCGGCCATCGCGACCAACCTGCGCTGGTCGTGGCACCCCGAGACCCAGGACCTGTTCGCCCGCATCGACCACGCTCTGTGGGAGCAGGTCGGGCACGACCCGGTGCGCCTGCTCGGCGAGGTGAGCACCCAGCGCTGGGCGGACCTCGCGGCCGACCCCGACTTCGTGGGCCACGTCCAGTGGGTCGCCGACGGGCTCGAGGGCTACCTCACCGGCGACCGCTGGTACCAGTCGCTGGGGGAGGACGCGCCCCGCTCGATCGCGTACTTCTCGCCGGAGTTCGGGATCACCGAGGTGCTGCCCCAGTACTCCGGCGGCCTCGGCATCCTCGCCGGCGACCACCTCAAGGCGGCCAGCGACCTCGGCGTCCCGATCGTCGGCGTCGGGCTGTTCTACCGTGCGGGGTACTTCCGGCAGTCGCTGTCGCGCGACGGCTGGCAGCAGGAGACCTATCCGGTGCTCGACCCGGACGGCCTGCCGCTGTCGCTGCTGCGCGAGGCGGACGGCACGACGGTCGTCATCGAGGTCGGCCTCTCCGGCGGCCGCACGCTGAAGGCCCACGTCTGGAAGGCCGACGTCGGACGCGTGCCCCTGCTCATGCTCGACAGCGACGTCGAGGAGAACGAGCCGCACGAGCGCGACGTCACCGACCGTCTCTACGGCGGGGGCGGCGAGCACCGGCTCAAGCAGGAGATGCTCCTCGGCATCGGCGGCGTGCGTGCCCTGCGCGCCTACGCGCGGATCACGGGCACGCCGGCGCCCGAGGTCTTCCACACGAACGAGGGGCACGCGGGCTTCCTCGGGCTCGAGCGCATCCGCGAGCTCGTCGAGCAGCAGGGCCTCAGCTTCGAGGCCGCCGTCCAGGCCGTCCGGGCCGGCACCGTCTTCACCACCCACACGCCCGTGCCCGCCGGGATCGACCGCTTCCCGCGGGAGCTCGTGGCCACGTACTTCGGTGGCGACAACGCCGCCGCGGGCGTGCCTGTGGAGCGGGTCCTGGCGCTGGGCGCCGAGGACTTCGAGGCCGGCGACCCCACCGTGTTCAACATGGCCGTGATGGGCCTGCGCCTCGGCCAGCGCGCGAACGGCGTGAGCAAGCTGCACGGGCACGTGAGCCGAGGGATGTTCGCGGGCCTGTGGCCGGGCTTCGACTCCGACGAGGTGCCGATCGGATCGATCACCAACGGCGTGCACGCGGCGACCTGGGTCGCTCGTGAGGTCCGCGACCTGCTCGCTGCGCAGGTGGGTCCGGAGGAGGCCGAGGACAGCCCGGGCTGGGAGGCCGCGGGCTCGATCCCGCCCGGGGACCTGTGGCGGGTCAAGCGCGTCCTGCGCGAGCGGCTCGTGGCCGATGTGCGGGCACGCCTGCGCGTCTCGTGGCTTCAGCGGGGTGCGTCCGAGGCCGAGCTCGGCTGGATCGAGGAGGTCCTCGACCCCGACGTGCTGACCATCGGCTTCGCCCGCCGCGTGCCCTCCTACAAGCGGCTCACCCTCATGCTCCGCGACCCGGCGAGGCTCAAGGCCCTGCTCCTCGACCCCGAGCGCCCAGTGCAGCTGGTGATCGCGGGCAAGTCCCACCCTGCCGACGACGGCGGCAAGAAGCTCATCCAGCAGCTCGTCGCCTTCGCCGACGACCCCGAGGTCCGCCACCGCATCGTGTTCCTGCCCGACTACGACATCGGCATGGCGCGGCTGCTGTACCCCGGGTGCGACGTGTGGCTCAACAACCCGCTCCGTCCGCTCGAGGCGTGCGGCACGTCCGGGATGAAGGCCGCGCTCAACGGCGGTCTCAACCTGTCCATCCTCGACGGGTGGTGGGACGAGTGGTACGACGGCGAGAACGGGTGGGCGATCCCCACGGCCGACGGCGTCACCGACCCCGACCGCCGCGACGACCTGGAGGCGGGGGCGCTCTACGACCTCGTCGAGAAGAGCGTGGCCACGCGCTTCTACGACCTCGACGAGTCGGGCCTGCCCACGCGTTGGATCACCATGCTGCAGCACACGCTGGCCACCCTGGGGCCGAAGGTGCTCGCGGCCCGCATGGTCCGCGACTACGTCCGCCAGCTCTACGCCCCGGCCACGCACGCCTCCCGGGCGGTCCTGGCCGCGGACGCGGCGATCGCGAAGGATCTCGCGTCCTACTCGGCCCGCGTCCGGGCCGCGTGGCCCGGGGTGCGGGTGGAGCACGTCGAGGCCAGCGGCGTGGGTGACGCGCCCGAGCGCGGCGTGATCGTGCGTGTGCGCGCGTTCGTGGCACTCGGGGGGCTCACCGGCGACGACGTGGTCGTGGAGCTCGTGAGCGGCCGCGTGGACCACAACGACCGCATCGTGCACCCCCGTCACGCTGACCTGGAGCCCGTGGAGTCCTACGAGGGGAACCGGTGGCGCTACGAGGCCGCCCTCCACCTCGAGGACACCGGACCGTTCGGCTACACCGTCCGCGTCCTGCCCCGCCACGCCGGGCTGCACGACCCCGCCGAGCTCGGCCTCCAGGCGCTGCCGTCGGCGCCGGCGCTGGAGCAGGACCCGGCCGACGCGACCGGTGGCGCAGGGGTGGGCTGAGGCTCAGTCGCGCTCGACGCGGAACAGCACGACCGAGCGGGGGTGCGCCGTCACGGCGCTCCCCGCGCGGTCGGTGCTGGTGGCGGTTCGCGGCCGGTGGTCGTCGGTGTCCATGAGCCGCCGGTAGGCATCGCCGTAGGCCGAGGCGGGGAGCGTGAGCTCCACCTCGTCCTCGCCCCGGTTGAGCACGACGAGGAACGCGGAGTCGCGCAGCGGGTGGCCCGCCTCGTCGCGGACGCCGAGCTCGCCGGAGAGCGCCATCACGAGGCAGTGCGTGTCCGGCGAGTGCCAGTCGTCGTCGCTCATCGGGGTGCCGTCGGGCCGCAGCCACTCGAGGTCCTTGGGGCGCCCCTCGGCCACGGGTCGACCGTCGAAGAACTCGGTCTGCCGGAGGGTGGGGTGCTGACGCCGGGCGTTGAGCAGCACCCGTGACCACTCGTACAGGTCCGCCTGCCATTGCTGCAGGTCCCAGTCCATCCAGGAGATCTCGTTGTCCTGGTTGTAGGCGTTGTTGTTGCCGCCCTGCGTCCGGCCCATCTCGTCGCCCGCGACGATCATCGGGGTCCCGGCGGACAGCACGAGGGTCGCCATCATCGCGCGGCCGGTGCGCAGCCGCGCGTGGTTGACGGCGCGGTCGTCGGTCTCGCCCTCGATCCCGTGGTTCCACGAGTTGTTGCTGTCGCTGCCGTCGCGGTTGTCCTCGCCGTTTGCCTCGTTGTGCTTGTGGTCGTAGGACACCAGGTCCCGCGCCGTGAAGCCGTCGTGCGCGGTGAGGAAGTTGACCGAGGCGTTGGGCGAGCGCCCGTGGAAGATGTCCTGGGACCCGGTGAGCCGCCACCCCAGGTCGGCCGGGGCGGCCTGGGGACCGGGTCCGCCGCGCCAGAACCTGCGCACGTCGTCGCGGTAGGCGTCGTTCCACTCGGCCCACGGCGACCCGAACGACCCGAGCCGGTAGCCGCCGGGGCCGACGTCCCACGGCTCCGAGATGAGCTTGACCTCCCGCAGGACAGGGTCCTGGTGCACCGCGGCGAGGAAGGGGGAGCGCTCGTCGAAGTCCATCCGCTCCCGGGTGAGCGCCGTGGCCAGGTCGAACCGGAAGCCGTCCACGTGCATCTCGGTCACCCAGTAGCGCAGCGAGTCCATCACCAGGCGCAGCACGTCGAGGTCGCCCACGTCGAGGGTGTTGCCGCAGCCCGTGGTGTCGATGTACTGGCGGCTGTGCGGGGAGAGCTTGTAGAAGTCGCGCTCGCCGAGCCCTCGGAAGCTCAGCGACGGGCCGTCGGGCCCGCCCTCGCACGTGTGGTTGTAGACGACGTCGAGGATCACCTCGATCCCGGCCTCGTGCAGCGCCTTGACCATCCCCTGGAATTCGGCGACCTGGCCGCCGGGGCGCCGGTCGGCGGCATAGCCGGCGTGCGGGGCGAAGTACCCGAGGGTGGAGTAGCCCCAGTAGTTGCGGGTCCCGCGCTGGGCCAGGACCGGCTCGGCGACGTGGTGGTGGACAGGCAGCAGCTCGACCGCCGTGACGCCGAGGGTCAGCAGATGCTCGATCGAGGCGGGGTGGGCGAAGCCGGCGTAGGTGCCGCGCAGCTCGGCGGGGATCGCCGGATGGCGCTGGGTGAATCCCTTGACGTGCACCTCGTAGAGCACGGTCTCGCCCCACGGGGTCGAGGGCGGCGTGTCCTCGCCCCACGCGAAGTCGTCGGCCACGACCACGCCGCGCGGCACGAACGGCGCGGAGTCGCGCTCGTCGGGGCGGGACGGGTCGTCGGGGCGGCCGGGGCGAGGGACGTCGACGGAGGTGACCTGGCCGTGGACGGCGCGGGCGTAGGGATCGACGAGCAGCTTGGCGGGGTTGAAGCGCAGGCCGGCTCCGGGGTCCCACGGCCCGTGCGCCCGCAGCCCGTAGCGGGTGCCCGCGGTCACGTCCGGGAGGAAGCCGTGGTGCACCCCGTGGCTGCGCGCCTCGAGCGGGATGCGCACCTCCTCGTCGTCGAGGAACAGGCACGCCTCCACGAGATCGGCCGAGGGTGCCCGCACGGCCAGGTTGAGACCCTGCGGGGTCCACGTGGCCCCCAGCGGCGTCGCGGCCCCGGGAGGGCGCACGGCGTCGGGTGCGGAGTGGGTCATCGTGGGCGTCCTTCCGGCGGTGGGCGGGGGACAGTCTGCCCTGCACCCGCCTCCGGCAGGTGGGTCGCGTCCTGACCCGCTGGCTAGGCTCCTCCCACCGGGAGCAGCGCGCGCCCGGTCGAAGGTCGAGGAGGCCCGACGTGGCGGAACTGGTCCGGCTCGAGGTCGAGGACGGCGTGGGCACCATCCGGCTGGACCGCCCGCCGATGAACGCCCTGTCCGCGCAGGTGCAGGAGGAGATCCGCGCGGCCGCGACCGAGGCCGCCGAGCGCGCCGACGTGCGGGTCGTGGTCGTCTACGGCGGGCCGAAGGTCTTCGCCGCCGGCGCCGACGTCAAGGAGATGGCCGGCTGGGGCTATCAGCAGATGGTCGACCGGTCGGTAGGGCTGCAGGGCGCCTTCACCGCCGTGGCGCGCATCCCCAAGCCGACGATCGCCGCGGTCACCGGCTACGCGCTCGGCGGCGGCTGCGAGCTGGCGCTCTGCTGCGACCTGCGCATCGCCGGCGACAACGCCCGGCTCGGTCAGCCGGAGATCCTCCTGGGCATCATCCCCGGGGCGGGCGGGACCCAGCGGCTCCCGCGCCTCGTGGGCCCGTCGCGGGCCAAGGAGCTCATCTTCACCGGGCGCTTCGTCGACGCCGAGGAGGCGCTGCGGATCGGGCTGGTCGACCGGGTGGTCGCCCCGGACGAGGTCTACGAGGCGGCGCTCGAGCTCGCCCGCCAGCTCGCCCGTGGTCCGGCGTACGCGCTGCGCGCCGCCAAGGAGTCGATCGACCGCGGACTCGAGGTCGACCTCGACACCGGCCTCGACATCGAACGGGTGCAGTTCGCCGCCCTGTTCGCGACGGAGGACCGCACCATCGGGATGACCTCGTTCGTCGAGAACGGTCCCGGCAAGGCGGAGTTCGTCGGGCGATGAACCGGCCGCTGCCCACCCCCGAGGACATCCAGGCCGCCTGGGAGGACCCCAAGCTCGCGAACGTGCTCTACCACGACTGGGAGGCCGGGACCTACGACGAGAAGTGGTCCATCTCCTACGACGAGCGGTGCATCACCTACGCCCGGGACCGGTTCGCCCACGTCGCGGGGACCGAGGGATGGCCCTACGGCCGTGCCCTCGAGCTCGGGTCGGGGACGGGCTTCTTCCTGCTCAACCTCAAGCAGGCAGGGGTGCTGGACGAGGGGCACGTCACCGACCTGTCGCCCCGCATGGTCGAGGTCGCCCAGCGCAACGCCACGAGCCTCGGGTTCTCCGTGGAGGGGCGGGTCGCGGACGCCGAGTCGATCCCCTACGACGACGACACGTTCGACCTCGTCGTGGGTCACGCGGTGCTGCACCACATCCCCGACCTGGAGCAGGCCCTGCGCGAGGTCGTCCGCGTGCTGCGGCCTGGCGGGCGCTTCGTCTTCGCCGGCGAACCGACGGAGAAGGGCGACTGGGTGGCCCGACGGCTCTCGCGGCTGACCTGGTGGACCGCCACCCGGGTGACGCACCTTCCTGCCCTGCGCGAGCGCTGGGCGCGGCCGCGCGCCGAGCTCGACGAGTCCTCCCGCGCGGCGGCGCTGGAGTCGGTGGTCGACGTCCACACGTTCGACCCCGACCGGCTCGCCGCGCTCTGCCAGCGCGCCGGGGCGATCGACGTGCGCACGGTGACCGAGGAGCTCACCGCGTCGTGGTTCGGGTGGCCGGTCCGCACCGTCGAGGCCGCCGTGCGGCCCGGCGCCCTGGGGTGGGGGTGGGCGCGGTTCGCCTATGGCGGCTGGATGCGGCTCTCCTGGCTGGACGAGCGGGTGCTGTCGCGCCTCGTGCCGGACGAGCTGTTCTACAACGTGTGCGTGACCGGCGTGAAGCCCGACGTCACGCGCTGAGCCGCTCGCCGCGACGCGCCGCCGGCAGGGTCATCGTGACCGTGACCAGCCCGTCGGAGGTCCTGCGGAACACCGGCCGCAGCGCCCCGCGGCGCAGACCCCGCAGCAGCGCGTGGACGGCCGTCGAGCTGGGCAGGGTGTAGGCCACGAGGTCGGTCGTCCCGTCGGCCTCGGCCCGGTCCAGCGCTGCCTCGATCATGGCCGTGCCCACGCCCCGACGCTGCCAGGCGTCCTCGACCAGCACGGCGAGCTCGGTGGGCTCGTCGGGCGCCGTCGCGAGGTGGGCCAGGGCGACCACCTCCCGTCCCGTCGTGGCGACGAGGGTGAGGTGGAGATCCTGCAGGCGCCGCTGGAGCGCGGGGGACAGGGCCGGGACCGCGGTGAGGTAGCGGCGATAGACGCTCTCGAGCGAGCACCGGCGGTGCATGCGGGCGATGGCCGGTGCGTCGTCGCTGCTGACCGGCCGGATCGTGAGCTCGGGCGCTGCCATGTCGGCACGCTCGCACGCCCGCGTTACGTATCGATGTCGGCTGCGCGGCGGGCACGTTGCCGTGGGGTGGCCGCGCCACCTCGCGTACCCTCGGCGCGTGCTGCAGGGCCTCGGGACGATCGCGCGCCGGGTGCGCGGCCTGCCGCCGCGCGACCCGCGGCAGGCGCGGTTCCTCACGTGGGCGTCGGTGAGGTGGGCGTGGCGGCACCGGGCGCTCTCGCCCTGGTACCTCGCGCGCTACTGGCGCCTGCTGGTGCTGAGACTGCGTCGGCCCGATGTCGTGCTCGAGGGGATGGTGTTCATCGGTCGCCGCGTCGAGCTCTACGCCCGACCGGGCTACGGCCGGCTCGTGCTGGGCAGGTGGGTGCACGTCGGCGACGAGAACCGGTTGCGCGCCCACGAGGGCACGCTCCGGGTGGGCGACAAGTGCGTGTTCGGCCGCGACAACACGGTCAACTGCTACCTCGACGTCGAGATCGGCGCGTCGACGATCGTCGCGGACTGGGTGTACGTCTGCGACTTCGACCACGTCTACGACGACATCCGCGTGCCGATCAAGGACCAGGGGATCGTGAAGTCCCCCGTGCGCATCGGGGCCGACTGCTGGGTGGGGACCAAGGTCACGGTGCTGCGCGGCGCGATGGTGGGCGAGGGCTGCGTGCTCGCGGCCCACACCGTCGTGCGGGGCGAGGTCCCCGCCCGGGCGGTCGTCGGCGGCGTACCGGGTCGCGTGCTCAAGGATCGGGCGGAGGTGCACGCCGCGCAGGAGGCCACCCGCGCCGCGCTCGCCGACATCGCCCGCAAGACCGCGCGCGCTGCCTCGGGTCCCTGAGCCGGGCCGGGCGGCCCCGGCGAGGCCGGCGGCGAGCACCGATCGGCGCGGATGTCGCCCTCGTGGTGGGCCCGGCCGCGTCGGGTCGGCATGATGAACCCGTGGACGTGACTGAGACGCTGCTGCCCGGAGTCGGTATCCGCTACGAGTTCCGCACGGCGGACGGGTCGCGCGTCGGCCTCATCGCCAGCCGCGTGGGCTCGGTCGAGCTGGTCGTCTACGACGCCGACGACCCCGATGCGTGCACGGGGATGCTCGCGCTCTCGCCCGACGAGGCCGAGACCCTCGGGGAGCTGCTCGGGGCGCCCCGCCTGGTCGAGCGCTTCGCGGACCTCTCGCGCGAGGTCCCCGGGCTCGACTCCGACCGCGTCGAGCTCGCGTCCGGGTCGCCCTTCGCGGGGCTGACGCTCGGGGACACCCGCGCCCGGACCGTCACCGGCACGTCGGTCGTCGCCGTCGTGCGCGGCGACCAGGTCATCACCTCGCCGCGACCCGACCAGGACCT
Source organism: Micrococcales bacterium (assembly GCA_024641605.1). Classification (GTDB taxonomy): domain Bacteria; phylum Actinomycetota; class Actinomycetes; order S36-B12; family CAIYMF01; genus Longivirga. The sequence goes on from JAHECT010000002.1 coordinate 24,255, forward strand.
CGAGGCCGGCGACGTGGTGGTGGCGGTCGGGACGGAGTCGGGCCTCGCCGCCCTGCGAGCGCTGCTCACGGTCGGTCCCGGCGCATGAAGGCGGACCCCTCGTTCCTGCTGGAGCTGGGGGCCCTGCTGCTCATCCTGGGGGCGGCGGGCACCGTCGCCTGGCGGATCGGGCTCTCCCCGGTGCCGCTCTTCCTCATCACCGGGCTGTTCGTGGGAGAGGGGGGTGCCTTCCCGGCCACGGCGGCCGCCCCCTTCCTCGAGGCGGCGGCGGGGATCGGGGTGGTGCTCCTGCTCCTGACGCTTGGCCTGGAGTTCTCCGGCGAGGAGTTCTCCCAGGCGCTCCGGCGGCACGCGCCGAGCGGCGTCGTGGACCTCGTGCTGAACGCGACTCCCGGCGCGATCGCCGGGTGGCTCCTCGGGCTCTCGCCGGCGGGCATCGTGGCCATGGCGGGAGTGACCTGGGTGTCCTCCTCGGGCATCGTCGCCCGCACGCTCGGCGACCTCGGCCGCCTCGGCTACCGCGAGACCCCCGCCGTCCTGTCCATCCTCGTGCTCGAGGACATCGCGATGGCGGTCTACCTCCCGCTGCTCGTCGTGCTCCTCGCGGGAGCCTCGCTGCTGTCGGGGACGGTCGCGGTCGTCGTCGCCTCCTCGGTGCTCATCGCGGCGCTCATCCTGTCCCGGCGTGCGGGCAGCTCGCTCGAGCGACTCCTGACCCACGACTCGGACGAGCAGGTCATGCTGCGCGTCCTCGGGCTGACGCTGCTCGTCGCCGGTGCCGCCGAGCTGGTCGGCATCTCCTCGGCAGTCGGGGCGTTCCTGCTGGGACTGGCGATCTCCGGTCGCACCGCCCGGACCGCCCGGCGGGTCCTGGCACCGCTGCGCGACCTGTTCGCGGCCGCGTTCTTCCTGTCGTTCGGCTACGCGACCGATCCGGCGTCCCTCCCGCCCGTCCTCGGCGTCGCGATCGCGCTCGCCGTCGTCACCGCGCTGACGAAGGTCGCGACCGGGTGGTACGCCGCCTCCCGCGACGGGGTCGGGACCCGCGGCCGCTGGCGGGCCGGAACGGCGCTCATCGCGCGCGGCGAGTTCTCCATCCTCGTGGCCGGGCTCGCGGTCGCGGCCGGGATCGGCGAGATCGCGCCGGTGGCGGCGGCCTACGTGCTCGTCGTGGCCATCGCCGGCCCGGTGATCACGCGGCTCGTGGGCCAGCACCGGGACCACCACGTCCGTGCGAGCGCCTGACCGGCGTCAGGCGTCGTCGCGGAGCAGGTTGCCCTCGGGCACCACGACGCGCAGCAACGGGCTCGGGCGCGAGCCGGCCAGCAGCACGCGCTCCTCGCTGACCGCTCGCCGGTAGACCTCGACGGTGCGTCCGGCCAGCCCGGCCCAGTCGTGCTCCCGCGCGACGACCTCGCGTGCGGTGCGCGCCACCCGCCTGGCCAGCACCTCGTCGCGCAGCAGCGCGCTCACGGCGTCGGCCAGGGAGGCGGCGTCGAGCGGCGGGACCACGAGCCCGGACTCGCCGTCGCGGACCACCTCGGCCAGGCCACCGGTGCGGGCGACCACGAGCGGGGTGCCGATCGCGGCGGTCTCCAGCGCCACCAGCCCGAACGGCTCGTACACGCTCGGCACGACCGCCACGTCGGCCGCGGCCACGACCGCCTTCAGCTCGTCCTCGTCCAGCCACCCGGTGAAGTCCACCGATCCCGCCACCCGCAGGGCCCGGGCCTGCTCGGTGAGCGCGTCGCGCTGCGAGCCCCGCCCCACGACCACGAGGCGCAGGCCGGGGTGGCGACGACGCAGGCGCGGCATCGCCGCGACGAGCGTGTGCCCACCCTTCTCCCACTCGAGCCGCCCGGCGAAGACGACCAGCGGGCCCTCGGGGGCCAGGCGCGCCCGGGCCGCCTGCGCGGCGGTCGCGTCGGGGGACCAGCGCGCGCGGTCCACCCCGTTGGGTACGACGTCCACCTTGTCCGGGGGGAGCTCGAAGAGACGGGTCGCCTCCCAGCGCATGTGCTGCGAGCACGTGATGACGCGCCGCGCCTCGTAGGTGAACCACCACTCGGTCGTGTGGATCGAGCGGGACAGCTTGTTGGGCAGCCACCCCTGGTGCCGACCCGCCTCCGTGGCGTGCATCGTCGCGACGACGGGGACGGAGAAGGCCTGGCGCAGGTTGGCTGCCGGATGGGCCACCATCCAGTCGTGCCCGTGGACCACCTCGGGGCGCCAGGTGGTGCCGAGGGCGAGGGCGGTGCGGGTCATCGCGTGGCCCAGTCCGAGGACCCACGCCACGAGGTCGTCGTGCAGGGGCCACTCGGAGGTCTCGTGGACGGCGCGCACGACGCGCACGCCGTTGACGCGCTCGTCGAGGGGGAGCGCCTCGTGCTCGGAGGTCCCGGGGTGGTGGGTCACCACCACGACGTCGTGCCCGGCGGCCGCCTGGGCCTCGGCCAGCGCGTGCACGTGGCGACCCAGACCGCCGTGGACGAGGGGCGGGTACTCCCAGGAGAGGTGGAGGATCCGCACGGCCTACAGGCTATCCGCGAGCAGCCGCGCGTCGAGGTGGCCGAACGGTCCGTCGAGCGAGCGCAGCCGGTCGGCGTACGCCACCGCGGCAGGGTCCGCGCGCTCCACCAGCGAGGCCAGGCGAGCGACGTCCGCGTGATGGCGGGCGTGCCGGTCGCGGGCGTACCCGGCGGCCGAGTCCTTGGTGATCATGAAGGCCCAGTCGCTGGCGAGCGCCAGGAGGGCCGAGCGCGCGACCTGGTCGCGGGTCGCGTCCCGGCCCTCGGTGCGCACCGCGAGGACCTTGCCCACGCGCCGCTGCAGCTCGCGGTCGGCGGCGACGAGATCGGCCACCGCCTCGCCGTCCCACACCCGCCAGTCCTTGCCCGATCCCCAGGAGCCGGGACCCAGCTCCCGCCTTGGGCCCAGGTGGCCCGCCTCGAGCGCGCCCCGCAGCGTGGTGACGCGGACCCCGGCCGCGGGCAGCAGCCGGAGCACCCGCTCGAGCCACTCCGGGCCCTCGTGCCACCAGTGGCCGAAGAGCTCGGTGTCGTAGGCGGCGACCACGAGCCCCGGCCTGCCGTCGCGCTCGGCGTGGTCGAGGAGGCGGCGGCGTACGACGTCGACGAAGTCCGCGGCGTCGGCGGACACAGCAGCGGACGCGCGAGCAGGGTCGTAGGGCGCCTTGTCCTCGGGCGCGGTCGTGGTGCTCGTGACGCGGGCGGGCCGGAACCCGCTGACGTGGTCGAACGTGTGGAAGTCGCGGTACCACCGGCCGCCGGGGTACCCGCGGCGCGGGGACCAGACGCGGTAGGTCACCTCGAGGTCGCGGGCGAAGGCCACGACATCGGAGCCGCCGACGGGGACGGCGTGCGCCGTGCTGGCGCCCGCGCCGAGGAGGGTGGGGCCGTCGACGAGGAATCGGCGCACCCCGAGGTCGGCGTAGTGCTCCTCGAGGCCGGGGCGGTAGCCGCACTCGGGCGCCCAGATCCCCTCCGGCCTGCTCCCGAGCCGCACCGCCGCGTCGTCGAGCCCGGTGCGCAGAGCGAAGCGCACCCACTCGTCCTCCAGCAGGGGCTGGAAGGGATGTGTGGCCGGCCCCCCGAGCAGCTCGACGACGCCGTCGTCGACGAGCGGCCGCAGGACGGGGGACAGCCCGCCCGACCACCGACCTTCGACCTCGCCCAGGGCGCGCTGCGAGGCGAGGAACTCGCGCGAGCCCAGTTCGCGCAGGTGCGCTTCGTTGCGGGTCGCGAGCCCCTCGGCACGTGCCTGCCAGAAACCGAGCCAGGTGTGGAACGACCGGCGGGCCGTCGGGTCGTCCAGCTGGGCGGCCAGGACCGGCGTCACCCCGAGCGTGACCAGGTCTCGGCGACCCTCGTCGCCGAGGCGGTCCAGGACGTCGAGGACGGGGAGGTAGCTCGACGCCCACGCCTGGTGCAGCCACTCCTCCCCGACCGGCCACGACCCGTGCCCGACCAGCCAGGGCAGGTGGCTGTGCAGCACGAGGCAGAACGAGCCGATGGGCTCGGCCGCCCGGGCGGCTCCGGCGGGGGCCGGTGGGGCCGCGGGGTCGGTCACGGCGCCACCGCCGTGGCGAGGAGATCCTGGGCGCCGTCCGCGCCCGCGACGAGGAAGTCCTCAGCGCGGACCGTCGCGACGAAGGCGTCGAGATCGGGATCCGGCGCCGCGCCCAGCGCCGCCTCGACCTGACGCGCGACGATCCCGCCGTGCCGGGCCTCCCAGGCGTCGATGCGGGCGCCGTGGTGCAGGCCGTGCACGGTCACCTCGCCGAGCCCCGCCGAGGTGAGCAGGTCGACGAGCTGCCCGGCGTCGAACTCCTCGACGTGGAAGGGGTTCGTCGGTCGCTCGCCGCGGCCGAGGCCGGGGGAGAACACCGGTCGATTGGGTGTGGACACCACCAGCGCGCCGTCGGGGCGCAGCGCGGCGGCGCAGTCGCGCAGGAATGCGCGCAGGTCCCACAGGTGCTCGACCACCTGCAGGCTCACCAGCAGGTCGACGCTGCCCGGGCGCACGGGCAGGTGGGCGAGGTTGGCGCGGACCGAGGCGAGCGCGGGGTAGGCACGGGCGACGTGGGCGACCGTGGGCTCGTCGTACTCCAGGGCGAGGACGCTTCGGGCGCCGACGGCGCGCAGCCGGTCCGCGCCGTAGCCCTCGCCGCTGCCGGCCTCGACGACGACACCCCCGACGAGCTGCTCGACATAGGTCGTGCAGAGCCACTCGTAGGCCGCCTCGTGCCGGGCGAACCAGTACTCCTCGCCCGGGATGCCGGGCAGGGTGCGCTCACCGGTCAGCGGCAGGGGATGGCTCATCGCGCCCAGCCTAGGTGAGCCCCCCGGGGGCTCAGGATCCGCGCAACAGCGCCCGCGGCCGCGGGCGAGGGGGCAGCATCGGGGGGAGCGACCCCACGTCCCCAGGAGCCCCTCATGCAGGTCGAGCTGCGTCACGCCCCGTCCTTCGCCTCCGCCCGTCTGCAGCTGGCGCCGGGGGAGCAGGTCCGCGCCGAGTCGGGTGCCATGGCCATGATGAGCCTCGGCGTCGACGTGGCGGCGCAGATGGAAGGCGGCTTCATGAAGTCGCTGGGTCGCTCGATGCTGGGTGGGGAGTCCTTCTTCGTCTCGACCTTCACGGCGCACCCCCAGCACCCGTCGTGGATCGACGTGGCCGCCCGCCTGCCGGGCGACGCCGCGGTCCTGCAGTGCACTCCCGAACGAGGTCTCGTCCTCACCCGCGGGTCGTGGCTGGCCAGCGACATGGGTGTGACCCTGGACACCAAGTGGGGCGGCGCGAAGATGCTCTTCGGCGGCGAGGGCGGGTTCGTCGTGCACGCGACCGGCGAGGGGCAGGTCGTCGTGGCCTCCTACGGCGCGCTGGACCGCATCGAGCTGCCCGAGGGGTCGGGCTTCACCCTCGACTCGGGCCACCTCGTGGCCTACGAGGACGGCATGAACGTGACCACGCGCAAGGTCGCCCGCAAGTGGATGCAGACGGCGAAGTCCGGCGAGGGCCTCGTCATGGACCTGCGCGGTCCGGGCACCGTCTGGACCCAGACCCGCAACCCCAGCGCCCTCGTCGACTGGCTCACGATGGTTCTCCCCTTCTCCCGCTCCTGACCCCATCGATCTCCATGAAGGCGACCCTCATCCAATAGAGCCGTACGAAGCGGACCCTGACGGCAGGAAGCGGGCCTCCTGTGGCGGGTGATCGGAGGGAGGCGGACGCCATAACAGCGGACTCGGCGCAGTCGGCCGTCGATCTGCTCTGGATCCCTCTCGGGGCCGGATCCCGCGTCCCGGTGGTGCGCTGGAACGGGCGTCTGTACGAGGCGATGTCGGCGCGTCGCGAGCGTCGCCCGCGCCGGGACCTCTACCACGCGGCGCTGGAGGTGGCGGTCGCCGGCACTCGGTACGTCGTCGAGATGACCCCCGCCTGGGGGGCGGGCCACAGCCCGGACGGCGCCGTGGCGACCGGCCCGGTGGGAGCCCGGCCCCTGGGGAGGTCGCGGCTCTTCCGGTACGAGGTCCACTGCTGGCGCGACGGCGCCATCCCCGACCGCGCGTTCGCGGTGGGCGGTCCGCGCCGCCTGTCCGAGGACGAGCACACGGCCCGCCGCATCCTCGACCTCGCGCCGGCGGTCCCGACGGCCGTGTGGGGTCGCGACGAGCTCGGGACCGGCGACATGTGGAACTCCAACTCCCTCATCGCCTGGCTGCTCGCCCGCGCGGGCGTCGCCGCCGAGGGCCTCGACCCGCCGGACGGGGGCCGGGCGCCGGGCTGGTCGGCGGGCCTGGTCGTGGCGAGGGCGTCGGGGTCGGGCTGACCCCGGGCCGATTCGCGCCCCGGGTTACCCGTGGGTAACATGGGGTCGGACACTACGAGACGACCCCGGAACGGTCCGTGAGGACCGGTCGGGCATCCTGTCGGCACACGACACACAGGTCGATCACACCCAGGTCGACCGGACACAGGTCGAGCAGAGGACGAGGCGTCATGAAGATCGTCGTACTGGTCAAGCACGTGCCGGACGCCGCGAGCGATCGCGGGTTCGCCGCTGACCACACCACCGACCGCGCGGCCGTCGAGGGCCGCCTCTCCGAGCTCGACGAGTACGCCGTCGAGCAGGCGCTGCAGGTGGTGGCGAATGCGGGCGAGGGCGAGATCACCTACCTGACCATGGGCCCGGAGGCTGCCGCCGACGCCCTGCGCAAGGCGCTGTCGATGGGCGGCGACGCCGGCGTCCACGTCGTCGACGACGCGCTGCACGGGTCCGACGCGCTCGCGACCTCGCTCGTCCTGGCCGCGGCCATCGAGCGGCTCTCGCCGGACCTCGTCATCTGCGGGATGGCCTCCACCGACGGCACCATGAGCGTCGTCCCGGCGATGCTCTCCGAGCGGCTCGGCCTCCCAGGCCTCACGATGGCCGCCTCCCTGACCCTCGAGGGTGGCCAGGTCACCATCCGTCGCGACGGCGACGACGCCTCCACGACTGTCACGGCACCGCTGCCCGCGCTGGTCAGCGTCACCGATCAGACCGGTGAGGCGCGCTATCCGTCGTTCAAGGGAATCATGGCGGCGAAGAAGAAGCCGGTGGAGACGCTGACCCTCGCCGACCTCGGCATCGAGCCGGCCCAGGTCGGCCTCGGCGCCGCGTGGTCGGCCGTCGAGACGGTCACCAAGCGTCCCCCGCGCCAGGCGGGAACCGTCGTCACCGACGAGGGCGACGGCGGCACCAAGCTCGCCGAGTTCCTCGCGACCAACAAGTTCATCTGAGAGGCGTGACAGACATGGGAGAGGTCCTCGTCCTCGTCGACCACGTCGACGGTGCGGTCCGCAAGACCACGACGGAGCTGCTGACCATCGCGCGCCGTCTCGGTGAGCCGGCCGCGGTCGTGCTCGGCGCCGGAGCCGACGCGGCCGCCGCGACGCTCGGTGCCTACGGCGCCACCAAGATCTACGCCGTCGACGCCCCCGAGCTCGCCGAGTTCCTCGTGGCGCCGAAGGCCGAGGCGCTCGCCGCGATCGCCGAGAAGGCCTCGCCGAGCGCGATCCTCGTGACCTCCAGCGCGGAGGGCAAGGAGATCGCCGCGCGCGTCGCGGTCCGCCTCGGCTCGGGCATCATCACCGACGCGGTCGACGTCGACGCCTCCGGGGCGGCGACGCAGTCCGCGTTCGCGGCGTCGTACATCGTCACCGCGAAGGTGACCACCGGCACCCCGGTCATCACGGTGAAGCCGAACTCCGCCGCCCCCGAGGAGGCAGCGGCCTCGCCGACGGTGGAACAGGTGGCGGTCACCTTCAGCGAGGCAGCCACGAAGGCGCGCATCACCGAGGTCGCCCCTCGGGCCAAGTCCGGCCGCCCCGAGCTGACCGAGGCCGCGATCGTGGTCTCCGGCGGCCGAGGCGTGGGCGCGGCCGAGGGCTTCGGGGTCATCGAGGCGCTCGCCGACTCCCTCGGCGCGGCGGTCGGCGCGAGCCGCGCCGCGACCGACGCGGGCTGGTACCCGCACGCCTTCCAGGTGGGGCAGACCGGCAAGACCGTGTCGCCGCAGCTCTACATCGCCAACGGCATCTCCGGTGCGATCCAGCACCGCGCCGGCATGCAGACCTCCAAGACGATCGTCGCGGTCAACAAGGACGCCGAGGCGCCGATCTTCGAGCTCGCCGACTACGGCGTGGTCGGCGACCTGTTCGCCGTCGTGCCGCAGCTCACCGACGAGGTCGCCAAGCGCAAGGGCTGACCCACCAGCACGCTCCGCCGGGGGCGGCCACGGTGCCTGCGGGTGTCGGGCCGCCCCCGTCGTGCTGACCTAGACTTCCCGCGTGACGCAGTTCCCGGTCTATCTCGACCACGCGGCGACGACGCCGATGCGGCCCGAGGCCTACACCGCCGTCACGGAGCACCTCCTCGAGGTCGGCAACGCCTCGTCGCTGCACGCGCCCGGGCGCCGCGCCCGTCGGGTGGTGGAGGAGTCCCGAGAGGCCGTCGCCGCGATCCTCGGCGTGCGCGCCGGCGACGTGGTGTTCACCTCCGGCGGCACCGAGGCGGACAACCTCGCCGTCCTCGGGCTCTACCGCGCCCGGCGTGCCGAGGACCAGCGCCGCACCCGCGTGCTGGCCACGGCCATCGAGCACCATGCGGTGCTCGACCCCGTCGAGCGGCTCGGTGAGCACGAGGGCGCCGACGTCCGCTGGCTCCCGGTCGACGGCTGCGGCCGCCTCGACCTCGACGCGCTCAAGTCCGAGCTGGCCGCCGCGCCGGAGACTGTCGCGCTCGTCACCGTCATGTGGGCCAACAACGAGGTCGGGACCATCCAGCCGGTCGCCGAGGTCGCGGCCCTGTGCGCGGAGTACGACGTACCGCTGCACAGCGACGCCGTCCAGGCCGTCGGCACCCTGCCGGTCGACGCGAGCACCGTCGACTCGCTGGCCCTGTCGGGGCACAAGCTCGGCGGCCCGGTCGGGGTCGGTGCCCTCGTGGTGCGGCGCGGACTGTCGCCGCAGCCGATCGTCTTCGGCGGCGGTCAGGAGCGCGACCTGCGCTCGGGCACCCTCGACGTGCCCGGGGTCGCGGGTCTGGCGGCGGCGCTGCTGGCCTCGATGGGCGACCTCGAGGTGCGGGCCCACCACCTCCGCACGCTGCGCGACCGGCTCGTGGCCGAGGTCGTCGAGTCGGTCGAGGGAGTGACGCGCAACGGCGACCCCGACGACGGGCTGCCGGGCATCGCGCACCTGTCCTTTGCCGGCTGCGAGGGCGACGCACTGCTGCTGCTCCTCGACGCCGCGGGCATCGCGGTGTCGCGCGGCAGCGCGTGCAGCGCCGGGGTACCGCAGCCCAGTCACGTGCTGCTCGCCATGGGCGTCGAGCCGCTGGCCGCGCGCGGATCGCTGCGCATCTCCCTCGGGCACACCTCCACCGGCGACGACGTCGACCGACTCGTCGAGGCGCTGCCGCCGGCGGTCGCGCGCGCCCGCCGGGCTGGGACCGGGCGATGAAGGTCGTCGCCGCGCTCTCCGGGGGCGTCGACTCGGCCGTGGCCGCCGCCCGCGCCGTCGACGCGGGGCACGAGGTGGTGGGAGTCCATCTCGCGCTGGCCCGCGACCGGGCCCAGGAGCGCACCGGCTCGCGCGGATGCTGCACCGTCGAGGACGCCCGGGACGCCCGTCGCGTCGCGGACGTCCTGGGCATCCCGTTCTACGTCTGGGACCTGTCCGAGCGCTTCGCCGAGGACGTCGTCGAGGACTTCGTGTCCGAGTACGCCGCCGGGAGGACGCCGAACCCGTGCCTGCGCTGCAACGAGCGCATCAAGTTCTCCGCCGTGCTCGACCGGGCCCTCGCCCTCGGCTTCGGCGCGGTCTGCACAGGGCACTACGCACGGCTGGTCGAGGGACCCGACGGTCGCGAGCTGCACCGCGCCGTCGACGACGGGAAGGACCAGTCCTACGTCCTGGCGGTCCTCGACGCCGATCAGCTGGCCGGGTCGATGTTCCCCTTGGGCGGCTCGACCAAGGACGAGGTCCGGGCCGAGGCTCGTCGTCGCGGCCTGCTCGTCGCGGACAAGCCCGACAGCCACGACATCTGCTTCATCCCCGATGGTGACACCGCCGGGTGGCTGCGCGATCGTCTGGGCAGCGCGCCCGGTGACGTCGTGGACGCCGTGTCGGGGGAGACCCTGGGCACCCACGAGGGCGCCTTCGCGTTCACCGTCGGGCAGCGGCGGGGGCTGCACGTCGGGCGCCCGGCCGAGGACGGGGGGCGCCGCTACGTCGTGGGCGTCGACGTCGGCTCGGCCACGGTGCTCGTCGGCCCGCCGGTTCTCCTCGAGGTGGACCGCATCGAGGGCGAGCGCGCGCGATGGTGCGGGCCCGCTCCCGCCGGACCGGTCGAGGTGGACGTCCAGGTGCGCGCCCACGGCGAGCGGATCCCGGGTGTGCTCGAGCGGGACGGCGCCGCGGTGCGCGTGATGACGCGGGAGCGGGTCCGTGGCGTGGCACCCGGGCAGGCCGTGGTGGCCTACGCCGGGACGCGGGTGCTGGGGTCGGCCACGATCGCGCGCACGTCGCGCGCCTGAAGCTCACCGCTGCCGGGACGAGTCCAGCGTGGCCGTCATCCGGGCCTCGAGGTCGCCCCACACGTCGTAGGCGGTGGGCGTGCGCCATCCGCGCCACAACGACAGGATCCGCAGGCCGGCCGCCGCCGCGATGGTCGCCAGCTCCGCGACCTCCAGCGCGACACCGGCGTACACGAGAGTCACGAAGACGAGCGAGGCGATGATCGCCGCGGCGGCATACCACTCGCCGGGCTGGATGATGGCCGGCACGTCCTTGCAGAGCAGGTCGCGCAGGATCCCGCCGCCCGCGGCCGTGAGCACGCCGAGGAGCGCGGCGCCGGCCAGCGGCAGATCGGCGTAGAGCGCGCGCTCGGCGCCCAGCACCACCCAGACCCCGATGAGCAGGGTGTCGACCACGCTCATGACCGGCACCGCCGCGCGCACCAGCCGCGCGAACGCCACGCCGACGAGGGCCGCGAAGGCGGCGATCAGCAGATACGTGGGGATGGTCAGGAAGAGCGGCACCCGGCCCTGGATGAGCACGTCGCGGATGATGCCGCCGCCGACCGAGGTCGTGATGGCGATCGTGAAGACCCCGACGGGGTCGAGGCCCTTGCGGGTCGCGTGGAGCGCGCCGGAGAGGGCACCGACGGAGACCGCCGTCATCTCGATGGCGAACGGCAGCTCGAACAGCGAGTAGACCGGAGTGCTCACGAGGTCCCGCTCCCGTCGTCGCGGTCCGGCCGCGACCAGAGGGCCCACACGCGGTCGGTGAGGTCGGCCGCGGGACGGGTGCGCCAGGCGAAGCGCACGGAGGCGAGACGCACGGCGAAGACGACCAGGATCGCGATGATCTGTGCCTGGCCCGACGCGATGTCGGTCGCCTCAACGAGCATGACGAAGGTCGTGACGCCGATGAAGGCCGCGGCCGCGATGAAGGCTCCCGGGCGCATGATGCGTGGTCCGTCACCGGCGAGCAGGTCGCGCAGCACGAGGCCGCCCACCGCGGTGGCGGTCCCGACGAACACCGCCGGGACGGGGTCGAGCTGGATCCGGAGGGCTGAGGCGGCGCCGACCGTGCCGAAGAAGCCGAGCGCCAGCGCGTCGAGAACGAGCAGAAGGCCGCCGAGCCGGTCGATGAGCCCGGCGAAGAAGAATCCGACCACGGCGGCGGCCAGGGCGACGATGAGGAAGAGCGGATCGAGCAGGACGATCGAGGTCCCGGTCTGCAGGAGAGTGTCGCGCAGCAGGAGGCCGCCGAGCCCGGCGGCGACCGCGAGCAGCACGACACCCACCACGTCGAATCCGCGGCGCGCGGCGTAGGCGGCGCCACCGACCGCGCCCACCCCGACGGCGGCGAAGGCGGTCCACGCGGGCAGGGCGAGCGGGAGCCCTTCGATGACCACGTCGCTGGCGAGCGCACCCACGTCGGCGACCCTAGTCGCCGGGCGCATAGCCTGAGGCGTGCTCGCCGACCCTCCGCCCGCGCTCGACGGGCTTCGCCCGGCCACGGCGACGCACCTCGGTTCCCTCCCGGGCGCGCGCGTGCGCGAGGCCGTCTCGCTCGTGGCCCACCTCTTCGCCGACGACGACGGGCTGCCTCACCTGCCCGAGCTGCCGGCCCGCGGCCCGGGTGCGGACCTCGTCGGTCGCACGGCGGGCCTGCTCGCGCGGGTCAGCCCGGACCTGGCCGTGGAGACCACGCCCTCCGGCTGGCGGTTCGCCGACGCGCCCGGTCGCGACGTGCGACGGGCCGCCTCGTGGCTGGGGGAGGACCTCGACGCCTGGGAGGAGGCGTTCGCGGAGCACGCAGGCACGGTGGCCGCCTCGCTGGCCGGACCGTGGACGCTCGCCTCCTCGATCGAGCTCCGGGGCGGTGAGCGGGCGTTGCGCGACCCCGGGGCCTGTCGCGATCTGGGTGAGGCACTGGCTCTCGCGGCCCGCGACCACGTGGGCGAGCTGCGTCGTCGCCTCCCGCACGCCCGCCACACCATCTGGCTGGACGAACCGGCCCTGCCGTCCGTCCTCGCGGGCGCGGTCCCGACGGCGAGCGGCCGTCATCGGCATCGGGCCCCCGACACTCAGGTCGCCGACGCCGTGCTGAGACCGGTAGTCGCCGAACTCGATCGTCTCGGGGTCCCTGTCGTCGTGCACTGCTGCGCGGCCCGTCCGCCGTACTCCCTGCTCGCCGCCCTCGGCGTCGCGGGCGTCTCCGTGGACCTCGGTCTCCACCAGCTCGACGACGACGAGGCGGTGGGCGAGCTGCTCGACCGCGGTGTGCGGCTGGTCGCGGGCGTGCTCCCCGCGACCGGTGCGCGGACCTCGCCGCCGTCGGACGTGCGCGCTAGCGTCGCACTCGTGCGCGACCTCGGACATCGCCTGGGCTTCTCGGCCGAGGACCTGGCTCCGCGCGTGCTCGTCTCGCCCTCGTGCGGCCTGGCCGGTGCCGAGCCCGCTGTCGCACGCGCGGCGCTCGAGCACCTGCGCGCTGTCGGCCGCGGTCTGCGCGAGGAGGAGGGCGGCGGACGTGGCGCGTCCTGAGGACCCCGCCGCGCGGTGGCGCGAGCTGGTCGAGGTGGTCGAGGACGCCCGGTCGCGCTACTACCTCCACGACGCCCCGACCCTGTCCGACGCGGAGTACGACGAGCTCTACCGCGAGCTGGAGGCGCTCGAGGCCGCGCACCCGGAGCTGGTGAGCGCCGACTCCCCGACCCAGTCGGTCGGTGGTGCCGCGAGCACGATGTTCGCCCCGGTCGAGCACCTGGCACGGATGCTCAGCCTCGACAACGCCTTCAGCGACGACGAGCTCGCGGCCTGGTCGGCGCGGGTGGAGCGCGAGCTCGGGGACCTGCCCGAGCTGCTGTGCGAGCTCAAGGTCGACGGTCTGGCCGTGGACCTGGTCTACGAGCGCGGCCGGCTGCGCTCGTTGGCCACCCGCGGCGACGGCCGCGTGGGCGAGGACGTGACCTTCAACGCGCAGTTCATGCCGGCGATCCCAGCGGCACTGACCGGCGACGGCGGTCATCCGGTGCCCTCCCTCGTGGAGGTGCGCGGCGAGGTCTACTTCCCCACGGCGGAGTTCGACGAGCTCAATGCCCAGATGCTGGAGGCGGGACGCTCGCCGTTCGCCAACGCGCGCAATGCCGGCGCGGGCACCTTGCGGCAGCGCATCGACAGCCGTCAGGCCGACCTCGAGGCCATGCGCGCCAAGGGCTCGAGCACCGTCGCCCGCCTGGAGTCCGAGCTCGACCTGGCACTGCAGCGGCTCGCCTCTCTGCGCCTGGTCGTGCACGGGGTCGGGGTGTGGGAGGGGCACGAGCCCGCCCGCCAGTCCGAGGCCTACACCGCTCTCGCCGGGTGGGGCCTGCCCGTGTCCGACCGGGCCAGGGTCGTGGCCAACCTCGCCGGGGTGCAGCAGTTCGTGGCGTTCTACGGCGAGCACCGCCACGACGTCGAGCACGAGATCGACGGTGTGGTCGTCAAGGTCGACGAGCTGGCGATCCAGGGGCGGCTCGGGTCGACCTCCCGAGCGCCGCGGTGGGCGATCGCCTACAAGTACCCGCCCGAGGTCGTGCGCACCCGACTGCTCGACATCGAGGTCAACGTCGGGCGCACCGGCCGGGTGACCCCCTTCGCCGTCATGGAGCCCGTCGTGGTCGCGGGGTCGACGGTGTCCATGGCCACCCTGCACAACCAGGACGAGGTGCTGCGCAAGGGGGTGCTCATCGGCGACCTCGTGTTCTTGCGCAAGGCGGGAGACGTCATCCCCGAGGTGCTGGGGCCGGTGGTGGAGGAGCGCACCGGCGCGGAGCGTGCCTTCGTCATGCCGACGCACTGCCCCTCGTGCCGCACCGAGCTGGCGCCGGCGAAGGAGGGCGACGTCGACATCCGCTGCCCCAACACCCGGTCCTGTCCCAGCCAGCTGCGGGAACGGGTCTTCCACGTCGCCTCGCGCGGGGCGCTCGACATCGAGGGACTGGGTTTCAAGGCCGCGATGGCCCTCCTCGACGAGGGGATCGCCGGTGACGAAGGCGACGTCCTCGGGCTCACGGCCGAGGAGCTGCTGCGGTCGCGGTTCTTCACTCGGGACGCCGGGGGCGGGGACCGTGTGCTCACCGCCAACGCCGAGAAGCTGCTCGCCGAGCTGGCGACGGCGCGCTCCCGGCCTCTGTGGCGCGTCATCGTCGCGCTCTCGATCCGGCACGTCGGACCGACGGCCGCGCAGGCCCTGGCGCGCGAGTTCGGCGACCTCGACCGCGTGGCCGCCGCCACGACCGAGGAGCTGGCTGCCGTCGACGGAGTCGGCCCGACGATCGCGGAGGCCGTCCGTGACTGGTTCGGGGTGGACTGGCACCGCGAGGTGGTCGAGAAGTGGCGCGCGGCCGGCGTGCGGCTGGCGGAGGAGCGCGCCGGCACCGGGCCCCGCCCTCTCGACGGCCTCACCGTGGTCATCACCGGCACGGTGGAGGGCTGGTCGCGCGACGGTGCCACCGCGGCCGTCCAGGAGCGCGGGGGCAAGGTGAGCGGATCGGTGTCGAAGAAGACCGATTTCGTCGTCGTGGGGGACAACCCCGGCTCCAAGTACGACAAGGCCGTGTCCCTCGAACGGCCGATCCTGGACGCCGCCGGGTTCGCGGTGCTGCTCGCCGAGGGCCCTGACGCGGCCCGGGAGGCGGCGCTCGCCCCCGGCTGAGCGCCGATCCGTCCCGGTCCAGAGGTCAAGGAAGCGCCCCGATCGTCCGAATCGCCACTAGACCACTGGTGGGATCGGAGGCAGGCATGGGCGCGCGTGATCGTCCGTCGCTGTGGCGGTGGTCGGCGTTCGCGCTGACCTGGCACGCCTCGGTCTGGTTCGGCTGGTCCCTGCTGCTGCTGTGCGTGGCGCTGTTCAACGCGGACGCGGTCGTCGCCATGGGGTGGCCGCTGTTCATGATCGCCGCCCTGGTCTTCATCGGCGAGCTGCGCCCCGTCGTGGCGTCGGACTCCTACGCGCAGGACGGCGTGGCGATCTCCTCCGCCTTCGTGTTCGCCGCGCTCTACCTCTGGGGCCTGGCACCGGCTGTCGTGCTGCAGGCCGTCGCGGTGCTCGTGAGCGAGCTCATCAAGCGCAAGGACATCTGGAAGATCCTCTTCAACATCGGCCAGTACGCCCTCAGCATCGGCGCGGCGTGGCTGGTGCTGTGGGCGGCGGGCGCCGCCACCACCCCCTTCACGGTCCGGGAGTCCTTCGCCCCCGGCGACCTGTGGTGGATCCTCGGTTCGTGGGCGGCCTACCACCTGGTCAACCTGACCCTCGTCGCCGGCACGTACGAGACGGACGCCTCCACGTTCTGGGAGAGCTTCACCGAGGACTTCTGGTACTACACGTTCTCCACGGTCGCCGTCCTCGCGGTCTCGCCGTTCGTCGTCGTGATGGCGGCGTCCGCCTGGCAGCTCATCCCCCTCCTGCTGATCCCGCTGGTCGCGGTCTACAAGACGGCCGCGATCTCGCGCGCCAAGGAGCGCCAGTCCCTCCACGACGCGCTCACCGACCTGCCCAACCGCACGCTGCTGCAGTCACGGGTGAGCGAGTCGCTGGAGGAGGCCGACCGGGAGGGCACCGGGATCGCGCTGTTCATCCTCGACCTCGACCGGTTCAAGGAGGTCAACGACACCCTGGGCCACCCGGCAGGGGACCAGCTGCTCGAGGTGGTGGCCCGACGCCTCCTGGGAGCCGTGCGTCCGGGGGACACGGTCGCGCGCCTCGGCGGCGACGAGTTCGCCGTCCTGCTCCCGGACGTCGCCCACCCATCGGACGCGATCGAGGTCGCCGGGCGCATCCGCGAGGCCCTCGCCGAGCCGGTCCGGCTCGAGGGCGTCCTCATGGACATCGACGTGAGCATCGGCATCGCCCTCGCGCCCCAGCACGGCGACGACGTCGAGATGCTCATGCGCCGCGCCGACGTGGCGATGTACGTCGCCAAGGGCGAGCAGACGGGCATCGAGGTCTACGACGCGGCCCGGGACCCGAACTCGCCCACCCGGCTCGGGACGGTCACTGCGCTGCGCGAGGCGCTCGACCACGACCACCTCGAGCTGCACTACCAGCCGAAGGTCTCCCTGCTCGACGGCACTGTGGTCGGGGTCGAGGCGCTGGTGCGCTGGCGCCACCCCGAGCGTGGCCTCGTCCCTCCGGACGAGTTCGTGCCGCTGGCCGAGCGCACCGGCCTGGTCCACCGCCTCACGGCCCACGTGCTGCAGGTCGGGCTGGCCCAGACGGCCGAGTGGTGGCAGCGCGGCCTGCACGTCCCCGTCGCGATCAACGTGAGCATGCGCGACCTGCAGCACGACCACGACCTCACGCACCTCGTCGTGTCCGAGCTCGACCGGCACGGGCTCCCGGCCGACGCCCTCGTCCTCGAGGTCACCGAGAGCGTGCTGGTGCAGGAGCCCGGCCGAGCGGTGGCCACCCTGCGCGAGCTCGCCGCCCTCGGCGTCGCGAGCTCCCTCGACGACTTCGGCACCGGGTACTCCTCGCTGCTCCTGCTCGAGCAGCTGCCGGTGGCTGAGATCAAGATCGACCGGTCGTTCGTCCGTCGACTCGACGAGGAGGGCGGCGACCCGGCCATGGTGCGCTCCATCGTCGGCTTCGCCCACGGGCTGGGGCTCACGGTCGTCGCCGAGGGAGTGGAGTCCGCGTCCGCCTGGAAGTCGCTGCGCGACATGACCTGTGACGTGGCGCAGGGGTTCCGGGTGGCCCGCCCCATGCCGGCGGAGCAGGCCACCCAGTGGCTCGTCGAACGGGTCGTGCGCGGTCCCGTGGAGCGCGCCGGGCTGCGCTCGGTCGGCTCCGTCGACCTCGTGGCCGGTACCTGACGGCGGGTTCGCTCGCCTCGCGCCGATCGCCCGGCGCGCTTGCTCCCACTGTTGAGGGAGGGATCCGTGTCCGCAACGGGGGCCCGCCGTCGACCCGCTCGCCATGCCGTGTTCCGCCCCGGCCGGTTCGCCGTCACCGCTGCGGTGGCGTAGCGGGGGTCCGATCTGCAGGTCGGCGCTGACCGTGCGCGGTGGCTCGCGGTCGGCCCACGCGGCCAGATCGATCTGCGCACCGTCCTGCTCGCCCTCGTCCGCCTCCGCCGCCGCCGCAGGGGCTGACGCGGCGTCGGTCGGGCCCCCGCCGGTCCGTAGGATGATCGTCATGGCCGACACCCCCGCGATCTCCCGGGACGACGTCGCGCATCTCGCGCGACTCGCCCGGATCGACCTCCCCGAGGACTCCCTCGACCACTACGCCGAGCAGCTCGGGGTCATCCTCGGCGCGGTGGCCCAGGTCTCCGAGGTGGCGGCCGACGACGTTCCCGCGACGAGCCACCCGATGCCGTTGGTCAACGTCTTCCGCGCGGACGTCGTGCGACCCAGCCTGACGAACGCCGAGGCGCTCTCCGGCGCCCCCTCCGTGGAGGACGAGCGCTTCCGGGTCCCGCGGATCCTGGACGAGGAGTGACCGTGGGAGACCTGACCCGGCTCACGGCGGCCGAGACCGCCGCCGCCGTCGCCTCGGGCGAGACCTCGGCCGTCGAGGTGGCCCGGGCGCACCTGGACCGCATCGCGGCCGTGGACGACCGCGTGCACGCATTCCTGCACGTCGACGCCGACGGTGCCCTGGCCGCCGCGGCGGCCGTGGACGACGCGCGCGCGGCCGGACGCGCGCTCTCTCCCCTGGCCGGTGTGCCGCTCGCCCTCAAGGACGTGCTGACCCAGACGGGCGTCCCCACGACGTGCGGGTCGCGCATCCTGGAGGGCTGGCGTCCGCCGTACGACGCGACCGTGACGGCGCGGCTGAAGGCGGCGGGTGTCGTCATCCTCGGCAAGACCAACATGGACGAGTTCGCCATGGGGTCGTCCACGGAGCACTCGGCGTACGGGCCCACGCACAACCCCTGGGACCTCGACCGCATCCCCGGCGGGTCGGGGGGCGGCTCGGCAGCCGCCGTCGCCGCGTTCGAGGCTCCGCTCGCCATCGGCACCGACACCGGGGGCTCCATCCGCCAGCCGGCGGCGGTCACCGGCACGGTGGGCGTCAAGCCGACCTACGGCGGGGTCTCCCGCTACGGGCTGGTGGCCCTGGCGTCCTCGCTCGACCAGGCCGGCCCCTGCTCGCGGACGGTCCTCGACGCCGCCCTGCTCCACGCCGTGATCGGCGGCCACGACCCGATGGACTCCACGTCCCTCGACGTCCCCGTGCCCGACGTGGTGGCCGCCGCCCGGCGCGCGGACGTCCGGGGCCTGCGCATCGGGGTCGTGCGCGAGCTCGGGGGCGAGGGCTACCAGGCGGGGGTGCGCCAGCGCTTCGACGAGGCGGTCGAGCTGCTGACCGGCCTCGGCGCCGAGGTCGTCGAGGTGTCCGCCCCGCACTTCCCCTACGCCCTGGCGGCCTACTACCTGATCCTGCCCAGCGAGTGCTCGAGCAACCTGGCCAAGTTCGACGGCGTGCGCTTCGGCCTGCGGGTCGGCGAGGACGTCGGTGACCCGTCGATCGAGCAGGTCATGGGTCGCACCCGGGCCGCCGGGTTCGGGGCGGAGGCCACCCGGCGGATCATGCTGGGCACCTACGCCCTGTCGGCGGGTTACTACGACGCCTACTACGGCCAGGCGCAGAAGGTGCGCACCCTCATCCAGCGGGACTTCGCGGCCGCGTTCGAGCAGGCCGACGTGCTCATCTCGCCCACCGCGCCGACGACGGCCTTCCGTCTCGGCGAGAAGCTCGACGACCCCCTGGCGATGTACCTCAACGACGTGGCCACGATCCCCGCCAACCTCGCCGGCACCCCCGGCATGTCCCTGCCCGTCGGCCTCGCGCCCGAGGACGGGCTGCCGGTCGGGATGCAGATCATGGCCCCGGCGATGGCCGACGACCGGCTCTACAACGTCGGAGCGGCACTGGAGGCGGCCCTGCTCGACACCTGGGGCCGTCCGATCCTCGAAGGAGCCCCGGCGCTGTGAGCACTCGGACGAACGACGCGGTCCTTCCCTACGACGAGGTCGTGGCCCGCTTCGACCCCGTGCTCGGGCTCGAGGTGCATGTCGAGCTCGGCACCGCGACCAAGATGTTCTGCGGATGCCCCACGGAGTTCGGCGCGCCGCCCAACACCCAGGTGTGCCCGGTCTGCCTGGGCCTTCCGGGCTCGCTGCCCGCCGTGAACGAGGTCGCGGTCGAGTCCGCCATCCGCATCGGTCTGGCGCTCAACTGCTCGATCGCGGAGTGGTGCCGCTTCGCGCGGAAGAACTACTTCTATCCGGACATGCCGAAGAACTTCCAGACCTCCCAGTACGACGAGCCGATCGCCTTTGACGGCTGGCTGGACGTCGACGTCGAGACCGACGAGGGCATGCGGACCTTCCGGGTCGGCATCGAGCGCGCCCACATGGAGGAGGACACAGGCAAGACCAGTCACCAGGGCGGTGCCACCGGCCGGATCCATGGCGCGGACTACTCCCTCGTCGACTACAACCGCGCGGGCATCCCGCTGATCGAGATCGTGACCAAGCCTGTCGAGGGCACCGGTAAGTACGCCCCGCAGGTGGCCAAGGCCTACGTCGCGTCGTTGCGCGAGATCCTGCGCGGGCTCGGCGTCTCCGACGTGAAGATGGAGCAGGGCTCGCTGCGCTGCGATGCCAATGTGTCCCTGCGCCCCTCGCCCGACGCCCCGCTGGGCACCCGGACCGAGACCAAGAACGTGAACTCCCTGCGCTCGATCGAGCGTGCGGTGCGCTACGAGATGACCCGCCAGGCGGCCATCCTCGACGCCGGCGGTCGCGTCACCCAGGAGACCCGTCACTGGCACGAGGACACCGGGATCACCACGTCCGGGCGGGAGAAGTCCGACGCCGAGGACTACCGCTACTTCCCCGAGCCCGACCTCGTCCCGATCGCCCCGTCGCGTGAGTGGGTCGAGCGCCTGCGCGCGTCGCTGCCGGAGAACCCGCACGTGCACCGGGCGCGGCTGCAGGCCGGATGGGGGATCAGCGACTTCGACATGGCGTCGGTGGTCAACGCCGGCGCGGTGGAGGTCGTCGAGGCCACGATCGCGGCCGGCGCGGACCAGGCCGCGGCACGCAAGTGGTGGCTGGGTGAGCTGCTGCGCATCGCCAATGAGCGCGGCGCCGAGCTCGAGGACCTGCCCATCACCCCCGTCGAGGTGGCGCGGGTGGAGGCACTCGTCGCGGACGGCGCGCTCAACGACAAGCTGGCTCGTCAGGTCATCGAGGGAGTCCTCGCGGGCGAGGGCGACCCGGACCAGGTGGTGGCGGCTCGCGGCCTGGCCGTCGTCAGCGACGACGGTCCGCTGCTCGCGGCCATCGACGACGCGCTCGGGGCCCAGCCCGACGTCGCCGAGAAGATCCGCGGCGGCAAGGTCGCCGCGGCGGGCGCGATCGTCGGTGCGGTCATGAAGGCCACCCGCGGTCAGGCGGACGCCGCCCGCGTCCGCGAGCTCCTGCTCGAGCGGCTCGGCGTCTCAGACCAGGCGTGACGGGTCCCGCGCGGCCCGACGCCGCCGCGGTCGCCGCGGTGTTCGGCCTGCCGGGGGAGGTGGTCTCCTACGCCGAGGTCGCGGGCGGATGGAGCAACCAGGTGCTGCGGCTGGGGACCACCGCTGGTGAGTGGGCGGTCAAGGTGGTCCGCAACCCGTGGGGGGAGCCGCGCTGGCTCGAGTGGCTGGCGGAGGGCTGGCGGCTCGAGCAGGCCGCCCTGGCCGCCGGGGTCCCCGCGCCCGAACCCGTCCCGGTCGAGGGCTGGCCGGTCGCGCCGGTCCCGGTCGCGGGCGAGGACCCGCTCCCCGTGCGCGTGCACCGTTGGGTCGAGGGCGAGCGGGTCCCGAGGGAGCCCGTCGGCGCGGACGTGGCGCGCTGGGTCGGGCAGATGGTGGCGCGCGTCCACGGACAGGCGCTGCGGCCCGAGCGTCCCGACCTCCACGTCGGTCGGCCCGGGCTCACGACCGCTGACGTCTGGCCGAGCCTGGTCGAGCGCTCGGCCTCGGCCGGAGCGGTGTGGACCGCGGCGCTGGCCGCCGCCGAACCATGGGCGTGGCGCGCCACGGCGCTGCTGGACCCGTGGGCCGACGCCGACGCGGTGCTCTGCCACGGCGATCTCGACCAGAAGAACCTCCTGCTGGCCCCTGCCGGTCCACTCCTGCTCGACTGGGATGTGGTGGTGCCCCTGCCCCCGGCGCACGACCTGGCGCACGCCGCCGTGACCATGGCCGCCTGGCGCGAGCCCGCCGTCGCGCGCGCGGTGGTCGAGGGCTACGCGCGGTGGTCCGGGGCGATCCCGTCGCTCACGCCCGCCGACCTCGGTCCGGCCCTGGCGTCGGGTCTCGGGTGGATCCGGTTCACCGTGGACCGGGCCCTGGCCGGGGACCGGACGGCGCCAGCCACCCTGGCTCCGGCGCTGGACGAGCTGCCGCGTCGGGTCGAGCTGGCCGAGCGGCTCCCGGACTGGCTCGCGGGCCGGCTCTGACCTCCGTGCGGTGGTCTCAGACCTCCAGGGTGAGCACCACGTCCACGACGTCCCCCAGCTCGATCTCCTCCGCACGGCGTACCGCGTCCTTCAGCGGGAGCCAGTAGCCGCCCTCGCGCGGGAAGAGCGACGTCGTGAACTCCGTGCCCCCGATCCGCCCGCGAACCGGGATGACCCCCCACCCGTAGGTCAGCCGCGACGCCACGGACTCGACCGCCGAGGCGGCGTCGTCGGGCAGGACGACGAAGTGGTACGGCGCCGGGCCGCGCCACTCGATCACCTCGCCGACCACCGGGACGTCCACGCGCGGCCTCAGTACCGGGACCCCGAGGGGGCGGGCAGCGCGTCGAGGGCCTCGAGGTCGGGCCGGGTGAGGACGAGGTCCGCCGCTGCGGCGTTCTCCTCGAGCCGCGCCACTCGCTTCGTCCCGGGGATCGGGACCACCTGCTCGCCCTGGGCCAGCACCCAGGCCAGCGCCACCTGGGCAGGGGTGGCCCCGTGCCTCTCGGCGACGGCCCGGACAGCCTCGAGGAGGGCGGCGTTGGCCGCCATCGACTCGGGAGAGAAGCGCGGCAGCGTGGCGCGGAAGTCGTCGGGGGCGATCTGGTCCGCGGACAGCGTCCCGGTGAGGAATCCGCGGCCGAGCGGGGAGAACGGGAGGAACCCGACGCCGTGGTCCGTGCACCAGGCGAGCACATCCATCCAGTCGCGCGTCCACAGCGACAGCTCGCTCTGCACCGCGGCGACGGGGTGGATGGCGTGGCAGCGGGACAGCTCGTCCACGGTCACCTCCGAGATCCCGACGGCGCGCACCTTGCCCGCCTCGACGAGACCCGCGAACGCGCCCCAGCTCTCCTCGACAGGGACGTCCGGGTCCACCCGGTGGAGCTGGTAGAGGTCGATGACGTCGGTGCCCAGCCGGCGCAGCGATCCTTCGCACGACTCGACGACGTAGCCCGGGTCCGCGCGGCGGCCGTGGCGGTAGTCGGGCGAGGTCACGACGCCGACCTTGGTCGCGACCACGGCCTCGCTGCGGCGCCCGCGCAGGGCGCGCCCCACGAGCTCCTCGTTCGTGAACGGACCGTAGGCGTCCGCCGTGTCGAGGAGGGTCACGCCCAGGTCCAGGGCGCGGTGGATCACCGCGACGGACTCGGCGTCGTCGCGGTGTCCGGCGTCGTAGGCGAAGGACATGCCCATGCAGCCGAGGCCGACCGCGCCCACCTCGATGCCGCTGCTGCCCAGAGTGCGTGTGCGCATGGGCGCCAGGCTAGTGATGGGCACCCCGGCGGTTGGGCTAGCGTCCGCGATGTGAGCGACGACCTCGTGCTGCTGCCCTGGGCCGACCACGTGAGCCTGCTCGGCGGCGCGACCGAGGGTCTCGACGTGGCGGTCTGGACCGACGACGGACCGCTCCCGCCCGACG
>JAHECT010000065.1 GCA_024641605.1 Micrococcales bacterium
GGTCGCGAGCAGGCCCGCGGCCGGCGCGGCCGACGCGGCCCACAGGGCCAGATGACCCCCGGCCGAGTGCCCCAGGACCACGACCCGGCCGTCGTGACGGCCGCGCAGCTCCACCGGGAGGACGCGCAGCGCCACCCGCACGTCCTCCACCGTGGCGTCCGGGTCGCCCGGGACCCGGCGGTACTCCGGGGCCGCAACCGTCCAGCCGGCCGCGCTGAGCGCCTCCGTCATGGGGCCGAGGTGCGCCCGGTCGTACTCGGGCCGCCAGAAGCCGCCGTGCAGGACGACCAGCAGCGGTCGGGTGTCGGACCCGAGCCGCACGTCGGCGACGTCCTCGCTCCTCGGGCCCCAGGCCACCACGGCGTCGGGGGGTGAGCTCGTGCGTACCAGCACCGACTCGTCCATGCCGCCATCCTGCCCCGCCGGACGGCGGCGCGGGTGGCTCAGGACCCGGCGCTCAGATGCGGCCGCCTCCGGTGGCGTCGCCCGAGAGCCGCTGCGCCAGATAGACCGGCACGATCGAGACGAGCACGAGGAAGGCGGCGACGGCGTTGACGATGGGGGCGCTGTTGGGGCGGAACAGGTTCTGGAAGATCCAGAGCGGCAGCGTCTGCGTGCCCGGACCGGCCGTGAACGTGGTGACGATGATCTCGTCGAAGGACAGGCCGAAAGCGAGCAGGCCGCCGGCGAACAGCGCGCTGCGCATGGCGGGGAAGGTGATGTCGCGGAACGTCTGCGTGCGGTTCGCCCCCAGGTCCATCGCCGCCTCCTCCACGTTGCCGACGACGCGCCGCAGCCTGGCTGCGGTGTTGTTCAGCACGACGACGACGCAGAACGTGCCGTGGCCGATCACCAGCGTGAGGAACGTGAGCCCGCCGAGGAAGGACGTGAAGACGTTGTTGAGCGCGATACCGGTGATGATGCCCGGGAGCGCGATCGGGAAGACGAACAGCAGCGAGACGGTGTTACGGCCCCAGAACTGGTAGCGGGAGACGGCCATGGCCGTGAGGGTTCCGAGCACCAGCGCGATGGCCGTCGCCAGGACGGCGACGAAGATCGAGGTGACCAGGGCGTCGCGAACGCCCTGGTTCTGGAAGGCGGCCTGCCACCACTCGGTGGTGAACCCGGGCGGTGGCCACTGGAACAGCCGACTCGTGTTGAACGAGTTCACCACCACGATCGCCAGCGGGACGTAGACGAAGGCCAGGCCCAGGGCCATGGCGACGCCGAGGATCCAGCGCGAGGTGCGGGACAGGGTCATCGCTGCGCCTCAGAGGTTGTCGAGCGCGCCGGACCGGCGCACGGCGAGGAGGTAGCCGACCATCACGATCACCGGGATGGTCGCCAGGGCGGCGGCGAAGGGCAGGCTGACGGAGAAGTTCTGGTAGATCGCGTTGCCGAGCATGAGGGACGAGCCACCCACGAGCTGCACGGTGATGTAGTCGCCGAGGCTGAGGGAGAAGGTGAAGATCGACCCGGCCACGATCGAGGGCCACACCATCGGCAGCACCACGGTCCGGAAGGTCCGCCAGGGCCGCGACCCGAGGTCGGCCGCCGCCTCCAGGAAGGATCCGCGCATGTTCGCGAGGCCGGCGTAGATCGGAAGGATCATGTACGGCAGCCACAGGTACGTGAGCGTGAGGACCACGGCGGGCAGGCCGTAGCCCGGGCTGGCCCCCAGCCACGACTCAGCCGGACCCTCGGGCGCGAGGATCGTGCGCCACGCGTAGACCTTCACGAGGTAGGACGCCCACAGCGGTGTGAGGACCAGGGCGACCAGGACCGGCTGCCACCGCGCGCTCGCGACCCGCGCCATGAAGAACGCCATGGGCACCCCGATGAGGGTGCAGAGGACGGTCACGGAGGCGGCGATGCCCACGGTGCGCATGACGACCGTGTAGTACGCGGGCTCGGTGAGGATGTCGGTGAAGTTCTCCAGGGAGAACGTCCGCTTGGTGAGCCCCGTGAACGAGTCGGTGGTCCAGAAGGCCGTGACGAACAGCAGGGCCAACGGCGTGAGGTAGACCAGGACCATCCAGGTCATGGGCAGCGCGAGCAGGCTCGCCACCCGCAGCCCGGGTCGCCGGTGCATGGTGGCGCGCAGCCGACGCATCGACCCCGCTGGCTTGCCGCCGGTCACCGCCGTGGTGGCCATCGTCCCTCTCGCTCCTTGCCAGGTCGTGGGTGCTGGCGGCACCGCGCCGCGCGGGCGCGGTGCCACCAGCGGGTGATCAGGCGCTGGTCAGCGTCGACCAGGCCTTGACCCACTCGTCGTAGGTCACGCACGTGACGTCGGTACGGCCGTCGAGGCACTTCTCGGTCGGCGTCGTCCAGTACCAGACGTCATCCCAGTAGCCGGTCTCCTCGGCGTGGAACTCCGTGCAGTGGTTGGTGTTCACGGTGAGCGCGCACGCCTTGGCGTTGGCCGGCGCCTCGCCGAAGTACTCGGCGATCTCGGCCTGGACCTCGGGGGAGGCCAGGTGGTCGAGCCACTTGTAGGCGCAGTTGATGCTCGCCGTGTCCTTCTTGACCATCCAGGTGTCCGACCAGCCGGTCGTGCCCTCCTTGGGCTTGACCGTGCCGACCGCGTCGGCCGTCTCGGCGTTGGTCAGGTTGGCGGTGAGCTGCCAGCCCTGGCTCTGCGCCGTCGTCCCCGTGGCCAGGTCCTGACCCTGCTTGACCAGGTCGCCCCAGTAGTAGGCCACGAGCGGCTTCTGCTGCTCGAGGAGGGCGATGGCGGCGTCGAACTGGGTCTGGTCCAGCGCGTAGGGGTTCGTGATCCCCAGGTCGGGCTGGGTCGCCATCAGGTAGACCGCGGCGTCGGCGATGTAGATCGCGTCGTTGTAGGGCACGACCTTGCCCTTGATCGGGGAGTCGGCCTCCCACATGTCGGCCCAGCTGTCGGGCGCGGTCGGGTACTGCTTGGTCGGGTAGAGCAGCAGGTTGGCGCCGCGGCCGTGCGGGATGCCGTAGTTGACGCCGTCGACGGTGTTCCAGGCCTTGTCCTTCAGATCGGGAAGGATGTCGGCGTAGTTGGGCACCAGCGAGGTGTCGACCGGCTGAACGAGGTCGCCGTACACGAGGCGCAGCGACGCGTCGCCGGAGGCGGAGACGACGTCGTACTGGCCCGACTGGAACAGGGTGAACGCCTCGTTCGAGGTGGCGAACACCTTCACGTTGACCTGGCAGCCCGTCTCTTCCTCGAACGGGGTCACCCAGTCGATGGCCGGGTCGGTGGACCCGTCCTCGGCGTAGCCGGGCCAGGCGAGCACATTGAGTGTGCCCTCGCCCTCGCCCACGGGGCCGGCGTACGCCGATCCACCGGGGGTCGTGCCCGAGTCGCCGGAGTCCGTGCTGCCACCGCATGCGGCCAGCAGCACGACGGCGGAGCCGAGAGCTGCCGCCTTGAGCAGACGCGACTTGTGCACCTGCGTTCCTCCCTCTTCCCTGGTCGTCCCGGCGGTGCCGCCGGTCCGTCTTGTGCGCGAGCGCGGAGGCTCGCTGCCCGGTCCCGCAGGGCGGGGCCGGGACGTCTGGGTCAGGTGCCGACCCGGTACTCGTGCTCCTTGCGCCACACGAGCCGCACCTTCCTGCCTCGCATCGCGAGGACGTCCATCGACGACGTGCGGAGGTTCTGCTGCAGCGCGACCAGCGTGCCCCCGGCGTCCAGGTCGACCACGTAGCGGGTCCCGCTCCCGACGTAGACGACCTCGCTCACCGTGCCGGTCGCGGAGTCCTCGCCCTCGCCTGGGCTCGCGTCCACGTCGGCCACGTGGATCTTCTCCGGCCGCACGCTGAAGACCCCGGCGTGTCCGAGGACGGTCTGCGCGGTCTCCCCGCGGAGCAGGTTCGACGTGCCGACGAAGCCGGCGACGAACTCCGTGGCGGGCTGCTCGTAGACCTCCGCCGGCGTGCCGACCTGCTCGATGCGTCCGGCGTTGAAGACGGCGATGCGATCGCTCATCGTCAACGCCTCCTCCTGGTCGTGCGTCACGAAGACGAACGTGATGCCGACCTCGCGCTGGATCTGCTTGAGCTCGACCTGCATCTGCTCGCGGAGCTTGAGGTCGAGTGCGCCGAGCGGCTCGTCCAGCAGGAGGACGCGCGGACGGTTGACGAGGGCGCGGGCCAGCGCCACGCGCTGGCGCTGACCGCCCGACATGGCCGAGGGCTTGCGGTCGCCGAAGGACTCCAGGCGCACCTGGGCCAGCGCGTCGGCGGCCCGGCGCGCCCGCTCGTCGCGCGGGACCTTGGCCACCTTGAGGCCGTACTCGACGTTCTGCTGCACGGTCATGTGCGGGAAGAGCGCGTAGTCCTGGAAGACCGTGTTCACGTCGCGCTCGAACGGCGGCGCGTGGGTCACGTCCGTCCCGGCGAGCTCCACGGTGCCTGCGGTCGGGAGCTCGAAGCCGGCGATCATGCGCAGCACGGTGGTCTTGCCGGACCCGGAAGGGCCGAGCAGCGTGAGGAACTCGCCGTCCGCGATGTCGAGGTCGACCCCGTCGACGGCGACCACGACACCGAAACTCTTGCGCAGACCGCGCAGGCGCACAGCGACGCCCTGCTCCATCGTGGACCGCTCCCTGATCGTCCGGACCGCCCCCCGGCGGGCGCGCCACCGTCGGCGGCGCTGAGGGAGACTACCGCTGTATCCGTGGTGAACTCGATGGCGGGACACCGAATCCGTCGAAATCGTGACCTATCGGTGCGCTATCGGTCGCCTCGCCGGGGAGCGGGAGCTCGGCGCGGCGCACCGGCACGCCCGGCGGGGCCTCGATGCCGAGGCGGACGCCGGCCCCGCGCGAGGCGAGGACGGTGACGACGATGTCGCGGCCGAGGACGACGCTCTGACCGGGGCGGCGGGTGAGCACGAGCACGGGACCACCTCCGTTGCCCCACGACGACCAGTGTGGGCGCGCCCGCGACCCGATGCCGCCCACTCAACCGTTCGGCCTCACCCGATCGACGCATCGATCCCGGGCCTGGCGCACCGATGCCCACATCGACACGATTTTCGGCAGTGAGAGGCGGTGGACCCGGATGGCGCTCGACGTGGCCGAGTTCGGCGACACCGAGACCCGCCCCGACCCCGAGGACCTGCCCACCCTCCTGTCCCGGCGTGCGGCCCTGCGCGACCATGAGGAGGAGCTGTCCTACTGGCGACGGATCCTCCAGGGTCGCGTCGACGTGCTGCGGGCGCGGCTGGCGGCCGGGGCGGAGGATCCCGCCCTCGCGGACGTCCTGGGCGCGGAGCCGCGTGGTACGACACGGGCGGCCCACGTCGTCGTGCGCCCCTACTCGGACATGCTCGAGCTGGCGACGTGCGACATGCTCTGGGAGAAGTCCTGCGACTCGCACGACGAGGACCTCCTCGTGCAGGCGCTCGACCGCATGGTCGTGGCGGAACGCTGGATCTCGCACGCGCGCGCCCGCGTCTTCCATGAGCTCGACCGCGCGACCCAGGAGCTCAAGGCGCGGCTCACGGCGGATCCGACGGAGTACCTGTCGATCGTGGCGGGGCGGTCGCTAGCGTCTGCCGGGTGACTGCACCCGATCCCACCCCCGTCCTCGGCGGCCGCGACCTCGACCTGACCGACCCGGTCCACAACCTGTACGCCTTCGGCAAGGTCTGGAGCACATTCGGCGACGAGCCGGTGTACAGCACCTTCCACGGCACGCTGTACGGCTGGTTCGAGGGCCGCAAGCTGACCCCGCTCGTCGGGTTCCAGGGCACGGGCGTCACCCGCTGCCGGCTCGACGACACGGACGACGGTCCCGTCCTGACGCTGCGCGGCAAGGAGACCGGGTTCTTCACCGACCTCGCCTCGGGCGAGGTGCTCGATGTGTGGGACAACCCGTTCACGGGCGAGCAGGTCGAGGTCTACCACTTCCTCAACGACCGGATCGGCGGGACCGTCGGCACCCAGATGCCCGTCCTCACCGTGGGCGACCACCACGAGGAGGGCAGCATGATGAACGACGACGGCACCCGCGAGGCGGGCGCCGGCGTGCCCTTCGTCCTCCCCTGGCAGGTGTACGGCGACGAGGTGCTGCTCGAGTGGGACTACGCCCACGACTACCCCAACCCGGTCGACCCTCTGCGCTGGCCCTCGGCGTCGACGGGCGAGCGGATCAACCCGAGCGAGCACTTCACGATCTACACGTCGTGGGACGACCTGGCCGACCTGTCCACCCCCACCGCCCACTTCCGCGCCGGCTTCTCCCGGATCTCCCCGTGGTGGCCGTGGATGCGCATGGGCGGGTTCGCCCTCGACACCCCCGCCGGGCGCTCGAACGGGGTCATGTTCGGGCGCATGTTCTCCCGCTCGTGCCGACGTGGCCTCGACGACGTCCCGGCACCGATGCGACGGCGTCTCGAGGAGCGCCACCCCGACTACCTCGAGCCGCCGACCGACTGGGACACCGGGACGATCCTGAGCACCTGGGAGGCGTTCGCGCGCGACACCCCGCCGGAGGTCTGAGCCCGGCCACTGCCCGCCGCGGCCCTCACCCGATCTCCTCCGCACCGGGGAGGGGCAGATGCTCGGACAGGTCGCTGCGCTCGCCCGAGGCCCGCAGGCGTCCGTCACGCTGCGCCTCGCTCCAGGCGAGACCGCCCACCGCGAGCTGCAGCCACGTCCGGGCGTCGCACTCGACCACCGCGGGCGGGGTGCCTCTCCGGTGCGTGGTCCCGCCGACCGCCTGGACGGCGGCGTAGGGCGGCACGCGCACCTCGACCGCGCGCCCCGGCGCGAGGGACACGAGCAGGCCGAGCGTCGCCTTCACGGCGGCCTTCTCGACCGCCCGCTCCGGGTGCTCGCCGGCCGCGTACGCCGCCAGGCAGGCCCGGACGGTGGAGTCGCTGGTCGTCACGTCGACGAACGCTAGCCCGGGCCTCAGCGCGGCGGGGCGGATCCCCACGGGGGGAGGTCGCCCGCGAAGGCGAGCACGGCGTCGAGCACGCGCTCCCACCCCCGGTCGAGCATGACGTCGTGACCCATGCCGGGGAACCACGCCGGCTCCACGCCGTAGGCGGCGGCCGTCCGCCGCACGTCCGCCGGCCGGACGAGACGGTCACCGGGGGTCCCGACGACCATCACGGGGCAGCGCACCGGACCGATCCGGCGGCGCAGCAGGAGCTCCCACTGCACGAGCGGTGACTCGGTCTGGGTGCGCTCGGCGTACGCCCGCGCGGTCTGCGCGTCCAGCCTCTCGAAGAGGATGTCCGGCCCCATCGACAGCGTCCGACCGGCGACCGCGCCGAGCGCGTCGGACGGGCGGTCGCGGGCGATGGTGGCCAGCGAGCCGATCGCCGAGTGCGCCGGCGCGGGAGTGAGCAGGACCAGGCCCCGCAGCGGGTAGCGCTCCGCGACCAGCTGAGCGACGAGGGCGCCCATCGAGTGCCCCACGAGAACCGGCGGGGACGGCAGTTCGGTGATGGTCTGCAGCACGTCGTGCACGTAGTCGCGCACGAGCGTGCGCCGCAGGCGGCGGGCCCCGCCCGAGCCGCCGTGGCCCCGCAGGCTCAGGGCGTACGCCGGGAATCCGGCCTCGGCGGCCGCGGGCACCCAGTTCTCGCCGAAGCACCAGGCGCCGTGCGCGAGCCCATGGACCATGAGCAGCGGCGGACGGCCGACATCCTCGGCCGGGAGCGCCGAGAGGACCTCGCGAT
Source organism: Micrococcales bacterium (assembly GCA_024641605.1). GTDB lineage: Bacteria > Actinomycetota > Actinomycetes > S36-B12 > CAIYMF01 > Longivirga. Next base: position 7,673 of record JAHECT010000065.1, read on the forward strand.
GTCCCACCGGCGGCGACGGGAAGGACCAGTCCCACGGCCGCATGACGCGCGTCCCCCGGCGGGTCGGGTCAGCACCCCTGCTCACCGCGCCTCCTCGAGCTGGTGGATCGCGCGCTGCAGCTCGGCGAGGTACTCCTGGTGAGCGACCTCGAAGTAGTGCCGGGTGGAGTCCTTGTAGTCCACCCCGGCGGTGAACCGCCGGTCCGCCTCGGACTGGGCCCTCGACGCGAACGCCGCCGCCGCGGCGGGCCTGTCGCGCCGCGCCTCCGCGACCCGGGCGGCGAGGATCCCCTGCCAGTGGGCGAGGGTCCACTGGCCGCTGTCGGGCTGGATCAGGCCCGACACCACCAGGGTCGGGTGGGCCGGGGAGAACATCTGCAGGAACAGCTGCGGGTGGTCCTCCCGCCGGTTGAGCAGGGAGTCGTCGAGGAAGGGGAACCGGGCGAGGTAGCCGGTCGCGAAGACCACGAGGTCGACATCGGCGCGCGACCCGTCGGCGAACACCGCTCCCTCGGCGTCGAACGCCGTGATGTCACGCACGGGCGTGATGTCACCGTGCCCGACGTAGTAGACGAGCTGCTGGTTGACGATGGGGTGGGTCTCGAAGAACTTGTGGTCGGGCTTCTGCAGGCCGAACTTCGTCACGTCGCCGACCGTGAGCTTCAGGGTGAGCCCGAACAGCGCCCGGCGGACCGCGAGCGGCAGGCGCAGGGCGAGCAGGCTGTCGGCCACCTGGTCGCTGGGGCGCCCCATCGCGAACTTGGGGTTGTAGTAGTAGCCCCGCCGGGTCGAGTGCCAGGTGTGCTCGGCGTTCTGCGCGCTCTCCACCGCGATGTCGCAGCCGGTGTTGCCGGCACCGACGACGAGCACGCGGCGCCCTCGCAGGATGTCGGCGCTCTTGTAGCCGGCCGAGTGGATGATCTCGCCGGCGAAGGAGTCCTGGCCCGGGTAGGCGGGCATCTTGGGGAACCAGTTGTGGCCGTTGGCCACGACCAGTCCCGCATAGCGGTAGGTCGCCTCCGCTCCGGTGAGGCGGTCGGACACGGTGAGGTCCCACGAGGTGGTGCCCTCGACGGGCACGGCCCGCACCACCTCGTGGTGGAAGCGGATGGCGGGACGCAGCCCGAAGTGGTCGGCGTAGCGCCGGAAGTACTCCAGGACCTGCCGGTGGTTGGGGTAGTCCGGGTAGGCGTCCGGCATCGGGAAGTCGGGCAGCTGGGTGAACGGCTTGCTCGAGATCAGGTGCGTGGATGCGTAGACGCGGCTGTTCTCGGCCCCGTAGTTCCAGTTGCCGCCGACCTCGTCCTCGCGCTCGAAGGCGTCCGCCTCGATCCCGTGCTGGTGCAGCGCCTTCAGCGCGCTGAGCCCGTGCACGCCGGCGCCGACGACGCACCACGCGCCGCCCCGGTCGACGGGCTCGGGCCGACGCGCGGTGCGGCGGCGGGACCGGGCCGGTCCGGGCGTGGTCGTGGGCACCCGATCATTCTGGTCGCGCCGGGACGATCGCGCGCGACGTGCGGCCGATCCGCGCCGATCAGCCGAAGAGCGCCGGAAGGGTGGCTTCGGCGGCCTCGCGCAGCTGCGCCAGCGGCAGCACGACGTCGCCGTCGTACACCCCGGTGAGGACGAGGTCGGACCCCGCCTCGCCCACGGCGCCGACCACCGTGGCCGGGACCCCGTGGTGGGCGGCCAGGGCCAGCACGGCCCCCAGCCGCTCCTGCGAGACGGTCACGACCGCGCGGGCCGTCGACTCGGAGAAGAGCGTGACGAAGGGGTCCGCGCCCGGAGGGACGCCCACCTCGGCCCCGACCCCGTTGCGCAGCGCCATCTCGACGAGACCCTGCGCCAGCCCGCCGTCGGACAGGTCGTGCGCCGCGGTGACGATCCCGTCGCGCGAGGCGGCGGTCAGCACCTCGGCGAGCGCGCGCTCGGCCCCGAGGTCCACCGACGGCGGGAGCCCGCCGAGGTGGTCGTGGACGACGTGGGCCCACTCGGACCCGGCGAGCTCGTCGCGGGTCTCCCCCAGCGCCACGACCAGGTCGCCGTCGTGACGGAACCCCATGGGCGTGCGCCGGGCGACGTCGTCGACGACCCCCAGGACCCCCACCACCGGCGTCGGGTGGATGGCCACGTCGCCGGTCTGGTTGTAGAAGCTCACGTTGCCGCCGGTGACCGGCGTGCCGAGCTCGAGGCAGGCGTCGGCGAGCCCGCGCACCGCCTCGGCGAACTGCCACATGACGTCGGGGTCCTCGGGCGAGCCGAAGTTGAGGCAGTTGGTGACCGCGAGCGGGCGCGCCCCGGTGGCCGCCACGTTGCGGTAGGCCTCGGCCAGCGCGAGCTGCGCCCCGGCGTACGGGTCGAGCTTGGCGAACCTGCCGTTGCAGTCGGTGCTGATCGCGACCCCGCGCCCGGACTCCTCGTCCACCCGGATCACCCCGGCGTCCTCCGGCTGCGCGAGCACCGTGTTGCCCAGCACGTAGCGGTCGTACTGCGAGGTCACCCAGGTCTTCGACGCCAGGTTCGGCGAGGCGACCAGCCGCAGGACGGTGTCGCGCACCGCGCCGGCGGACGTCGGGCGCGCCAGGTGCTCCGGCGCGTCGGCCTGGAGCTCGTCCTGCCACGCGGGTCGGGCGTAGGGCCGCTCGTAGACGGGGCCGTCGTGCGCGACGGTCCGCGGCGGCACGTCGACGATGGTCTCCCCGTGCCACTCGATGACCAGGCGCCCGGTGTCGGTCACCTCGCCGATGACGGCGGCGTCGACGTCCCACCTGGCGCAGATCGCGAGGAACGCGTCGATCCGGTCCGGCCGGACGACGGCGCACATGCGCTCCTGCGACTCGCTCATGAGGATCTCCTCAGGAGTGAGCGTGCGGTCGCGCAGGGGGACCCGGTCCAGGACGACGTGCATGCCGCCCTCCCCGTTGCTCGCGAGCTCGGAGGTCGCGCACGAGATGCCCGCCCCACCGAGGTCCTGGATGCCCTCCACGAGGCCGGCATGGAGGACCTCGAGGGTGCACTCGATGAGCAGCTTCTCCATGAAGGGGTCGCCCACCTGGACCGCGGGGCGCTTCGCCGGGCCGCCGTCCTCGAAGGTCTCCGACGCCAGCACGGACACCCCGCCGATGCCGTCGCCGCCCGTCTTGGCGCCATAGAGGACGACGAGGTTGCCCACGCCCTTGGCGCTCGCGAGGTGGATGTCCTCGTGGCGCATCGTGCCGACGCAGAGCGCGTTGACGAGCGGGTTCCCCTGGTAGGACGGGTCGAAGACGATCTCGCCACCGACGTTGGGCAGGCCGAGGCAGTTGCCGTAGCCGCCGATGCCGGCCACGACACCGGGCAGGACGCGGTGGGTGTCGGGGTGGTCCGCCGCGCCGAAGCGCAGCGGGTCCATGACCGCCACCGGGCGGGCGCCCATCGAGAGGATGTCGCGCACGATGCCGCCGATCCCCGTGGCCGCGCCCTGGTAGGGCTCGACGTAGGACGGGTGGTTGTGCGACTCGACCTTGAACGTGACAGCCCAGCCGTCGCCGATGTCGACGACACCGGCGTTCTCGCCGATGCCCACGAGGAGGGCGTCGGTGTCGGGCGTCTTGTCGCCGAACTGACGCAGGTGCACCTTGGACGACTTGTAGGAGCAGTGCTCGCTCCACATCACGCTGTACATCGCCAGCTCGGCGCTGGTGGGGCGGCGCTCGAGGATGTCGCGGATGCGCTGGTACTCGTCGGGCTTGAGGCCGAGCTCGGCGTACGGCTGCTCGACCTCGGGCGTGGTCGAGGCGTCGGTGACGGTGTCGGTGTGGCGGGTCATGCCTCGACGAGGCCCTTCAGGATCGAGGTGAAGAAGCCCAGGCCGTCCGTGGTCGGGCCGGTGAGCTCCTCGACGGCATGCTCGGGGTGGGGCATGAGCCCCACGACGTTGCCCCGGGCGTTGGCGATGCCGGCGATGTCGCGACGGCTGCCGTTGGGGTTGACCTCGAGGTAGCGGGCGACCACGCGGCCCTCGCCCTCGAGCCGGTCGAGCGTGGCCTCGTCTGCGACGTAGCCGCCCTCGCCGTTCTTGAGCGGGACGACGATCTCCTGACCCCGGTCGTAGGACGAGGTCCAGGCCGTGTCGGTGCTCTCGATGCGCAGCCGCTGGTCGCGGCAGATGAAGTGGAGGTGGTCGTTGCGGACCAGGGCTCCCGGGAGGAGGTGGGTCTCGCACAGGATCTGGAAGCCGTTGCAGATGCCCAGCACAGGCAGCCCGCCCTCGGCGGCGGCGACCAGGGGCTCCATGACCGGGGCGAAGCGGGCGATCGCCCCGCAGCGGAGGTAGTCGCCGTAGGAGAAGCCGCCAGGGATGACGACCGCGTCGACCGCGTGCAGGTCGGCCTCGGCGTGCCAGAGGGCGACCGGGTCGCCTCCGGCGACCCGCACCGCGCGCGCGGCGTCCCGGTCGTCGAGCGACCCGGGGAAGGTGATGACCCCGACGCGCATCCCGCTCACGCGGTGACCTCGCGGATCGCGTAGTCCTCGATGACCGGGTTGGACAGCAGCGAGCCAGCCAGCTCGTGGAGGGTGGCCAGGCGGGACTCGTCGAGCTCCCCGTCGAGCTCGAGGGTGAAGGTCTTGCCCTGGCGGACACCGGCGACACCGGCGAGGCCGAGACGGCCGAGGGCCCCCTCCACCGCCTTGCCCTGCGGGTCGAGGATCTCGGGCTTGAGCATGACGTCGACGACGACGCGGGCCACGGAGCGCTCCAGTGGGGAGGGGTCAGGCGGTACGCCCGATCCTAC
>JAHECT010000066.1 GCA_024641605.1 Micrococcales bacterium
TCTACGAGGGCGAGCGGATGCTCTACATCCACCCCGACGAGTGCGTCGACTGTGGTGCGTGCGAGCCCGTCTGCCCCGTGGAGGCGATCTTCTACGAGGACGACGTGCCCGAGCAGTGGAAGGACTACACCTCGGCCAACGCCGAGTTCTTCGACGAGCTGGGCAGCCCGGGCGGCGCGGCCAAGCACGGGCTCATCGCCCGTGACGCTGTGATCGTGGGCGGCCTCCCGCCCCAGGAGCACGAGGGCCACTGACCCGCTGGTCCGAGCGACCGGGAAAGGGGTGCGTGGGCTCGTGCTGACAGACCGGCTGCCGCCCTTCCCCTGGGACCTCCTGGCGCCCTACGCCGAGCTGGCGCGGGCGCATCCCGACGGTGTCGTCGACCTGTCCGTCGGCACCCCGATCGACCCCGTCCCCACCCCCGTCCGCGCCGCGCTCGCCGCGGCCGCCGACTCCCCGGGCTACCCCCTCACCGCGGGCTCGCTCGCGCTGCGCGAGGCGGCGTCGGCCTGGGCCCGGCGGACGCTGCACGCCACGGTCGACCCCGCGGCGATCATCCCCACCGTCGGCTCCAAGGAGCTCGTGGCGCTCCTGCCGACCCTGCTCGGGCTCGGCCCCGGGGACACCGTCGTCATCCCCGAGCTCGCCTACCCCACCTACGCGGTCGGCGCGCAGGTGGCGGGGGCGAGCGTCGTGGCCGCCGACGCGACGACCGCCCTGGGGCCGGCGCCCGTGTCGCTCGTGTGGGTCAACTCGCCGTCCAACCCCACGGGTCGGGTGCTCGGCGTCGAGCACATGGCCAAGGTCGTCGCGTGGGCGCGCGAGCGGGGCGCGGTGGTGGTGAGCGACGAGTGCTACCTCGAGCTCGGCTGGGACGCCGAGCCGGTCTCGGTGCTCGACCCCCGGGTCTGCGGCGAGGACCACACGGGGATCCTCGCCGTCCACTCGCTGTCCAAGCGGTCCAACCTCGCCGGCTACCGGGCCGGTCTCGTGCTCGGTGATGCCGCTCTCGTGGCCGGGCTGCTCGAGGCGCGCAAGCACCTCGGCCTCATGGTGCCCGCGCCGGTCCAGGCGGCGGCCGTCGCGGCGCTGACCGACGAGGTGCACGTGCAGGAGCAGCGCGAGCGCTACGCGCGCCGCAGGGGGGCGCTGCTGACCGCCCTGCTCGACGCCGGGTTCACGGTGGAGCACTCCGAGGCCGGGCTCTACCTGTGGGCCTCGCGCGGGGACTCCTGCTGGGACACGGTCCGGTGGTTCGCCGAGCGGGGGGTGCTCGTCGCCCCGGGCGAGTTCTACGGCGCGGCAGGCGCCCGCCACGTCCGCGTGGCCCTGACCGCCTCCGACGAGCGCGTGGCCGCTGCCGTGCTCCGCCTCGGCGGGCGCTGAGGCATTCCTCACTGTCGCGGTTTCGTCACCCCGCGGGCGGGGGGTGAGCAGCGCTGGGTAGCGTTCCAGACAACCCGGGGCCGGTTCGCGCGATCCGCGGACCGGGCTCGATGATGCGCCAGACACGGAGGGCCGGTCATGTCGGACACCACGCTGAGCTTCCCTGGCGGTGAGTTGCCCCTGACCCGGGTCGCGGCCACCGACGGCAACGACGGCCTGGACATCTCCTCGCTGATGAAGGCGACCGGGGCGGTGACCCTCGACAGCGGGTTCACCAACACGGCGTCGTGCACGTCCGCCATCACCTTCATCGACGGCGACGCGGGCATCCTCCGCTACCGGGGTTATCCCATCGAGCAGCTGGCGGAGAGCTCGACGTTCCTGGAGACGTCCTACCTGCTCATCTACGGCACGCTGCCCTCCGCCGCCGAGCTCGACGCGTTCGAGGCGCGTATCAAGCGCCACACGATGCTCCACGAGGACCTGCGCCGCTTCTTCGACGGCTTCCCCCGCGACGCGCACCCCATGCCCGTCCTGTCCAGCGCGGTCAGCGCGCTGTCGACCTTCTACCAGGACTCGCTCGACCCGTTCGACGCCGAGCAGGTCGAGATGTCCACCGTGCGGCTGCTCGCCAAGGTCCCGACCATCGCGGCGTACGCGTACAAGAAGTCGGTCGGTCAGCCGTTCCTCTACCCCGACAACTCCATGTCGCTGAACGAGAACTTCCTGCGGATGACCTTCGGGGTCCCGGCGGAGGACTACGTCGTCGACCCGGTCATCGCCCGCGCGCTCGACCTCCTTCTGATCCTGCACGCCGACCACGAGCAGAACTGCTCGACGTCCACGGTGCGCCTGGTCGGCTCCTCGCACGCCAACCTCTTCGCCTCGGTCTCCGCGGGCATCAACGCCCTGTTCGGCCCGCTCCACGGCGGCGCGAACCAGGCCGTGCTCGAGATGCTCACGAAGATCCACCGCAGCGGCGGCGGGGTGAACACGTTCATCCGCCAGGTGAAGAACCGCGAGGACGGCGTGCGCCTCATGGGCTTCGGCCACCGGGTCTACAAGAACTACGACCCCCGGGCGTCGATCATCAAGAAGGCCGCCTACGAGGTGTTCGAGTCGCTCGGGATCTCCGACCCCCTGCTCGACATCGCGCTGCGCCTCGAGGAGGTCGCGCTGTCGGACGACTTCTTCATCTCGCGCAAGCTCTACCCCAACGTGGACTTCTACACGGGGCTGATCTACAAGGCGATGGGACTGCCCACGCGGATGTTCACGGTCATGTTCGCGCTCGGCCGTCTGCCCGGGTGGATCGCCCAGTGGCGGGAGATGATCGAGGACCCGGAGACCAAGATCGGCCGTCCGCGCCAGGTGTACCTCGGGTCGCCGGAACGCCCCTACGTCCCGCTCGAGCTGCGCGCCTGACGCCCGCCCGGCGGGCGCGGCCCGCCACGCTCAGTCGTGGTGGTGCAGGACGGCGTTGAGCCCGCCCCAGGACCCTGACCTGGTCCTGGCCTCGAGGGTCCCCGTGACGGAGTTGCGCCAGTACTGCATGCCGTCGGCGCCGGACAGCGCCGCGGCCTTGACGGTCTCGCCGTCGGGGAGGGTGACCTTCGACCCGGCCGTGAGGTAGCAGCCGGCCTCGACCACGCAGTCCTCGCCCAGCGAGATCCCCACGCCCGCGTTCGCGCCGACCAGGCAGCGTCGGCCGATCGTGATGACCTGCGTCCCGCCGCCCGAGAGCGTGCCCATGATCGACGCGCCGCCCCCGATGTCGGATCCGTCGCCGACGACGACCCCGGCCGAGATGCGCCCCTCGACCATGGAGGCGCCGAGCGTGCCGGCGTTGAAGTTGACGAACCCCTCGTGCATCACGGTCGTGCCGGCGCCGAGGTGGGCGCCGAGGCGCACCCGGTCGGCATCGGCGATCCGCACGCCGGCGGGGACGACGTAGTCGACCATGCGGGGGAACTTGTCCACCCCGTGCACGGTGAGGGTCCCCCCGGCGGCCCGGGCCGCGAGCTGGACGGCGGCGAGCCGGTCCAGCGGAACAGGTCCGACCGAGGTCCAGGCCACGTTGGCGAGCAGGCCGAAGACGCCGTCGAGGTTGAGCGTGCGGGGGGCGACCAGCCTGTGGGAGAGCAGGTGCAGGCGCAGCCACGCCTCCGCGGCGTCGACCGGCGCCTCGGACAGGTCGGCGATCGTCGCGGTGATCGTGACGGTCCGGGTGCCCCGCACGTCGTCGTGGCGGTCCACCTCGCCGAGACCGTCCACGGGGACGGGGGTGGCGGACAACGCGGGGGAGGGGAACCAGGCCTCGAGCAGGGTGTCGCCGGCGTACGTCGCCAGCCCGGTCGCGGCGGCGGGCGCGGTGGACAGCGTCATGCCCTGACCCTACCCAGCGCCGGCCGGTGGCTACGGTGGGCGGGTGAGCCTCCAGCTGGACCTGAGCGCCGACCCCGTCGCCCTCACCTGCGCGCTCGTCGACGTCCCGTCGGAGTCGCTGCAGGAGGGCCCGCTCGCCGACGCGGTGGAGTCCGCCCTCGCCGGCCGCGACCACCTCGAGGTGGTGCGCGACGGCAACACCGTCGTCGCCCGGACGGCGCTGGGCCGGGCCCAGCGCGTCGTGATCGGCGGACACCTCGACACCGTCCCGGCCAACGCGAACCTGCCCTCGCGCCGCACGACGGAGGACGGCGAGGAGCGGGTCTACGGGCTCGGTGCCTGCGACATGAAGGCCGGGGTGGCCGTGTCGCTGCACCTGGCCGCGGCGCTCACCGCGCCCACCCGCGACGTCACCTGGGTGTACTACGAGGCCGAGGAGATCGACTCGCAGTACAACGGGCTCCGCCGCCTGGCCGAGACCCGCCCCGAACTGCTGCGGGCGGACTTCGCCGTGCTCATGGAACCGTCCAACGGCGGGATCGAGGCGGGGTGCCAGGGGACGATGCGCGTCGAGGTGCGCACCACCGGTGTGCGCGCGCACAGCGCGCGCTGGTGGAAGGGCGTCAACGCCGTCCACGCCGCCCGCGACGTCCTGGAGCGGCTCGTCGCCTATGCCCCGCGCTCGGTCGAGGTCGACGGCCTCGTCTACCGCGAGGGCCTCTCGGCGGTGGGCATCCGGGGCGGTGTCGCGGGCAACGTCATCCCCGACGATTGCGTCGTGGCGGTCAACTATCGCTTCGCGCCCTCGCGGTCGGCCGTCGAGGCCGAGGCGCACGTGCGCGAGGTCTTCGACGGCTACGACGTGACCGTCGTCGACGCGGTCGACGGGGCGCTCCCGGGGCTGACCCATCCGGCCGCGGTCGACTTCGTGCGCGCGATCGGGGGCGCCCCCGCGCCCAAGCTGGGCTGGACCGACGTCGCGCGCTTCAGCGCGCTGGGCGTGCCGGCGGTCAACTACGGGCCAGGTGATCCGGCGCTGGCCCACTCGCAGGGCGAGTACGCGCCCGTGCGCGACATCGAGGCCGTCCACGCAGGGCTGCGGTCCTGGCTGACGTCCTGAGGCGACCCGTGCCCGACCCGACGCCCCAGCGCGACCTGAGCCAGGGCGCCTTCGCCAGCCTGGTGGTGGTCTCCGTCGCCTGCGGCGTGGCCGCGTTCGTGGTGGTGATCTGGGTGTCGCTCCTGCTCGCGGACCCGGCCACGACCGGCGTGACGGGCGCGACCGTCGGCGGGATGGTCGCCTTCGGGCTCCTGCTCGTGGCGTGCATCCTCGTCGGCTACTACGCCGCCCGGCGCAGGCCAGCGACCCCGCCGGACCCGGACTGATCCGCGGACCGGTCCGGCCCGGCGCGGGGCGCCCTCAGCTCGTGAGCGTCACCCGTCGCTGCTCCACCGCGCTGATGTCCGCAGAGGCGGCGGCCAGCAGCGAGTCCGCCAGCCGGTGCAGGGCGCGGGCCACCGCGACCTCGTCACCGATCTCGGGGACGTCGAGGTCCCCCGGCGCCCGCTTCGCCTTCCCCCGTCCCTCGAGCAGCGAGTCGGACTCCGCCCGCAGCACCGCGCGCGCCGTCGTCGTGGCGCCCTGCTCGAAGAGCGCCACCTCGACCTTCCATGTCTTCGCGTGGGCGAGGGACGGGGTCGGGAGGACCGCCGCCGCGTCGGCGTCCTCACGGATGACGTGCCCGTCGGACCCGGGGAAGTAGAGGGTGCGAGCGCCGGTGTCGAACCACTCCACGACGTAGGGCGGGGTGCCGTCAGGGTGACGCAGCTCCACGACGCGCCCCTCGCGCAGCGGCCCGCCCAGCTGGGCCGAGACGACGATGATCCGGTCGCCGATGGATGCCTTCATCGCGCACCTCCCACCCGCGTCGGCTGCCGACGTGGTGGGCGTGGACCCGCCCACCGTGCCCGCCGCGCGGACTCGTTGTGGACGTCTCCACGCTACGCCGCCGCCGTCGCGCCCGAGCCGGGAACGCAGGGTTCGGGCCCGACCCGGGCGACGGGCTCGGTCAGGCGGCGACGCCGCGCTGGAACCGCTCCGCGATGGCGACGGCGCGCTCGGCGAGGTGGTCGAGGGCGTCGAACTCCTCGTCACCCACGGGGTTGGCGCCGTTCGCCGCGAAGTGCGAGGCGCCGTAGGGGTTGCCGTCGTTGAACTTCACCGAGGGGTCGGTGTAGCCGGGGGGCACGATGATCCCGCCGAAGTGGTAGACGGAGTTGTAGAGCGCGAGCAGCGTGGACTCCTGCCCGCCGCGCTTGGTCCCGGTCGAGACGAAGCCCGCGTACACCTTGTCGGCCAGGCGACCTTGGGCCCAGAGGGGACCGAGGGCGTCGAGGTACTGCTTGAGCTGAGCGGCCACGTTGCCGTAGCGGGTCGGGGTGCCGAAGAGCACGACGTCGGCCCAGTCGATGTCCTCGGCCGTGGCGACGGGGATGTGGGCGGTGTCGGCGGCGTGCGCGGCCCAGGCGGGGTTCGAGGCGATCGCCTCGGCCGGCGCAAGCTCGGCGACGCGGACCAGGCGGACCTCGGCGCCGGTCTTCTCGGCGGCTGCGGCGGCCCGCTCGGCCATGGTGTGGACCGCCCCGGTGGCGGAGTAGTAGATGACGGCGACCTTCACGCTCACGGCGTTCTCCCGGATGGTTGAGTATTCAACGACCTAAGTAGTTGAACACACAACTACATGCCGGGCAAGTCGTGCGTCCGTGCTCGGCTGCGCTGGCGGACGCTGGCGGGCGGGTGGTCCGGGCGTGGGGGGCGGTGCGCAGCACGCGAGGCGGGTTAGCGTCTGTGGGTGAGCACTCCACGGCGCGACACCGACCTGCACCCGGTCCGCACCAAGGGCCCGGTGACCCTGCGGGGGTCGCAGGTGACCACCTCGACCACCGACCAGCGACTGCTCGACGGCCACGGTCCCGGCGACTGGGTGCACACCGATCCCTGGCGCGTCCTGCGGATCCAGGCCGAGTTCGTCGAGGGCTTCGGCGCCCTGGCTGACCTGGGGCCGGCCGTGAGCATCTTCGGCTCGGCACGCACCGCGGCCGACGCCCCGGAGTCCCGGGCCGCCGAGGAGCTGGCCGCCAAGCTCGTCGCGGCCGGCTACGCCGTCATCACCGGGGGCGGACCCGGCGTCATGGAGGCGGCGAACCGCGGCGCCGCCCAGGCCGGCGGCGTGTCGGTGGGGCTGGGGATCGAGCTGCCCTTCGAGCAGGGCATGAACCCCTACGTCAACGTGGGCGTCGACTTCCGCTACTTCTTCGCGCGCAAGATGATGTTCGTCAAGTACGCCCAGGCCTTCGTCGTGTTCCCCGGCGGCTTCGGCACCTTCGACGAGCTCTTCGAGGCGCTGACGCTCGTCCAGACCGGGAAGGTGACCAGCTTCCCGGTCGTGCTGGTGGGGACGGAGTACTGGGGCGGGCTGCTCACCTGGATGCGCGACACGGTCGCCTCGAGCGGCTGCATCGGCGAGCGCGAGCTCGGCCTCTTCCAGGTCACCGACGACCTCGACGAGGTGGTGACCGTGATCTCAGACGCCCTGAGCGCCGGAGCCGCCGGCACCGCCGCCCCGTTCGCCACCCAGCCGCCCGTGGAGGCCTGATGCCCGCGGTCACCGTCTTCTGCGCGTCCAGCGAGGACATCGACGAGCGCTACTCCGTTCTCGCGGGGGAGGTGGGGTTCGCCCTCGCGCGGCGGGGCTGGACGCTCGTGTCCGGCGGCGGTTCGGTGTCGTGCATGGGAGCGGTCGCCCGTGCCGCCCGGGCGGGCGGCGCCCACACGGTCGGAGTCATCCCACGGGCGCTCGTGGAGCTCGAGGTCGCCGACCACGGCGCCGACGAGCTCGTGGTCACCGAGGACATGCGCGAGCGCAAGGGCGAGATGGACCGCCGCGCCGACGCCTTCCTCACCCTGCCCGGCGGCATCGGGACACTGGAGGAGCTGCTCGAGATCTGGGTGGCCCGGTCCCTCGGCATGCACGACAAGCCGATCGTCGTGCTCGACCCGTGGGGGGACCTCCAGCATCTTGCCGTGCTCGTCAGTGGCCTGGTGCAGAGCGGATTCGTGCGCGACGTGAGCGCGGCGCACCTGGTCTGGACCACCGACGTCGACGACGCCCTCGCCGCCATCGAGAAGGGCTGGGCCGAGGCGGGCACGCACGGCCACGCCGAACCCACCCCGGGGGAGTGGCTCGAAGCCGAGCCGTGATCCTCGCGGCTGCCCGCGTGCTCGGCCCGCTCCCTCACCAGAGGGACGGGACGAAGGCCGCGGGGACCGCGGCGCGGTAGGCCGCGTAGCCCGGGTAGGTCGCCAGGAGGAAGTCCTCCTCGACGCGGCGCTTGAGGTCGAGGACCAGCGCCAGGACGGCGGTCAGCGCCAGGCACCACGGGGAGCTCACGAGCGACCAGCCCAGGGCGATGAGCAGGAGGGCGGCGTAGATCGGGTGCCGCACGTGGGCGTAGACCCCGCCGGTGCGCAGGGTGGCGCTCGCCAGCGGCGCGGGGGTCGCGGTCAGCGAGGACCCCAGACCCGTCACGGCGAACACGGCCAGCACCGTCCCCGCGGCCATGAGGAGCACGCCGAGGACCCGAAGGCCGCCGCGCACCTCGATCGGCCAGCCGGACAGGTCGAGCAGCCCCACCACGGCCAGCAGCCCGAGGAGCACGAACTGGAGGGCGACCCAGCCGCCGCCGCGGCCGCCCAGGGTGGGGATGGGGCTCATGGCGGACAGTCTGCCCGCCCGCCCCGCGCCGGTGGCCCGTTCGGTTCGACCGGGCTGGTCGTCGAGTACGCCGATCAGGCCAGCCCGCGTCGGGCGATCGCCGGGGGTCGCGAGCCCTGGATCGAGGCCACCATGTCGAGGGTGGCGCGCGTCGCGGCGACGTCGTGGGCGCGGAACACCCGGGCGCCCAGCCACGCCGCGACCGAGGTCGCGGCCAACGTGCCCACGAGCCGGTCGGCGGGCGCCGCGACGTCGAGGCTCTCGCCCACGAAGTCCTTGCGCGACAAGGAGACCAGCACCGGCCACCCGGTCGCCACGAGCTCCGGCAGGCGACGGGTGGCCTCGAGCGAGTGCCGGGTGTTCTTGCCGAAGTCGTGTCCCGGGTCGACGAGGACGGAGTCCCGGGGCACCCCCAGGGCCACGGCCCGATCCGCCTCGGCGACCGTCCGGGCCACCACGTCGGACATGACGTCGGCGTACTCCACCCGGTGCGGCCGGGTCCGCGGCGTCGCTCCGCCGGTGTGCGTGCACACCAGTCCCACACCGAATTCGGCCGCCACCTCGGCAAGGGCAGGGTCGTGCCCGCCCCAGGCGTCGTTGAGCAGGTCGGCGCCCTCGGCGCAGACGATGCGGCCGACCTCGGCGCGCCACGTGTCAACCGAGATGCACACGTCGTGGCGGGTGCGCACGGCCGCCACGAACGACGCCGTCCGCCGGATCTCCTCCTCCGCATCGACCTCGGCACCGGGCCCGGCCTTCACCCCGCCGATGTCCACGATTCCGGCGCCCTCGTCCACCGCGCGCGCCACCGCGTCGAGCGCCGCGTCGTCGGAGTAGGTCGCCCCCCGGTCGTAGAACGAGTCCGGGGTGCGGTTGATGATCGCCATGACGACGGTGGCGTCGTCGGCGGTGAGGCGGCCCAGGCGCAGGGGCACGACGGATCCTCTCGGCGGCGGGACGGCGCGGTGGAGCCCGTCCAGCGTGGCATGCTCGTCCGTGACCCGCTCGCCACACCCTCCGGGAGGACAGCAGTGACGACCCTCGTCTTCGTGCTCGCCGGCATCGTCGTCGTCGCGGTCGTCGCGCTCCTGGCTGTGGGCCGCCTCGGGGAGCTCCCCGACGTCGATCCCGACCGCCCGCCCACGGCGATGCCCGAAGGGCGTCTGGTCGAGCCGTCCGACGTCGACGCCGTGCGCTTCACCGTCGGCATGCGCGGCTACCGGATGGACGAGGTCGACGAGGTGCTCGACCGGCTCGTCGCCGAGGTCGCCGTCCGCGACGAGCGCATCGCCGAGCTCGAGGCTCGGGTGGGCGGCTCCCCGGCTCCTGGCGGGGGCGATCGGGAGGGCGACGTGCCCAGGGTCGACCCCAGCGCCGACGCGTGACCCCCGGCGTCGTCCTCGGGGAGGACGGGCTCGCGCGCTGCGGGTGGGGCGCGGCCCCGGAGGACTATCGCGACTACCACGACCGGGAATGGGGCCGCCCGGTCCACGGCGACTGCGCCGTCTTCGAGCGGATCACGCTGGAGGCGTTCCAGTCCGGCCTGTCCTGGCTCACCATCCTGCGCAAGCGACCGGGCTTCCGGTCTGCGTTCGCCGGGTTCGACATCGAGGCGGTCGCGCGCTTCGGCGCGGCCGACCGCGACCGGCTGCTCGCCGACGCGGGCATCGTGCGCAACCGCGCGAAGGTCGACGCCACCCTCGCCAACGCCCGTGCCGCGCTGGCCCTGCTCGACGCCGAGGGGGAGGGCGCCCTGGACCGGCTCGTGTGGTCGCACGCACCCGGCCCGCGTCCGGGTCCCCGCCCGGACGCCCTGGGCGAGCTCCCCGCCAGCACCCCCGAGTCGGTCGCGCTCGCGAAGGCGCTCAAGGCGCACGGCTTCGTGTTCGTCGGCCCGACGACCATGTACGCCGCAATGCAGGCGATGGGCCTCGTCGACGACCACCTGGCGGGCTGCCACCGCGCGGGCTGACCACCCGGCGCCGCGACGGCGAAGGCCCCGCACCCGGGAACCGGGTGCGGGGCCTTCGAGGCTCGGTGGACTCAGCCGGCGACCGTGGTGAGCTGGGCTCCCAGGTCGCGGGCCTCGTCCGGGGTCAGCTCGACGACGAGACGACCGCCGCCCTCGAGCGGGACGCGCATGACGATGCCACGTCCCTCCTTGGTGACCTCGAGCGGGCCGTCGCCCGTCCGCGGCTTCATGGCGGCCATGTCGCACCCCTTCTCGCATCAGACGCGCGGCCGACGAGCGGCACGCGCGGTGTACTAGCGGAGCCATTATCGCCGATGGCTCGGCCGGCACGCACACGTGCCCCCGTCGCAGCCTTGTCGCGGGTGCTCAGCGACGCACGGCGACGAGCAGGCCGTCCCCGCTCGGGAGCAGCGCTGGGAGCCAGCGCTCGTCCTCGCGCAGAGCCGTGAGCATGCTGCGGATCGCGATGGTGTCCGCGTCGCGCTTGGCCGGGTCGGCGACCTTGTCGTGCCACAGGGCGTTGTCCACGGTCAGCACGCCGCCGGGCCGCAGCAGCCGCGCCGCCTCTTCGACGTAGGCGGCGTACTCCTGCTTGTCGCCGTCGACGAGGACGAGGTCGTAGCCGCCGTCGGAGAGGCGGGGGAGCACGTCGAGGGCCTGCCCGGTGATGAGCCGGGCCCGCGACGCGGGGACGCCCTCGGCGGTGAACGCCTCCCGGGCGTGCCGCTGGTGCTCGGCCTCCACGTCGACCGAGGTGAGCACGCCGTCGGGCGCCATCCCGCGGAGCAGCCACAGTCCCGACACCCCGGTGCCGGTGCCGACCTCGACCACGACGCGGGCGCCGATCGCCGCCGCCACTGCGCGCAGGGCGGCACCCGTGCCGGGGTGCACGGGGGTGCAGCCGACCTCCTCGGCACGAGCACGTGCCTGGGCCAGCACAGCGTCCTCGGCTATGTAGGCCTCGGCGTAGTCCCAGGATGCGCGGAAGGCGGCCAGGGCGCGCGTGTCGTTGTCCACGGCGCGAGGCTAGCGCCCCCGGCCGCCGATCACCCCGAGATGACACCTCACGACGGCGTATACCCCGCTCCCAGGAGACATCTCGGTGGTGGGCCCCGGGAACCACGGGGGGACCCGGTTCGTCGGTCCCTGCGGACGGCGGCGCGGACCCGCGACGCGCGCCCCGGTTTGACCGCGACCGCATCAGGGAAGGCACCATGGACCTCACGACCGGTGGGCCCGGCACCAGCCAGGCCCTGCTGGACCGGTCCGTGGCTCCTCTGGAGGTCGTGGCCCCGATGCCCGAGCAGACGCCGCCGACGCCGTGGGCGGCCCCCTCGTGGGACGACGTCGTGCGCGACCACGGCGCCCGGGTCTACCGACTGGCCTACCGCCTCACGGGCAACCAGCACGACGCGGAGGACCTCACCCAGGAGGTCTTCGTCCGGGTGTTCCGGTCGTTGTCGCAGTACACCCCCGGCACGTTCGAGGGCTGGCTGCACCGCATCACGACGAACCTCTTCCTCGACCAGGTCCGCCGCAAGGCGCGCATCCGGTTCGAGGGCCTGCCCGAGGACGCCGCCGACCGCCTCGCGACGCGCGAGACGGGACCGGCGCAGCTGCTCGACGACCGGACCTACGACGACGACGTGCAGGAGGCGCTCGACGCCCTGCACCCGGACTTCCGGGTCGCCGTCGTGCTGTGCGACATCGAGGGCATGTCCTACGAGGAGATCGCCGACCTGCTCGGCATCAAGCTCGGCACCGTGCGCTCGCGCATCCACCGGGGCCGGGCCGCGCTCCGCTCCGCCCTCGCCCACCGCACGCCGCCCACCGCCAGCCGCCGCCCGGCCGAGGTCGCCCCCGAGGACGCCCCGTGAGCGGGTGCCTCGGCGAGCGCGTCGCCGACCTCGCCGACGGTCG
>JAHECT010000067.1:0-1986 GCA_024641605.1 Micrococcales bacterium
CCACGACGGACGCGGGATGAGGCCGGCGGTGCGCCCCCGCGGCAACGGGAACGGCGGGCGACCCGGCCGCCGGGACGTTCCGTCGCCGGGCGTGCTCGCGCAGCGCTCCGATCGTGATGACGG
Source organism: Micrococcales bacterium (assembly GCA_024641605.1). Taxonomy (GTDB): domain Bacteria; phylum Actinomycetota; class Actinomycetes; order S36-B12; family CAIYMF01; genus Longivirga. Next base: position 124 of record JAHECT010000067.1, read on the forward strand.
TTGCGGTCGACATGACGCACCCCCATGCGTCGAGCGCCCGCGCCACGGGTCCCCCGACCCGAGGTCCCCCGACCTAGGTGAGGCATCGGTTCCCGGACGTGCCGGTCCTGAGCCCGCTCGACCGTTCGCCGCCCGAGGGCGCTGGAACACCGTTCCGCGCCGTCGCTAGGCTCGTCCCGGGCCGGGGGTCGGCCCCTCGGAGGGCGGGACACGCGCATGCGGATCATGGTGCTGGGAGCGGGCAACGTCGGGCTCGAGGTCGCCGAGCGCGCGCGTGCGCGCGGCTGGGAGGTCGTGGCCACCACGACGACGCCCGGACGGGTGGCCGAGCTCGAGCCCCTCGTCGACGAGGTCGCCGTGCTCGTCGGGTCCGACACCGAGGCGGTCAAGCGCGCCGCCGAGGGCGTGGACGCGATCCTCGTGGCCGCCTCGCCGCGGATCATGCAGTCGGTCACCGTCGAGGACCGTGCCCGCTCCTACCGCGACGTCCTCGTCGCCTCGTGCGAGAGCGCGGCAGCGGCGTGCGACAGGGTGATCTTCCTGTCGAGCATCTCGGTCTACGGCGACGGGACCCAGGCGACCGGCGACGTGATCGACGAGGACACCCCGCGGACCACGAGCGAGGAGCCGTCCAGCGTCTACTTCGGCCTCGCCGAGGACGCCGCACTCGCCGCGCCCCGGGGCGCGGTGCTCCGCCTCGCCGACGTGCACGGCCACCCGCGCGACATCGACTACACCGCGCGACTGCGCATGGTCCACGAGCACATGGGCGGCTCCACGGCGTTCGCCGCCGACGGCCGCCTCCACCGGGTGAACGTCGAGGACGTGGCCCGGGCCGTGCTCCACCTCATCGACAACGACCTGACCGGCGTCTTCAACTGCGTGCCCGACCTGGTGCCCCCGCCCACCAACCGCGAGGCGTTCGACATGCTGGCCGAGCGCGCCGGCCTGCCGACGATCGAGTTCCGCGACGAGCTGCGCACCCCCACCCAGCCGGTGGTGAGCGCGCGGCTGCGCGCCACCGGGTTCGTGTTCGAGCACCCCGACGACGAGCTGCAGTAGTCCGCGGGCGGCCTCGTCCGAGCCCGCTCAGCCGACGAGCGGGAACGTCGTGGTGACCACGTACGCCAGCGGGATCGCCTGCACGAGCGCCGGTGCCCACTCCAGCCGGGACAGACGAGTGACGGTCTGCCCGTAGACCAGAACGAGCAGGAGCACCGCCCCGGTGAGCGGGGCGATGAGCGTGAGGAAGCCCGGAGCACCGAGCACGGGGACCGACGCGAGCAGCACCGCGACGGCCGCCACGCGGGTGGCCACGCCCAGCCACCACCGCCGGCCCACGAGCCGGTCGTCGGCCCAGAACCACGTCAGGAAGGCCAGCTCCACGAGCAGCAGCCAGCGCGGCCGGTCCCCCACGAAGGCGAACGAGGACCACGTGGCCCGGCCGACGAGCACCAGGACCGTGACGGCGTAGGACGTCATGACGAACGCCGCGATCAGGTCGCGCCACGCGAAGGCCTGCGCGGGCTCGTTCAAGGAGACCGTGGGCGGCACGCGCGGCCCCCGGCGCCCGCGCACCCACAGCGCCACGTGGACGAGCGCGCCCGCGGTGGCGAACCACACGACCACGTGGCCGCCGACCGCGAGGGGGACGACCTCGGCGAGCGGTCGGGCCGCCAGGGCCACGAGCGAGGCGATCACCGCGGCACCCACGGACAGGCCGAACGCCGCAAGCGCACGTGGTGGCCCGGAGCCGACCTGCTCGTCGAGATGGGGGTCGGCGAGGTTGCGGCGGGCGAGGACGGGCGGCGAGCCGTCGCGGCCGAAGGCCAGCCGCGCGAGCGGGACGAAGCCGATGGCGGC
>JAHECT010000067.1:2086-12414 GCA_024641605.1 Micrococcales bacterium
CCAGGACGAACGGCGTCGATCCACGCCGGCGACGCTAACGGCCCTCGGGGGCCTCGGCACCTCGGCCACGCCGCGCGCCGTGGCCGGGAACGACGAACGCCCGCCCCCCTGAGGGGGCGGGCGTTCGTGAGTGCGATGTCAGACCGCGCGGACGTTCTCGGCCTGGGGGCCCTTCTGGCCCGTGCCGATCTCGAACTCCACACGCTGGTTCTCCTCGAGCGAGCGGTAGCCGCTGCCCTGGATCGCCGAGAAGTGGACGAACACGTCCGTGTCGCTGCCGTCGGGGGAGATGAAGCCGAAGCCCTTCTCCGCGTTGAACCACTTCACAGTGCCCTGCGCCATTGCATGTCTCCTCATGGGGACGGTGCGGGTCCGGCACCTTGCCCGACCCGGGCTGCTTCCCGTCGTGTGCCGGACCTGCCCATGGGGACGTGTCTTGCGCGGGCACCAGTGGAAGGATCTCCGGCCGATGACCAGTACGAACGAAGTACTGCAACCGATCGCATCATATACGCACTCCGGGCTGGTCACCAGACCTGCGGTCGGCTGCCGGACGCGGGCGTGTCGGACGGGCTAGCGTCGGGCCATGACAGACGACCCGCGCCCGCTCCCCCGCGCCCACTCGATCGAGCTGCCGACCGAGCACGTCGTCGGGGTCCCCGCAGACTACGCCTCGGTGTGGCACACGCCGGAGTCGGTGGTCATCGACTTCCTCTCCAGCCGCAAGCCGGCCCAGGTCGGGGAGCGCGACGGCGAGCAGGTCCTCCTGCACGACCTGGTGGTCAGCGCCCGGGTGCGGATGCCCCCGACCCATGTGATCGAGCTGCTCAAGGCCCTGGAGCGTCAGCTGTCCATGTGGGAGACCGAGACGGGCCGCCGGGCCCCGGTCGACCCACCCCACCCCGACCTCTGACCCGACCGGCACCGGGTCCGGGACCGGCCCCCGGCCGGCCGCCGAGGCGCGTCCCGCTCGTGCTGACCGACGAGTCAGCGGCGGCGTACGCTCGCCGCCATGTCGGACCCGGTCCTGCCCTCCCGTGCCCGCGTCGTCGTCATCGGCGGCGGTGTCATCGGCACCTCCGTCGCCTACCACCTCGCCGACCTCGGCTGGACCGACGTGGTCCTGCTCGAGCGCGACCGGCTGACCTCGGGGACCACCTGGCACGCGGCCGGTCTGATGGTCACCTTCGGCTCGACCTCGGAGACCTCGACCGAGTTCCGCACGTACACCCGCGACCTGTACTCCCGGCTCGAGGCCGAGACGGGGCAGTCGACCGGCTTCTCCCCCGTCGGCTTCATCGAGCTGGCCACCGACCCCGGCCGGCTCGAGGAGTACCGCCGGGTGTCGGCCTTCGACCGACTCCTCGGCATCGACGTGCAGGAGATCTCGGCGCGCGAGGTCGGCGACATGTTCCCCATCGCCCGCGTGGACGACGTGCTCGCCGGCTTCTACGTCGCCGAGGACGGGCGGGCCAACCCCGTGGACGTGACGATGGCACTGGCCAAGGGCGCCCGCCTCAAGGGCGCCACCGTCATCGAGGGCGTCGCGGTGACGGGAGTCCGCACCACGGGCTCGGGGGCGGCCCGGCGCGTCGCCGGGGTCAGCACCGCGCTCGGGGACATCGAGTGCGACTTCGTCGTCAACTGCGCGGGGATGTGGGCCCGCCAGCTCGGCGAGCAGGCGGGGGTGAACATCCCGCTGCAGGCGGCCGAGCACTACTACCTCATCACCGAGGAGTTCGACGCGATCTCCAAGTCCTTCCCCGTGCTCGAGGACCCGGCCAACTACACCTACCTCCGGGAGGAGGGCGGCGGCCTCATGGTGGGGCTGTTCGAGTCGGTCTGCGCACCGTGGCACGTCGACCGGATCCCCGAGTCCTTCTCCTTCGGCGAGCTCCCCCCGGACTGGGACCGCATGGGCCCCTATCTCGAGGCCGCGATGAGCCGCGTGCCGATCTCCGGCGAGGTGGGGATCAAGAAGTTCTTCTGCGGGCCGGAGAGCTTCACCGCCGATCTGCAGCCGGTCGTGGGCGAGGCGCCCGAGATCCGCGGCTACTTCGTGGCGGCCGGGCTCAACTCCATCGGGATCCTGACCGGGGGCGGCATGGGCCGTGCGGTCGCGCAATGGGTGGCCACCGGGTCGCCCGAGGTCGACGTCACCGGCTTCAACATCGACCGTCTCCACACCTACCAGCGGACCCCGGAGTACCGCGCCACGCGCACGGTCGAGAGCCTGGGTCGGGTCTACGCCACGCACTACCCCGACAAGCAGCTCACGACCGCCCGCGGTGCCAAGCTCTCCGCGCTGCACGAGCGGCTGGTCGCGCAGCGAGCCTGGTTCCGTGAGGTGAGCGGGTGGGAGAACCCGGGTTGGTACGCGCCCGAGGGCGTCGCGCCCGACCCGGGCGAGCCCACGTGGGGGCGGCCCTCGTGGTGGCCGTACTGGGAGGCCGAGCACCGCGCCGCGCGTGAGGGCGTGATCGTCATGGACATGTCCTTCATGGCGAAGTTCCTCGTCCAGGGCCGCGACGCCGGTGCCCGGCTCTCGTGGCTGTCCGCGGGTGACGTGGACGGCGAGACCGGCCGGATCACCTACACGCAGTGGCTCGACGAGCGCGGGCGGCTCGAGGCGGACCTCACGGTCACGAAGCTCGCCGACGAGCAGTACTGGGTGGTGGCCTCGGACACCGCGCACCGGCACGTCGAGACGCGGATGCGGAGGGCCTTCGACGGCCACCACGCCTTCGTCACCGACGTCACCGGTGGCTACACCCAGATCAACGTGCAGGGCCCGCGCTCGCGCGAGCTGCTCGCGTCGCTCACCAGCGCGGACCTGTCCGACGAGGCCTTCCCCTTCCGAACCGCGCGGACCATCGACATCGGCTTCGCCCAGGTGCTGTGCATCCGGATCACCTACGTCGGCGAGCTGGGCTACGAGCTGTACGTGCCCACGGAGCAGGCGGTGCACGTGTACGACCGCCTCACCGCGGCCGGACCCGCCTACGGGCTGCGGCACGCGGGCACGAAGGCGCTGGCGAGCCTGCGGATGGAGAAGGGCTACCGCGACTACGGCCACGACATCGACAACACCGACACCGTCCTCGAGGCCGGCCTCGGCTTCGCGGTGGCCCTCGACAAGCCGGGAGGGTTCCTGGGCCGCGACGCCGTCCTCGCGCAGAAGGCGGCGGGACCGCTGCGCAAGCGCCTGGTGCAGGTGCTCGTGAGCGACCCGGAACCGCTGCTGCACCACGCCGAGCCCGTGCTGCGCGACGGGGTGGCCCTCGGCTACGTCCGCGCGGCGTCGTACGGCTTCACCCTCGGTGGAGCCGTCGGGCTGGCGATGATCTCGGCCGACGAGCCCATCGACCAGACCTGGCTCGACGCGGGCGAGTGGACCGTCGACGTCGCCGGCACCCTCAACCCGGCCCGGCTCTCGCTCCGGCCGCTCTACGACCCGTCGAACGCCCGCATCCGAGGCTGACTCAGGCCAGGTGGGTGACGATCTCGGCGGCGATCTCCGCCGGGTCGCGGTCATCCACGTCGACGGTGCGGTGCGCGGTCGCGGCGTAGAGCGGTTCGCGGCCCTGGTTGAGCCGGCGGAGGGTCTCGAGGATGTCGTGACCGGCGAAGAGGGGACGGTCGCCGTCGATGCCCACGCGGGCGGCGAGGGTCTGCATGCTGGCGCGCAGCCACACGACGTAGCCGGCGGCGCGGATCGCGGCCCGCATGGGCGGCGCCTGGATCGCGCTGCCGGGCAGCGCCGCGACCAGCGGCGGGTCCATCGCGAGGATCTCCTCGACGACGAAGCCCTCGAGCATGTGCAGCCCGTCGGCGCCCCGGATGGCTGCCACCTCGGGCGTGGCCTGGCCGGCCAGCCGGACCACCACCTCGTCGTTGTCGACGTAGGGCCAGCCGGTGAGCCGGGCGAGCTCGTGACCCACGGTGGTCTTGCCGGAGGCCATCATCCCCACGAGCAGGACGCGCGTGGGCTCGAGCGCACGGGGGGCGTCGGGGTCGGCCGGCATGGTGCTCCCAGGATCGGCGGGTCGGTCCTCCTGACGCTAGTGCCTGGGTCGTCGGGGCCGGGCGGCCGACGCGCTGGCCGTCGTGCTCAGCCCAGGGCGATCCCGGACCTCGTCAGCGCCGCCTCGACACCGCCCTCGCGCAGGAGGTCCTCAGCGGCCATCAGCTCGGGTGAGAGGTGACGGTCGACGCCGGGTCCGGGCACGCGGGCGCGAAGGGCGTCCCGGACCGCAGCGGTCGCCGGCGCGGGCGCGAGCGGCGCGCGCAGGTCGAGGCCTCGAGCGGCCGCCACGAGCTCGACCGCCAGGACCCGACGCAGGTTGTCCACCGAGTGCCGCAGCTTGCGCGCTGCCGACCACCCCATGGACACGTGGTCCTCCTGCATGGCCGAGCTGGGGATCGAGTCCACCGAGGCCGGGACGGCGAGCCGCTTGTTCTCCGACACCAGGGCGGCCTGGGTGTACTGCGCGATCATGAGGCCGCTGTCCACGCCCGGGTCGTCCGCGAGGAAAGGCGGCAGACCGTGGGACCGGGCCTTGTCGAGGAGACGGTCCGTCCGCCGCTCCGCGATGGAGGCGAGGTCGGCGGCGACGATGGCGAGGAAGTCGAGCACGTAGGCGACCGGCGCTCCGTGGAAGTTGCCGTTCGACTCCACGCGACCGTCGGGGAGGACGACGGGGTTGTCGATCGCCGCGGCGAGCTCCCGCTCGGCGACGAGCCGCGCGTGCGCGACCGTGTCCCGGACGGCTCCGGTCACCTGGGGGGAGCACCGCAGCGAGTAGGCGTCCTGGACGCGGGTGTCGCCCTCCTTGTGGGAGGCGACCACGGCGGAGCCGGCGAGGGCCGCGAGCATCCGCGCCGCGCTGCGCGCCTGCCCCGGGTGCGGCCGCAGCGGCTCGTGCAGCTCGGGCCGGAACACGGCGTCGGTCCCGAGCAGCGCCTCGACGCTCATGGCCGCCGTCACGTCGGCGACGTCGCACAGCACCTCGAGGTCCTCCACCGCCAGGCACAGCATGCCGAGCATGCCGTCGGTCCCGTTGATGAGTGCCAGGCCCTCCTTGGCCTCCAGCACGACCGGGGCGATGCCGTGCTCGGCCAGCAGCTCGGCCGCGTCGCGCTCGACGCCCGCCGAGTCGCGTGCCGTGCCCTCCCCCATGAGCACGAGCGCGCACTGGGCGAGCGGCGAGAGGTCGCCGCTGCACCCCAGCGAGCCGTACTCGCGCACCACCGGCGTGATCCCGGCGTTGAGCAGGGCGGCCATCGTCTCGACGACGACCGGCCGCACGCCCGTGCGGCCCGACGCGAGGGTCTTGAGCCGGAGGAACTGCAGGGCGCGCACGACCTCGCGCTCCACCGGCTCCCCCATCCCCGCCGCGTGCGACCGGATGAGCGAGCGCTGCAGCTGCGCGCGCAGCTCGGGGGCGATGTGGCGGGTGGCGAGCGCACCGAACCCGGTCGAGACCCCGTAGGCGGGCACCTCGGACGCCGCCAACGCCTCGACCAGCGCCCGTGACGCCGCGACGGCGACGAGCGCGTCGGCGGTCACCTCGATCCGCGCGCCGTGGCGGGCCACGGCGATGACGTCGTCGAGGGAGGTGCCGTGCGTGGACAGGCGGACGACGTTCATGACGGGCTCTCCCAGGGTTCGATGTCGACGAGCGGACCGCGCCCGACCGGGACGCCCTCGCGGGCGACGGCGGCCACGATCGGCGCGCCCGGGCGGTAGGCCAGGTGCAGGTGCGACGGCGCGTCGAGGACGACGAGGTCGCCACGGGCACCGATGCCGAGGTGGCCGACGTCCTCGCGCCGCAGGGCGCGCGCTCCCCCGCGCGTGGCCGCGAGGAGCGCCTCGCCGGGCGACATGCGCATCTCTCGCACCGCCACCGCGATGCAGAACGGCATGGACGTCGTGTACGAGGAGCCCGGGTTGCAGTCGGCCGCGAGCGCGAGCGTCGCGCCCGCGCTGAGAAGCCTGCGGGCGTCGGGGTAGGGCGACCGGGTCGAGAACTCGGCGGCGGGCAGCAGCGTCGCCACCGTGCCGCTGCCGGCGAGCGCCTCCACATCGGCGTCGGTGAGGTGCGTGCAGTGGTCGGCGCTGGCGGCGCCGACCTCCACAGCCACCTGGACCCCCGGGCCGTGCTCGAGCTGGTTCGCGTGGATGCGCGGACGCAGACCCCGGTCGACGCCGGCCCGCAGGATCGCGCGCGCCTCGTCGCCGTCGAAGGCGCCACGGTCGCAGAAGACGTCGATCCACGACGCGTGCGGTGCGCAGGCCTCGAGCATCTCCCCCATGACGAGCGCGACGTAGTCGTCGCGCCGGGCGGCGTACTCCTCGGGGACCACGTGGGCGCCGAGGAAGGTCGTCTCCGCCACGTGGGGGGCGGCGACGGTGAGGGAGCGGCGCTCGTCGTGGACGGTGAGCCCGTAGCCCGACTTGCACTCCTGGGTGGTGGTCCCGCTCGCGAGCGCCTCGGCGGCGAGCCGCGCCACGGTGGCCCCGAGCGTCGCGTCGTCGGCCGCACGGGTCGCCCGCACGGTTGAGGAGATGCCTCCGGCGGTGTAGGGCGTGCCCGCCATCCGCGCCGCGAACTCCTCGGCGCGGTCACCCGCGAACGCGAGGTGCGCGTGGCTGTCGACGAACCCGGGGACCACGGCGCGACCGGCCGCGTGCAGGACCGTCGCGCCGTCCGCCCAGGGGGCCGAGCCTGTCGCGCCGACCCAGGCGACCCTGCCATCGACCACGAGGAGCGCGGCGTCGCGGACGATGCCCAGCGGCCCCTCGCCGAGCGAGGGGTCGTTCGTCACCAGCTCGCCGATGCCGTCGACGAGCAGCGTGCGGGAGCCCAGCGCCGCCCGCGAGGCCGCTGCGAGCGGAGCGCTCACCTCAGCCGTCCTCGCGCATCGGGATCCGGACGCCGCGCTCGTCGGCCACCTCGAGCGCGTGGTCGTAGCCGGCGTCGCAGTGCCGGATGACCCCCATGCCCGGGTCGTTGGTGAGGACGCGCTCGAGCTTCTGCGCCGCCAGCTCGGTCCCGTCGGCCACGGCGACCTGGCCCGCATGGATGGACCGACCCATGCCCACGCCGCCGCCGTGGTGGATCGACACCCACGACGCGCCGCTGGCCACGTTGACCATCGCGTTGAGCAGCGGCCAGTCCGCGATCGCGTCCGAGCCGTCGAGCATCGCCTCCGTCTCGCGGTAGGGCGAGGCCACGGAGCCGCAGTCGAGGTGGTCGCGACCGATCACGATCGGTGCGGACAGCTCGCCGCTGGCGACCATCTCGTTGAACCGGAGACCGGCCAGGTGGCGCTCCCCGTAGCCGAGCCAGCAGATCCGCGCCGGGAGGCCCTGGAAGTGCACGCGCTCCTGAGCCATCGGGATCCACCGCTGCAGGTTCGCGTTGTCCGGGAACAGCTCGAGGATCGCGCGGTCGGTGGCGGCGATGTCGGCCGGGTCGCCCGACAACGCCGCCCACCGGAACGGTCCCTTCCCCTCGCAGAAGAGCGGGCGGATGTAGGCCGGGACGAAACCGGGGAAGTCGAAGGCGCGCGTGTAGCCGGCGAGCTGCGCCTCACCGCGGATCGAGTTCCCGTAGTCGAACACCCGGGAGCCGGCGTCCATGAACCCGACCATGGCCTCCACGTGACGTGCCATCGACTCGCGCGCGCGGGTCGTGAACTCCGCCGGGTCCTTGCGTGCGTACGTGTGCATGTCCTCGAGGTCCACACCGAGCGGGAGGTAGGAGAGCGGGTCGTGCGCCGAGGTCTGGTCGGTCACGATGTCGATCGGGGCGCCCATCGCGAGCAGCTGCGGCACGAGCTCCGCGGCGTTGCCGAGGACGCCGATCGAGAGCCCCCGGCGCTCGTCGCGCGCGGCGACGGCCAGCTCGAGCGCGTGATCGAGGCTGTCCGCCTGCACGTCGAGGTAGCGGTGCTCGATCCGGCGGCTGATGGCGCGCGGGTCGCAGTCGATGCAGATGGCCACGCCGTCGTTCATCGTCACGGCGAGCGGCTGGGCACCGCCCATGCCGCCGAGGCCCGCGGTGAGCGTGATCGTCCCGGCGAGGGTGCCCCCGAAGTGCTGGTCGGCGACCGCGGCGAACGTCTCGAACGTGCCCTGGAGGATCCCCTGGGTGCCGATGTAGATCCACGAGCCCGCCGTCATCTGGCCGTACATCGTGAGGCCGAGGTGCTCCAGGCGCCGGAACTCCTCCCACGTCGCCCAGTCGCCGACCAGGTTGGAGTTGGCGATGAGGACGCGCGGCGCCCACTCGTGGGTGCGCATGACGCCGACGGGCCGCCCGCTCTGGACGAGCATGGTCTCGTCGTCGCGCAGGGTCGTGAGCGTGCGCACGAGCGAGTCGAAGGAGGCCCAGTCGCGCGCCGCCTTCCCGGTGCCGCCGTAGACGACGAGCTCGTCGGGATGCTCGGCGACCTCGGGGTCGAGATTGTTCTGCAGCATCCGCAGGGCGGCCTCCTGCTGCCAGCCCCGCGCTGTCAGCGCGGTGCCCCGCGGGGCGCGGACCGGGCGGGGGCCGGGGGCGATGGCGGTCATGGGAGCTCCTCGGGGCCGAGGGTGGTCGGAGGACCCCAGTGAAGGGCACGCGCGCCTCGCCCGGGAGGGCCTCGGCCCGGGTAGTGTCTGGGATCCCAGACACTTCGGAGGGACGGATGCCCGGTGTGCCGGCCGCCCGCCAGGCGCTCGCGCTCCTGGGCGCGCTCGCCGCGCGCCCCGGCCCGGTCCCGGCCGGCGTGCTGGCCCGCGAGCTGGGTCTGCCGCGATCGAGCACCTACCACCTGCTCGCCGAGCTGGTGGCGGCCGGCTACGCCGTCCACCTGCCCGAGGAGCGCACCTACGGACTGGGCGTCGCGGCGTTCGAGGTGGGTTCGGCGTACCTGCGCCACGACCCGCTCGAGCGGCTCGCGCGGCCGGTGCTCGCCCGGCTCGTCGAGCAGACCGGGCACACCGCCCAGCTCGGCATCCTGCGCGGGCCCGAGGTCGTCTACCTGCTCAAGGAGCAGCCGCGCACTCCCGTCGGGATCGTCACCGACGTGGGAGTGCGCCTTCCCGCCCACGCCACGGCGAGCGGGCGCGCACTGCTCGCCCACCTCCCGGCTGCGCAGGTGCGCGCGCTCTGCGCCGGCCCGCTGCCGACGCGCACCGGCCGTGGACCGGCGACCCTGCGCGAGCTGCGGACCGAGCTCGTGCGGGACGCGCGTCGGGGCTGGTCGGTCGAGGACGGCGAGGTCACCCCCGGATTCGCCTCCGTCGCGGCCGCCGTCTTCGACCACACCGGCCATCCCCTCGCCGCGGTGACGCTCACCTTCCCCGACACCGTCGACCAGCGGCGCCGGGAGCGACTCGGGTCGGCCGTCCTCGGCGGCGCCGCCGTCGTCACGACGCGGATCTCCGGCCGTCACCCCTAGACCTCGTCCACGGGTGCTCAGGACGCGGTCGAACGAGTCGTGGACACCCGTCGACGGTGGCGAGGTCAGCGAAGACGCGCGGCCCAGGCACGGGTACGCCGACCACGCGCCCGTACCCACTCCCACCGCGCGCCGACGAGCACGAGGACCGCGCCGATCACCGTGAGGGTCAGCCACTGGGGAAGCAGGGACGCCCACGCCAGCAGCTGCGCGACCACGATGAGGACGACCGCGCCGAGCCCGACCCACAGCGGACCCGCCAGGTGCTGGCGCGCCCCGACCACCGTGGCAGCCGTGGCCACGACCGCCGCCGAGACGAGCAGCGCCAGCTCGGCGGTGTCGTCGAGGCCGTCGCCGTAGTCGCCGAACACCGAGTCGTCGAACACCCCGAGCACCGGCGGTGCGAGCAGGAGGACGAGCGCGGGGGCGGCGAGCAGGCTGCTCCGAGCGCCGGAGCGCCAGGCGACGACAACCGCGGTGAGGGCGAGCGGGGCAGCGAGGGCCAGCCCGAGGACCCACGGCGACAGTGCGCTCCCGGCCACATCGGTCTGGACGAGCAGGCCCGCGCCGAGGGCGGCAGCGGCGCCGGCGAACCAGTACGTGAGTGGTGCCCACGCCCGGAGGGCGAGCACGAGCAGCACGGCCAGGCCGAGGACGAGCCAGGCCACGCCCTGGGACCCCTGCGGATCCGCCCCTGGCACGAGCGGTCCGGCGGTCATGTCCACGAGACCGGTCCACACCAGACCGGCACTCCCCGCGGCGAGCAGCGGGAGGTCGGCGACGGCCGACCGCGCGCGGCCGACCAGCAGCCAGGCACCGGCGAGCGCGGCCCCGACGAGTCCGAGCAGCGCTCCGGACCACGGCCCGGGCCACAGCGT
>JAHECT010000208.1 GCA_024641605.1 Micrococcales bacterium
ACCACGCGCTCGTCCGTGGCCTCGAGGAGCTCGATGCCCATGGCTGTCGCCAGCTCCCCGAGGCCGAGTGCGGCCACGTGGTCCAGATGCTCGGTCACCCGTCCACCCTAGGATCGACGGCGTGACCGCCGCCGACCGCCCTCTGCTGCTGCTCCTGGACGGGCACTCCCTGGCCTACCGGGCCTTCTACGCCCTCCCGGTCGAGAACTTCTCGACCACGACGGGCCAGCCCACCAATGCGGTCTACGGCTTCACCTCGATGCTCATCAACACCCTGCGGGACGAGCGCCCCACGCATGTTGCGGTGGCGTTCGACGTCTCGCGGCAGACCTTCCGCAGCGAGGAGTTCCCCGAGTACAAGGCCACGCGCTCCGCCTCGCCGGCCGAGTTCGCCGGGCAGGTGGCGCTGATCCGCGAGGTGCTCGACGCGCTCGAGGTGGCGCACCTGCAGGCGGAGGGCTTCGAGGCCGACGACGTCATCGCGACGGTGACGACGCAGGCGCAGGAGCGCGGCTTCGACGTGCGGATCGTGACGGGGGACCGCGACGCCTTCCAGCTGGTCGACGACCGGGTCACGGTCCTCTACCCCCGCAAGGGGGTCAGCGACCTCGCCCGCATGACGCCCGACGCGATCGAGGAGAAGTACGGCCTCACGCCCGCGCAGTACCCGGACTACGCGGCGCTGCGGGGTGATCCCAGCGACAACCTGCCGTCGATCCCGGGGGTGGGGGAGAAGACCGCCGCCAAGTGGGTGCGCGAGTTCGGCGACCTCGCGACGTTGGTGGCCCGGGTGGACGAGGTCAGGGGGAAGACCGGCGACGCGTTGCGGGCCGCGCTGCCCGACGTCATCCGCAACCGACGGCTCACCGAGCTGGTCCGTGACGTCCCCCTCGACACCGACGTCGACGCCCTCGCCCGTCGGCCCTTCGAGCGCGACAAGGTGCACGAGGTCTTCGACGCCCTGCAGTTCCGGGTCCTGCGCGAGCGGCTCTTCGCGGAGCACTCCGAGGACGCCGCCAGCGCGGCGGCGACCGTCGAGGTCGAGGTGGAGGTCCTCGGCGCGGGCCTCGCCCCCTGGCTCGCGGCGCACGCTCCCGCGGCCGCGCGGAGCGGCCTCGACGTGCTGGGCACGTGGGGCCGCGGCACAGGCGACGTCCGCGCGATCACCCTCGCCGCGGCCGACGGCGCCATCGCGCACGTCCCGGTCGAGGGACTCTCCGCCGAGGACGAGGCGGCGCTCGCGGACTGGCTGGCGGACCCCGAGCGACCCAAGTCCGCCCACGACGCCAAGGGCCCCGAGCTCGCCGTGCGGGCGCGCGGCTGGCGGCTGGCGGGCCTGTCCTGCGACACCGCGCTCGCGGCGTACCTGGTCCTGCCGGGCCAGCGGTCCTTCGACCTCGGCGACCTCTCGGCGCGGTTCCTGCACCGCGAGCTCGGCGGCGCGCCGGCCGAGGACCAGCTCGCGTTCGACACGGACCCCGAGGCGCTCGAGGCCACGGCCGGCGGGGGGCGGGCGCGGGCCGTCCTCGAGCTCAGCGGCGTGCTCGAGACCGAGCTCGCGGACCGCGGCGGGCTCGACCTCCTGCGGGACGTGGAGCTGCCCCTGCTCCACGTGCTCGCGGACCTCGAGGAGACGGGCATCGCCGTCGACGAGGACCATCTGCGGACCCTCGAGGACGAGTTCGGTGCCGCGATGCGGGCCGCGGAGGAGGCGGCGCACGGGCTCGCGGGGCGGCCGTTCAACCTCGGCTCGCCCAAGCAGCTGCAGGAGATCCTGTTCGGCGAGCGTGGGCTGCCGACGACCAAGCGGATCAAGACCGGCTACACGACCGACGCCGACGCGCTCCAGTCCCTGTTCGCGCAGACGGGGGACCCGCTGCTCGAGCAGCTCCTGCGCTGGCGAGACGTCGCCAAGCTGCGCCAGACGGTGACGGGCCTGCTCGCGTCGGTCTCCGACGACGGGCGCATCCACACGACCTTCAACCAGATCGTGGCCGCCACCGGGCGGCTGTCCTCCCAGGACCCCAACCTCCAGAACATCCCCATTCGCACCGACGAAGGGCGCCGGATCCGCAGCGGGTTCGTCGTCGGCCCCGGCTACGAGTGCCTGCTCACGGCGGACTACAGCCAGATCGAGATGCGGCTCATGGCCCACCTGTCCGAGGACGCCGGGCTCATCGAGGCGTTCAACTCGGGCGAGGACCTCCACAGCTACGTCGCGTCCCGCGTGTTCGAGGTCCCTGCCGCTGATGTGACCCCGGAGATGCGACGCAAGATCAAGGCGATGTCGTACGGCCTGGCCTACGGACTCTCGCCGTACGGGCTGTCCCAGCAGCTCGGGATCGACACGGGCGAGGCGGCCCGGTTGATGGAGGAGTACTTCCAGCGGTTCGGCGGGGTGCGTGACTACCTGGCCGAGGTGGTGGACCGGGCCCGGGGCACCGGGTTCACCGAGACGATGCTCGGCCGGCGGCGCTACCTGCCCGACCTCAACTCCGACGTCCGCCAGCGCCGCGAGATGGCCGAACGGATGGCGCTCAACGCGCCGATCCAGGGCTCGGCGGCCGACATCGTCAAGGTGGCCATGCTGCGGGTCGACGCGGCCCTGCGAGCCGGCGGACTGAGGTCCCGCATGCTGCTGCAGGTCCACGACGAGCTGGTGCTCGAGGTCGCACCCGGGGAGGCGGACGTGGTCGAGGCGCTCGTCCGACACGAGATGGGGGCTGCGGTCGAGCTCACGGTGCCCCTCGACGTGTCCGTCGGGACGGGACGCACGTGGGAGGACGCCGGGCACTGAGCGTGTCGTGATCGCCACGAGGTGCCGCGCGCACGTGCGCGTGCCAGGATCGGGAGCCATGGCCCGTCGTATCGCCGCCCTGGTCGGCGCCTCAGCCCTGCTCCTGTCCGCCTGCGCGACCTCGACCGAGGTACCGCGCGCCCGTCAGGCGAGCGACGACGTCCCGTTCAACGGGTGCGACACGGTCGCCTGCACCGGGACGATCGACGGCGCGGCCTACGAGATCAAGCTCCCGGACACGTGGAACGGGACCCTTCTGCTGTACTCCCACGGCTACCGCTATGCCCAGCCCGCCCCGCCCAACTTCGATCCGGTGAGCACCGACCCGACGTCCGCCTCGGACGAGGAGACCGCGTCCGCGCTGCTGGCCCAGGGCTACGCGCTCGCGGGCTCGGCGTACTCGGCGAACGGGTGGGCCGTGCAGGAGGGCGTCGCCGCGGGCGAGGACCTGTACCGGTTCTTCACCGACAACGTCGGGGAGCCCTATCGCACCATCG
>JAHECT010000209.1 GCA_024641605.1 Micrococcales bacterium
TCGGGGGTCCGGGCCCGGCCCGTGCACGGGGTGGCGGGCCGGTCGACGCCGTGCGCCGCGGCCGCTCCGGCGGACGCCCGCTGGCTGCGGACCTGGTCCGCGCCGGGCTACGTCGTGGTCATCTTGCGCTGACGCCCGTACAGTCGGCGCCGGATCCGGTCGATACGCTGGGCACGGATCTCCGCTGCCGGGGGCGCCGCCGCGCGCCGGCACCACGTGAAGGGCTCGTCGATGAAGGCTCCGCGCACCGCCGTCCTCGGTCTCGGGATCGCGCTGGCGGTGGGTCTGCTCCCGTCGGTCGCGGCGAGCGCGGGGGCGGCCCCGTCCTCGGCCGGTCCGCGCGCGAGCGCCGCGGGCGCGCTGATCCCGGCCGCGGTGACCCAGGTCCGGCGCGGTATCGGCGTCACCATCACCCCGGCCGACGGCGCGCGCGTGGGGGTTGCGTACCCGATCACCGCGCGGTTCTCCGCACCCGTCTACAAGAAGAGCGTCGCGGAGCGACGGATGCGCGTGTACATCAACGGCCGCCTCGCCGTCGGCGCCTGGTACTGGAAGGACTCCCGCACCGCGCTGTTCCGCACGAAGCGGTTCTGGCCCGGGCACGCCGGGATCCAGGTGCGTCTCGACCTCGCCCGCGTGGTGCTCACTGAGACGCCCACGGTGCGCTACGTCGGGTACTCGGGGACCACTCGGCGGCACACGTTCCGCACCATCCGCGCGCGGGTGCACAAGATCAACGCCGAGACCCACCGGATGCGCACGTTCGTCGACGGCACGCTCGTCAAGGTCTCGCCGGTCTCGCTCGGCAAGGCCGGCTACCTCACCCGTTCCGGCGTCAAGGCCGTCATGGAGAAGTACCCGAGCCGCCGGATGACCAGCGAGGGCGCGGGCATCACCGACCCGAACGACCAGTACGACGTGATCGCCACGTGGGCGGTCCGGCTCACCCCGACGGGCGAGTTCGTCCACGGCGCGTCGTGGGCCACCGCGCGCATCGGCGTGTCGAACGGGTCGCACGGGTGCACCAACCTCACCGACGCCGACGCCCGGTACTTCTACCGGCGGGCCGTCGTGGGCGACCCCGTCCTCACCTATCGGACGGGCCGGCGCATGGAGCCCTGGAACGGGCTGGGCGGTCCCTGGAACATCTCCTGGACCGACTGGCTCGCCCGCTCGCGCACCAAGGTCCAGACCGGCTGACCGCGCCCCCGGTGCGTCGCGGCCCTCTTGTCGGAGGGGGCGCCTAACGTCGGGGTCGTGAGGTTCCTGCACACGTCCGACTGGCACCTGGGTCGGTCCTTCCACCGGGTCGACCTCGGCCCGGCCCAGCAGGATTTCCTCGACTGGCTCGTGCGGGAGGCCGTGGAGCGCCGGGTCGACGCCGTGCTCGTGCCCGGCGACGTCTTCGACCGCGCCGTGCCGCCCGTGGACGCGGTCCGGGCCGCCTCGCGCGCCCTCGCGGCCTTCGCCGCCGCCGGGGTGCCCGTCGTCCTCACCTCGGGCAACCACGACTCCGCCACGCGGCTGGGATTCGGGGCCGAGCTGGCCGAGGCCGCCGGCGTGCACGTGCGGACGGACCCGCTGGACCTGGAGCGCCCCGTCGTGCTCGCCGACGAGCACGGGCCGGTCCACGTCTTCGCCCTGCCCTACCTCGACCCCGACAGCTGCCACGAGGCGCTCGGGGCGCCCCGGAGCCACCCGGGGGTCCTGACGGCGGCCATGGACCGGGTCCGGGCGAGCCTGGCCCGGTCGCCGGCGCGGTCCGTCGTGCTGGCCCACGCGTTCGTGACCGGGGCGGCGCCCAGCGAGAGCGAGCGCGACATCCGGGTCGGGGGAGTCGCGGACGTCCCGGCGAGCGTCTTCGACGGGGTGGACTACGTCGCGCTCGGCCACCTGCACGGCAGTCAGGGGGTGGGCGGCTCCACCGCCGTCGTGCGCTACTCCGGCTCGCCGCTGCGGTACTCCTTCGGCGAGGCGGCGCGCACCCCCTCGGTCACCCTCGTCGACCTCGATGCCGACGCCCGCGTGTCGGTGGAGCTGCTGTCGACTCCCGTCCCGAGGGGCGTGGCGACCATCTCCGGCCGGCTCGAGGAGCTCCTCGCCGATCCGGCGCTGGAGCCCCTGGCCGACTCCTGGCTGCAGGTGACCCTCACCGACGCGCGACGGCCCGACGCCGCCCTCGACGCCGTCCGCAGCCGCTTCCCGCACACCCTCGTGCTCGGCTTCCGCCCCGAGGGGGGTGAGGTGGAGGCCTCGAGCGACCTGGCCCGCCTGCGCGCCGCCCGGGACCCGGTGGAGGTCGGCCGCGCCTTCCTCGCCTACGTCTGCGGCGAGCCCACCCCGGAGGAGACCGACGTCCTGCGGCGTGCGGACGAGCTCGCGCGGGGACGCGACACCGAGCACCTGCGGGTCGCGCCCGCCCCGGCCGAGGGCACGGTCGGCGACGATGCATCGGTGGGTGCGGCATGAGGCTGCACCGCCTGGCGCTCGGTGCCCTCGGTCCCTTCGCGGCCTCCTACGACCTCGATCTCGAGGCCGTCACGGGGGGCGGGCTGTTCCTGCTCGAGGGGCCGACGGGTGCGGGCAAGTCCACCGTCCTGGACGCGGTGACCTTCGCCCTCTACGGCACCGTCTCCGGGATGGGGACGAGCAAGGACCGTCTGCACACCCACTTCGGCTCGGCGGTCGAGCCGTTCGCAGAGCTGGAGTTCTCCGTCGGGGGATCGCGCCACGTCGTGCGCCGCACGCCGGCCCACGAACGCGCGAAGCAGCGGGGGTCGGGGACCACGACCGTCCCGGCGTCCGTCCGGCTGTGGCGCATTGAGGGCGATGGCACGAGCACCCTGCTGTCCCAGCGCGTGCGCGAGGCCGACGACGAGATCCTGCGCCTGCTCGGCGGGCTCTCGGCCGACCAGTTCCGCCAGGTCGTGGTGCTTCCGCAGGGGGAGTTCGCGACCTTCCTGCGGGCGTCGGCCGACGAGCGGCGCTCGGTGCTGCAGCGGCTGTTCGGGACCGACCACTACCTCGCGGTCGAGCAGGTCCTGACGGGCATGCGCCGCGATGCGGAGGCCACCGTCGCGTCGTCCGAGCTGTCCGTGCGCGACGCGCTCGTCGCGGTCCTCGAGGCGGCCGACGTCACGGCCCGCCCGGCCGAGGCCGAGGGCGCTGCGGTGCCGGACCGGGACCTCGCCGCGCTGCTCGCGCTGGACACCGGGGCGCGCCGCGACCAGCTCGACGTGCTCGAGCTGCAGGTCGCCGAGCTCGCGGACGCGGCGGCGGCG
>JAHECT010000210.1 GCA_024641605.1 Micrococcales bacterium
TGCGTCGGTGGGGCGCGGACGAGGTCGTGGTCGTGGACCGGGCCTCGGGCGGGGGAGGTGTGCGCGACGTCGTGGCCGCGGTCGCCCGGGCGCAGGCGACACCCCACCCGGATGCGGAGGTGCCCGAGGCCGCCGCCACAGGTGCCGAGGCTCCGGGTCGCGGTCGCGTGGTGGCGGTGTGGGGCGCCCCCGGGGCGCCGGGACGCACGTCGGTGGCGATCACCGTCGCCGACGAGGCCGCCCGGGCGGGGGTGCGCACGCTGCTCGTCGACGCGGACACGTGGGCGCCGTCCGTGGTCATCGCGCTGGCATTGGTCGACGACGGCGGTGGGCTCCCGTCCGCCTGCCGCCGCGCCCTCGGCGGAACCCTCGACCCGGTGTCCCTCGCGGGGCTGGCCCGCGAGGCGGCCCCTGACCTGCTCGTCCTCCCGGGGATCCCGCGCGCCGGCCGGTGGAACGAGGTCCGTGCCGCGGCGCTGTCCGAGGTGATCTCGGTCGGGCGCTCGCTCGTCGACCTCGTCGTGCTGGACTGCGCTGCCCCCGTCGAGGCCGACGAGGAGCTCGTCTTCGACACCGAGGCTCCGCGGCGCAATGCCGCGACCCTCGTGTCCCTCGAGGAGGCCGACCGGGTCCTCGTGGTGGGCGGGGCCGACGCCGTCGGCCTCGTCCGGCTCGTCACCGCGCTCGGCGACCTGGCCGACGAGGTCCCGGGCCGCGACCTCCAGGTCGTGGTGACCCGGGCGCGCGAGTCGCTGCTGGGGCGACGTCCCGCCGCCGCGGTGTCCGCGGCGCTGCACCGCCACGCCGGCGTGGACCATGTCCTCGTCGTGCCCGACGACCGTGACGGCTACGACGCAGCCCTCCGGACGGGCCGCACCCTGGCCGAGGCGGCACCGGCCTCACCCGCCCGGCGCGCGCTGCGCGGGTTGGCGCTCGAGCTGGTGCGGGACCTGCTCCCCGACCTGCGGATCGCCTAGGCGCCGCGGTGGGCGGCGGTCCCGGGCTGCCCCGGGGGCGGCCGGTGGTTAGGGTCGCGCCATGTCCGAGACGGAGGAGCAGGCCGGCCTGCGCGGTCTTGTGGTCGACTGGGGCGGCGTCCTCACCGGCGACCTGCGCGCCGCGGTGCAGGCCTGGGCGGCCGCGGACGGCATCGACCTCGACGCCTACGTCGGGATCATGCGCGACTGGTTCGGCGAGCCGGTCGGGATCGAGGCTCGGCTCAACCCGATCCACGCGCTGGAGCGCGGTGAGATGAGCGTGCCGGACTTCGAGGCCCGCCTCGCCGTCGCGCTCACCGAGCGGACCGGTCTGCCGCACGAGCCCGAGGGTCTGCTCACCCGCATGTTCGAGCGGTTCGAGCACGCCCACGACATGTCGGCGCTCGTACGTCGTGCCCGCCACGGGGGGCTGCGCACGGCCCTGCTGTCCAACTCGTGGGGCAACGACTACCCGCGCGACGGCTGGGACGAGATGTTCGACGCCGTCGTCATCTCCGGCGAGGTGGGGATGCGCAAGCCGGAGCCGCGCATCTACACGCACACCCTCGATCTGGTCGGCCTTCCCGCGGCCGCGTGCGTCTTCGTCGACGACATGCCCCACAACGTCGCGGCGGCCGTCGGCGTGGGGATGGTCGGGGTGCTGCACACGTCCTACGAGGAGACGCGTCTCGAGCTCGAGGCGCTCTTCGGCCGGGCGCTCGGCTGAGCCGAGAGCGCCCCGCGACGGCGCGTGACACGATGGGCACGCCAGTCCTGAGCTGAGGGAGGCATGGTGGTCGACCGGCTGAGTCCGCTCGATGTGTCGTTCCTCTACCTCGAGGAGCCCACGACGCCCATGCACGTGGGCGGTGTCGTGCTGTTCCAGGCACCCGACGGGGGCTTCGACCACGACCGGCTCGTCACCCTCATCGAGGAGCGCATCGCCCTCGTCCCGCGGTACCGGCAGAAGGTGCGCTGGGTCCCCGGCCGCCTCGCCAACCCGGTGTGGGTCGACGACGAGGAGTTCGACGTCGCCTACCACGTCCGGCGCTCGGCGTTGCCGAAGCCGGGCACCGACGTGCAGCTCCGAGACCTCGTGGGCCGGATCATGGCCCGTCCCCTCGACCGGTCGCGCCCGTTGTGGGAGATGTACCTCGTGGAGGGCCTGTCCGGGGGGCGCTTCGCGATCCTCACCAAGACCCACCACGCCATGGTCGACGGCGCCGGCGCCATCGACATCGGTCAGGTGATCCTCGACGTCACACCGGAGCCGCAGCGGGCGGCGGCGGAGCGGTGGACGCCGCGCCGCGAACCCAGCGACGTGGACCTGCTCGCGGGCGCCGTCAACGAGATCGTGCGCAGCCCGGGGGCGGCGGTCGACGCCGTCCGGTCCGGAGCCGTGGACGTGCGCGAGACGGCGGAGCGGTTCGGTCGGCGGGCGTTCGGGCTCGCGTCCGCCGTCATGACGATGGCGCGCCCGCCCTCCTCCAACCCTCTCAACGTGCCCATCGGCGAGGCCCGACGCTTCGGCATGGCCGACATGGCCCTCGAGGACCTCAAGAAGATCCGCCGCGAGCACGGCGGCACCGTCAACGACGTCGTGCTCGCGATCGTGTCGGGTGCGCTGCGCGAGTGGATGATGACCCGGGGGGAGTCGGTGTCCTCCCGCACCCTCGTACGCGCGCTGGTGCCGGTCAGCGTGCGCGTCGGCGACGAGTCGGGGGGCAACCACATCGCCGCCTTCCTCGTCGACCTCCCCGTCGGTGAGCCGCAGCCGCTCGTGCGGCTGCACCGGATCTCCTACGAGATGGACCAGCTCAAGGCGACCGGGCAGATGGTCGGCGCCCAGGCGCTCGTGGGGATCGCCGGCTTCGCCCCTCCCACGCTGCACTCGCTCGGCGCGCGCACCGCCAACGGGTGGTCGCGCCGCATGTTCAACCTCGTCGTCACCAACGTCCCCGGTCCCCAGTTCCCGTTGTACGCCGGCGGGGCGCGGATGCTGGGCGCCTACCCCGTCGTCCCGCTGGCCAAGGGCCAGGCCGTGTCGATCGGGCTCACCTCCTACGACGGGGGCATCTACTTCGGCCTCAACGCCGATCGGGACGCCATGACCGACGTCGACGTCCTCGCTGAGTGCCTCGGCACCGCGCTGCAGGAGCTGCGCGATGCGGGGTCGGCGCCTGCGGCGCCGCGGGGCGACCGCGCACGTCGACGTCCCAGCGCGCCGGCCCGGACCCCCGTCGAGGATCCAACCGCCGACGCGGCGGGGGAGGGGACCGCCGACGAGGAGTCGCCC
>JAHECT010000211.1 GCA_024641605.1 Micrococcales bacterium
CACCGAGCTGCCGGTGCCTTCGTTGGCGGCCAACGGTGCCGACAGGGCGAGCAGCAGTCGAGTCGCCGGGATGACGCCGAGGTAGGCCAGCCATCGAGGCAGCGCATACGAGGTCCTCGCGTCGACACACAGGCCGACCGCCCAACCGCACAAGGCGATGACGGCCCCGGCGCCGAGGGACTGGGTGCCGACCATCTGCACGCTGAGGTAGGCGGCTTCGCCCCATTCCGGGTTCAGCCCATCGGCATGCAGCAGTGTGCTGGTCGACGCCACTCGCAGCCCGGCGAGTGGCAGCAGCAGCGCCGCGGCGAACAGCCCGAAGATGCTGGCAGTACGGACCACCAGACCCAGGGGTCCGACCCGGCGCCGGTGATCGGCGACGCCCACCACAGCGGCAACCAGCGCGACCGACAGGAGGACGAGCAGCACGCCGTCGACTCGGTAGATGACAGGGAAGTCGCGCAGGAACCGCACCATCACGGATGGGTCGTCGGTGTCGGTGTAGCCCAACGCGGGCGGCAGGATCTCCACCACCGTCCACGCCAGTCCCAGCAGTGCCGTGACGAGGACGGCGAAGCCGGCGCGCGTCGAACTCGTCATCGGCAACACCTCCGTGGGGGCCGGGTCTGGGCCGAACGTAGCAGCGCTGCCGCACCGCCGTTGGCCAGCGGCGCAGTCGTCGCTACCGTCGGCTACTACATCCTGTTCGGAAGCGCCGCCGAAGCCAGGCTCCCATCGCGCACGGAGTAGCTCATCCACGACAGCGCCGTGACCCGCGTCCTCGCGCCTGGTATTCGGAGTGAAGCTGGTAGCCGATGGGCTTCGGGGACTGACCGCCAAGGCGCTCCACACCCGGGGGCGAGCGCGACGCCCTGGCTTGCGGCTGGACCGTCCCCGACCCCGTGCCGTTCTCGGAGGTCGAGTCCACGTCGAAGGTCTAGCTGCCTGGCTGTCGCCGGACGTGGGTCGCTCCCGTCAGTCCTGGCCCGATCGTCCCATCCAGCTCGACTCGCACCGCCTCCCGTCCGGCGGCGGAGTCCTGGGTCGCGTAGACGGCATCACCAGCTGGCGCCCACGTCGGCTGCCAGACGCGGACGCCGTCGTCGACCTGGGTGAGCCGTCGAGGCGAGGCCCCGTCCGGGCTGATGGCCCACAGGTCCCAGGTGTCGGCCCAGTCCGGCGTCTGGGCGGCGTACTGGACCGTCTCCACGCTGTAGACGATCGTCGACCCGTCCGGGCTCCAGTCGGGGTAGTAGGCGTAGTCGCCGAAGTCGGTCAACACCGTCGGAGTGCCGTCACGCACTGCCACGACGGCGATCGCGGATCCGGTCTCGTCCCCGTTGGCGTCGAAACGGTCGATGCCGTAGACGATCCGCTTGCCGTCCGGTGACCAGCGCGCGACGTCCACCAGCCGTGGAGCTGACGCTGTGACGATCGGGGTGGTCGACCCGTCGGCCAGGTCGAGCATCTCGATCGTGGAGGCCGTCGGGGGCCCGTCCCCGCCGAGTACGTACTGCGTGAAGAGGACGCGTGCCCCGTCGGGGGACCACGCGGGGAAGTCGCAGTCCGAGCAGTCGTGCACTCGTTCGGCGCCCGAACCGTCCGGGGCCATGACCCACAGCCCGGTGTTCTGGTCCGCGAAGACCACCCGGGCCCCGTCTGGGGACCAGTCGGGATGGAATCCCTGCTCGACCCCCTGGGGCAGGACGGCGGCGGCGCTGGTGCCGTCACTGTGCGCGAAGGTCACGCTGTCCCTGCCGGTTGCGCCCTCCCACTGGTAGACGAGCAACCCATCGGCTGTTCCACCGGTGGCGGCCTCCGATGGGGACGGAGCACTGCTGGTCGATACAGCGGGATCCTCCGCCGGTTGACCCTGCGTTGCGCACCCCCCGGCGGACAGCGCAGTCGCCACAGCGCACACCAACAGCCTCGTTCGCCGGTCCATGGGCCCTCCCGGTGCTCGTACGCCCGCATGGGGCGCACTCCTCACCAGGGTTGAGGCACGGGCCCCGCGTCGGGTTTCACCGGCTCACCTGCGGGATCGGACCGGCGTAGGAGAGGGGCAGGTCATGGATCAGCTGCTCGTGGATCCGAGCCGCCACCCCGCCGACGTCGGGCACCGAGGTCTCGCGGACGCGCAGTCGCAGACGGTCGCCATCGCGGTCCACGTCGTAGGACGTGTCGCTGGGCGGGTCGGGCTCCTGGTGGTGCTCCAGGAGCCTTCCTCGCAGCCGGTGGGTGCCGTTGTCGAAGTGCTCGCCGGCGTCGGTTCCGAACCAGAACTGCCCCCGGGCCACCTCCAGGACCCATCGAGCGCGCCGACGCGGCATGTGCACCAAGATCGCCTCGGTCTGGTCGTCGAGGCCGTGCGCGTGCATCCAGGCGGCGCACCAGTCCGGCCCCACCGGCTCCTCGCTCACCCAACGCCCGGAGAGATCACCCAGGGATTCCGCCAGCGAGATCCGTGCGCGACGCAGCCACGTCTTAACGGTGGCCTCGGGCACCCCCAGCTCGCGCGCGACTGCGACCACCGGTAGATCGGCGAGGTAGTACAGCGTCACGGCCCTGGCCTGGCCGTCAGGCAAGGACGCGACTGCGCGCTGGAGATCGGGGTCGGCGGGCTGCCGCGAGGAGTGCGACGGACGGAATGCCTCGGCCTTCGCCTCGCGGGCATGCCTGTCTGCGTCGCGCTTCTTCGTGCGCCACGCCAACCGCGTCGCCACGGTGGTGATCCAGGCCAGGGGCTCGTCGCAGCGGGCGACGTCTGACCACCGGCGCGCGGCGATGGTGTACGCCTCCTGGACGACGTCCTCGGCGTGCTCGCCGCACACGGCGCGCATGGATCGCGTCAGCCGCGCGGCGTGAGCCACGTACAGCTCGCCGAGATCCGGCTGCGGGTGGTGCATGCCCGCATGGTGCCACTGTGCGCACGTCGCTGACGATGGGTTCGACCTCACCCGTGTGAGCGAGTGGTTCACTGACCGCGCCGGGGAGCAGGTCCCCGACCCATCCGGGCGGACCGGCCTGCCCTCGCACGCCTGGTGACCGGGCCGGTTGCCTCAGTCCGGGGTGATCTCGCTGACCTGACCCGCCTCGACGTGCCAGCGACGGGTGAGGCGCACCGTGTCGAGCATCCGCCGGTCGTGGGTGACGAGCAGCACCGTGCCGTCGAAGGCGTCGAGCGCCTCCTCGAGCTGCTCGATGGCGGGCAGGTCGAGGTGGTTGGTCGGCTCGTCCA
>JAHECT010000212.1 GCA_024641605.1 Micrococcales bacterium
AGCAGCCCGTTCACGAAAGGCCCGGAGTCATCGGTGGACAGCGAGGACACCAGCCCGACCGCTTCGGAGATCGCGACCGCGTCGGGGACCTCGTCGCACCACAGCAGCTCGTAGACCCCGAGCCTGAGCACGTTGCGGTCCACTGCGGGCATCCGCTCGACCGACCAGCCCTGCGAGTACGTCGCGAGCAGCTCGTCGATGCGATCCGAGTGCCCGACCACGCCCTCCACGAGCTCCCTCGTGTAGGGGTGTGGCAGCTCGTCGTTGACCTCCTTGGCCGCGAGCACCACGAGCGGGTCCACCACGCGCAGGTCCGACTCGTACAGGACGTCGAGGGCGCGCTTACGCGCCTTGCCGCGGGCGCTCACTCGTTGACGCGGCCGAGGTAGGAGCCGTCGCGGGTGTCGACCTTGACCTTGGTGTCGTTCTCGATGAACAGGGGCACCTGGATCTCGGCTCCGGTCTCCAGCGTGGCCGGCTTGGTGCCGCCCGTGGACCGGTCGCCCTGCAGCCCGGGCTCGGTGTAGGTGATCATGAGCTCGACCGAGGCCGGGAGCTCGACGTAGAGCGGCGAGGCGTCGTGGGTGGCCACGATGGCGTTCTGCCCCTCGAGCATCCATCGGGCGTTGTCCCCGACCACGTCGTCGGACACGTGGGTCTGGTCGTAGGTCTGGGTGTCCATGAACACCCAGTCGTCCCCGTCGCGGTAGAGGTACTGCATGTCCCGCTTGTCGACGTTGGCGGTCTCGACCTTCACGCCGGCGTTGAAGGTCTTGTCGACGACCTTGCCCGACAGGACCGCCTTGAGCTTGGTCCGGACGAAGGCCGGACCCTTGCCCGGCTTGACGTGCTGGAACTCGACGACGGCCCAGAGCTGGCCGTCGATGTTGAGGACCAGGCCGTTCTTCAGGTCGTTCGTGGTGGCCACGGATGTCTCCAGGTCGGCGCCCTCTAGCCGAGGACGAGCAGCTCTCGGGTCGTCTGGGTGAGCGACACGGGCCCGCCGGTCCGGACCACGAGGGTGTCCTCGATGCGGACCCCGCCGCGCCCGGGGAGGTAGACCCCCGGCTCGACGGTCACCGGCGTGCGGTCGCCCAGGATACCCGTCGCGGCGTACCCCAGCATCGGCGCCTCATGGATGTCCAGGCCGACGCCGTGGCCCAACCCGTGACCGAACTGCTCGCCGTACCCGGCGTCCACGATGACCGAGCGAGCAGCCGCGTCGACCGTGCGCACGTCCGCGCCCACCGCGAGGGCGCCGATCCCGGCTGCCTGAGCGCGCGCCACGAGCTCGTGGATCTCGCGCTGCCAGGGCTCGGGGTCGCGGCCGACGACGAAGGTGCGGGTCTCGTCGGCGTGGTAGCCGTCGTGCAGCGCCCCGAAGTCGATCTTGAGCAGGTCCCCCGCCTCCAGGGCGCGTCCGGTCGGGCGGTGGTGCGGGATGGCCGAGTGCGGACCGCCCGCGACGATGGACTCGAACGACACAGCCTCGGCACCCGACTCGAGCATGAGCCACTCCAGCCGCCGGGCGATCTCCCGCTCGGTCTGGCCCACCCGGATCTCAGGCAGCAGCGCTGCGAGCGCGAGGTCGGAGATCCGGCACGCCTCCGCGAGGGACTCCAGCTCGGCGTCGTCCTTGACCGTGCGCGCGGCCTCCACCAGCCCCTCGGTAGCCACGAGCACCACGCCGGCGTGCTCGCGCACCAGGGTCTCGTGGGCGGCCACGCGAACGTCGAGCGCCTCGAAACCGAGACGCCCCGAGCCCAGGTGGCCGACGAGGGCGCCGGCGACGTCCCGGTCGACGACGACGGCGAGGTCCGGACACTGGTCCGCGGCCTGGGTCACGTAGCGGAAGTCGGTGGCCAGCCGGTCCTGGCCCGGGTCCCGGCCGACGAGGAGGGCGCCGTTGGACCCCGTGAACCCGCTGAGGTAGCGGACGTTGCTCGGTGCCGTCACGAGCAGGGCGTCCAGTCCGCCGAGACGGTCGCGCAGCGCGTCCCGCCGATTCCTCACCCCTCGTCCTCGACGAGTGCCCGCAGGGCCAGCAGGTACGAGCGCGGCCCGAGACCCGCGATCGTGCCCGTCGCCACACCGGCGATCACGGAGGTGTGGCGGAACTCCTCCCGCGCGGCCGGGTTGGAGAGATGCACCTCGATGAGCGCAGCCGTGCGCTGGGCGCAGGCGTCCCTGAGCGCGTAGGAGTAGTGCGTGAAGGCCGCCGGATTGAGCACCACCGGCAGCCGCCCGTCGGCGGCCTCGTGCAGCCAGCGCACCAGTTCGGCCTCGTCGTCGGTCTGACGCACCTCGACGTCGAGCCCCAGCTCGGCTCCGACCGCGACACAGAGGTCCGCGAGCTCCGCGTACGTCGTCGCCCCGTAGACGTCGGGCTCCCGCGACCCGAGGCGGGACAGGTTCGGACCGTTGAGCACGAGGACGCGCTGGGTCATGACGCTCCTTCCGAGACGAGGTCGTAGGCGGCCCTCAGCAGGCTCTCGTCGGGGCCCTCCAGCAGCCCCGGTCGGCCGATTCCGTCGAGGACGACGAAGCGCAGCATCGCACCCCGGGCCTTCTTGTCCACCCGCATCGCGGGCAGCAGCGTGTCCCACCGACCGGCCGGGTAGGACGTGGGCAGCCCGAGGAGCCCGAGCACGTGGCGGTGCCGGAGCACGGCGTCGCGCCCGAGGCGACCGGTCAGGCCGGCCAGCTCGGCGACGAAGACCATGCCCACGGACACCGCGTCCCCGTGCCGCCAGCGGTAGCCCTCGCTCAGCTCGACCGCGTGGCCGAACGTGTGGCCGTAGTTGAGGACCTCCCGACCCAGGCCTCCGGCGCGGTCCTCGCGCAGGTCGGCCCCCACGACGTCCGCCTTGACCCGCACCGCGCGCTCCACCAGCTCCCGCAGCACGGGGGCCGCGGGGTCGACGGCGGCCGCCGGGTCGGACTCGACGAGCTCGAGGATCACCGGGTCGGACGTGAAGCCCACCTTGACGACCTCCGCGAGACCGGCGGCGAGGTCCGCGCCCGGGAGGGAGTCGAGCGTGTCGAGGTCGCAGAGGACCTCGGACGGAGGGTGGAAGGCTCCGACGAGGTTCTTGCCCTCGGGGGTGTTGATGCCGGTCTTGCCGCCGACGGCGGCGTCGACCATCCCGAGGAGCGTGGTGGGCACGTGCACGACACGCACACCCCGCAGCCAGCTGGCGGCGACGAACCCGGCGAGGTCGGTCGTGGCGCC
>JAHECT010000213.1 GCA_024641605.1 Micrococcales bacterium
CGCCTGGTCGCGACGGGCATCGCCTGCTGGTTCGCCTTCCAGATGTTCGAGAACATCGGCATGAACCTCGGGATCATGCCCGTCACCGGCGTGCCGCTGCCCTTCGTGTCCTACGGCGGGTCGTCCATGTTCGCCAACTGGATAGCCGTCGGCCTGCTCCTCAACGTCCATCTCCGCGCCCACGAGTAGCCCCGCCGAGGGGTGCTCACGGCGACCATGACGGCGTCCTCAGCCTCCGTCGACGCGTCTCGTCGGGAGGCGCTGCGCCTCGGCCCCGTTAGGATCCAGGCACATCCACCGTCGTACTCCGAAGGACCCCGTGTGACCGTCGAGTCGGTGTTCCCCCAGCTCGAGGCCCTCCTGCCCCTCGTCACCAAGCCGGTGCAGTACGTCGGCGGCGAGCTCAACGCCGTGGTGAAGGAGTGGGACGCCGTCGAGGTCCGCTGGGCGCTCATGTACCCGGACGCCTACGAGGTCGGCGTGCCGAACCAGGGCGTGCAGATCCTCTACGAGGTCCTCAACGAGCGCGCCGACGTCCTGGCCGAGCGCACCTACGCCGTCTGGCCCGACCTCGAGGCGCTGATGCGTGAGCGCGGGGTCCCGCAGTTCACCGTCGACGGGCACCGCCCGGTCGGCGCCTTCGACCTGCTCGGAGTGAGCTTCTCCACGGAGCTCGGCTACACGAACATGCTGACGGCGCTCGACCTCGCGAGGATCCCGCTGCACTCGCGGGACCGCGACGAGTCGCACCCGATCGTGGTCGCGGGAGGTCATGCGGCCTTCAACCCCGAGCCGATCGCGGACTTCGTCGACGTCGCGGTCCTCGGCGACGGCGAGCAGGCCGTGCTCGCCATGTCCGACATCGTGCGGGACTGGAAGCGCGAGGGGCGTCCCGGAGGTCGCGAGGAGGTGCTCCTGCGCCTCGCCCGCACCGGAGGCGTGTACGTCCCGGCCTTCTACGACGTTGACTACCTGCCCGACGGCCGCATCCGTCGTGTGGCGCCCAACCTGCCCGGAGTGCCGTGGCGGGTGGCCAAGCACACGGTCATGGACCTCGACGAGTGGCCCTACCCCAAGGCCCCGCTCGTCCCGCTGGCCGAGAGCGTCCACGAGCGCATGAGCGTGGAGATCTTCCGGGGCTGCACCCGCGGCTGTCGGTTCTGCCAGGCGGGGATGATCACCCGACCGGTCCGGGAGCGAAGCGCCACCACCATCGCCGACATGGTGGACAACGGTCTGGCGAAGACCGGGTACGAGGAGGTCGGCCTGCTCAGCCTCTCCAGCGCCGACCACAGCGAGATCGGGGTCGTGGCCAAGGGTCTGGCCGACCGCTACGAGGGCACCGAGACCGGGTTGTCGCTGCCGAGCACGCGTGTCGACGCGTTCAACATCGAGCTGGCCAACGAGCTGACCCGCAACGGCCGCCGCAGCGGTCTCACGTTCGCGCCCGAGGGCGGCAGCGAGCGCATGCGCAAGATCATCAACAAGATGGTGACCGAGGAGGACCTGATCCGGACCGTCGCCACGGCGTACGGCAACGGCTGGCGCCAGGTGAAGCTCTACTTCATGTGCGGCCTGCCGACCGAGACGGACGAGGACGTCCTGCAGATCGCCGAGCTCGCCCGCCGGGTCATCGAGACCGGTCGGGAGGTCAGCGGCACGCGCGACATCCGCTGCACGGTCTCGATCGGCGGCTTCGTGCCCAAGCCGCACACGCCGTTCCAGTGGGCCGCCCAGCTCGACCATGAGACGACCGACGCACGGCTGCGCAAGCTGCGCGACGCGATCCGGGCGGACAAGAAGTACGGCAAGGCGATCGGCTTCCGGTACCACGACGGCAAGCCCGGCATCGTCGAAGGTCTGCTGTCGCGCGGCGACCGCCGGGTCGGCGCGGTGATCGAGGCGGCGTGGCGCGACGGGGCCCGCTTCGACGGGTGGTCCGAGCACTTCAGCTTCGAGCGCTGGATGGCCGCCGGGGAGGCCGCGCTGGCCGGCAGCGGGGTCGGCGTCGACTGGTACACCACGCGCGAGCGCGAGCACGTCGAGGTGCTCCCCTGGGACCACCTCGACTCCGGCCTGGACAAGGACTGGCTCTGGGAGGACTGGCAGGACGCCCTCGTCGAGGACGAGGTCGAGGACTGCCGCTGGAGCCCCTGCTACGACTGCGGCGTGTGCGACCAGATGGGCACGGAGATCCAGATCGGCCCCACCGGCGCGACGCTGCTGGGGATGCCCGCGCTGCCGCCGCGCGGTCGCGACCTCGTCGCCGGGGCCAGGGGCTGATGGCCCGTCAGGCCCCGGTCCGCGATGTCGCGCCGACCGTCCAGCGGCTTCGCCTGCGCTACGCCAAGCGGGGGCGGCTGCGCTTCTCCTCGACCCGCGACTTCCAGCGCGCGCTGGAGCGGGCGCTGCGGCGCACGGGCGTGCCGATGGCCTACAGCCAGGGCTTCAACCCGCACCCGCGGATCTCGTACACGAACGCGGCTCCGACCGGGACGGCGAGCGAGGCGGAGTACGTCGAGCTCGCGGTGACCCAGGTGCTCGACCCCGAGGCGGTGCGCAAGGCCCTCGACGAGGCGCTGCCGCCGGGGCTCGACGTGCTCGACGTCGTGGAGGTGCGCACGGGCGATTTCGCGGACCGGCTCGAGGCGAGCGTGTGGCACCTCGAGCTGCCGGGCGTGAGCGCCGACGAGCTCGCGACGGCGGTCGCGGCCCTCCTGGCCGCGGACTCGGTCGAGGTGCAGCGACTCACCAAGTCCGGAATACGGACTTTCGACGCCCGCGGACCCGTGGCACTCGCCGACCTCGGTGGCGAGCGGGCGGACGAGGCCCCCTGTGCCATACTCGACCTGGTCGTCCGGCACGTGACACCGGCTGTACGACCCGATGACGTCCTGGCCGCGCTGCGGCTCGTGGCCGACCTCGTGCCGCCGGTCCCCCCTCGGGTGACCCGGCTGGCGCAGGGGCCGCTGGTCGCGGACGTGAGCGCCGGTCCCGCCACCGCGGCGGTCACCGACCCGCTCGCGCCAGATCGCGGCTGACGACGCTGTCGGCGCCCACCCGGGCGCATCCCATCGGCTTCCGCCGCCGGCTCGTCCGGCGGCGACACGGACCCACCGTCGGCTCGGCCGGCGGACTTTGGAGCATCGCTCGTGAGCGACGACACCCCCACCACGCCCGCCGCACCCCGCCGCCGCCGCGCGGCCGGCCGACCCGCC
>JAHECT010000214.1 GCA_024641605.1 Micrococcales bacterium
CAGCGCGCCGCGAGGTCGTGCCGCCGCGTCCCGAGCCGTTCCTGCCCGGTCGACGCCCCGAGCACCCGGAACCCGTCGGCGCGCCGTCGGCGGCGGGAGCCCCCCGCGCCGCGTCGTCCGCCACGAGGGGGAGTGGTGGCGCCGTCGTGGGAGCCACCGCCCGCACGCTGTCCGAGCCGGCGCTGGCCGGCGACACGGCACCTGAGGGTGTCATCGAGCGCGACCCGGGAGTGAACCGCAGCCTGCTGCTGCGGCTCATCGCCGGGGTCCGGGGGTTGTGACATGGCCACGCGCAAGCACCGACGCCACGGCGGGCAGGCGGTCAAGATCGTCGTGACCGGCCCCTTCGCCGCCGGGAAGACGACGCTCATCCGCACGATCAGCGAGATCACGGTGCTGTCCACGGAGCGGGGGATCTCCGACGAGACGCGGGCGCGCAAGGCGGAGACCACGGTGGCGATGGACTTCGGTCGCATCACGATCGACCGGGATCTCGTCCTCTACCTGTTCGGGACGCCCGGGCAGGAGCGGTTCGACTTCATGTGGGAGATCCTGGGCGAGGGGATGCTCGGCTACGTCCTCCTCGTCGACGGGACGCGACCGGAGACCGACCCCGAGGCGCGCACGATCCTTGATGCGTTCCGCGGGATGGCCCGCGTCCCGTACGTGGTCGCGGTCAACCGGTCCGGCGAGATCGACCCGGACACCGACCGTCGGCTGCGCGCCGAGCTCGATCTGCCCCTGGGCGTGCCGCTGGTGGCGTGCGACGCGACCGACCGCGACTCGGTCAAGAACGTCCTTCTGGCCCTTCTGTACTCGGTCCTCGACGAGCTCGAGGCCGAGGTGGCCCACGGCTGAGGAGCGGACATGCGCTGGAGCTGGTTCCGTCGACCCGCGACGTCGGGTCGTCACGCCCGACCGCTGTACCCGTCCGTCCCTGGTGCGGCGGCGACGCTCGTCGCTGTCGCGGCCGAGGCCGGTGCCGCGCTCGAGTCGCCACCCCCGCCCGTCGTGGTGGCGCCCCCGACGGCCCCGGCGGCCGACGCGACCCCGGTCGACACCTCACCCCGATCGCCCCTGGTCGCCCCTGGATCGGTCGGCCTCGGCTTCAGCGACGGGGGCGCTGTCGAGCTCGACGCGGACGACCCGGCCGCCGCGCACCTCCGCGCGCTCGCCGAGGAGATCCTCGGCGCCCAGCGCGCCTGATCCTGCGCTTCAGCCCGGCGCCGGCGCTGCCGAACAGGTGAAGGAGGCGTTCACCCGCACGGGTGAGCGACAAGGCCGGAGAGGACCGTCGTGAAGCAGCTGGGTGACATCCTGCTGGCGGGTGGGCACGTCACCCAGGACCAGCTGGACACGGCCGTGGCCGACCAGGACCGCCTGGGCCGCAGCCTGGGCCGCGTCCTCGTGGACCAGGGAGTCCTCACCGAGGCGCAGCTCGTCGCGGCGCTCGCCGCGCAGATCGGCATGCGCTTCGTCGACCTGAGCGACGCCCAGATCGACGGCTCCGCACTGGGCCGCGTGCCCGGGCACGTGGCGCGCCGTCACTGCGCCATCCCGATCGGCTTCGAGGAGGGCAAGCTCGTCGTGGCGATGGCCGACCCGGCCAACGTCTTCGCCATCGACGACATCAAGTCGGTCGCCGGGCACGGCGCCTACATCGACGTGAAGCCGGTCGTCGCCACTCGCGCGGACGTCCTCGCGGCGATCGACCGGTTCTACCGGGCCGGCGACGAGCTCAACGACCTCACGTCCGAGATGGACATCGCCGAGGAGGAGGAGGACCTCTCCAAGGTCAAGGCGATCACCGAGGACGCCCCGATCGTCCGGTACGTGAACCTCCTCATCACCCAGGCGATCCAGGACCGGGCCTCCGACATTCACCTGGAACCGACCGAGCACGACCTCCGGGTCCGCTACCGCATCGACGGTGTCCTGCACGAGGTCATGCGGTCCCCGAAGGCGATCCAGTCCGGCGTCATCAGCCGCCTCAAGATCATGGCGGACATCAACATCGCCGAGCGACGCATCCCCCAGGACGGGCGTCTGTCGGTCGCCGCCCACGGCAAGAAGGTGGACCTTCGCGTGGCGACCCTCCCCACCGTGTGGGGCGAGAAGGTCGTCATGCGAATCCTGGACAACTCGACGGCCCGGATGGATCTCGCCGACCTCGGGTTCAGCCCGCACAACTTCGGCATCTTCGAGCAGTCCTACGTCAAGCCCTACGGGATGATCCTCGTGACCGGTCCGACCGGCTCGGGCAAGTCGACGACCCTGTACGCGACCCTCAACGTCGTCAACCGTCCCGAGGTCAACATCATCACGGTCGAGGACCCGGTCGAGTACCGACTGCCCGGCATCAACCAGGTCCAGGTCAACAACAAGGCCGGCCTCAGTTTCGCCGCGGCGCTCCGGTCGATCCTGCGGTCCGACCCCGACATCGTGCTCATCGGCGAGATCCGCGACCACGAGACGGCGCAGATCGCGGTCGAGGCCTCCCTCACCGGCCACCTGGTCCTCTCGACCCTGCACACCAACGACGCCCCGAGCGCGATCACCCGGCTCACCGAGATGGGGATCGAGCCCTTCCTCGTGGGATCGGCGGTGGACTGCGTGCTCGCACAGCGACTCGCCCGGCGTCTGTGCTCGAAGTGCAAGGAGCCCTACCAGCCGACGGCGGAGCAGCTCACGCACATCGGCTTCGCGCCGCGCCCGGAGGACCCGGCGCCCACGTTCTATCGGCCCGTGGGGTGCGCCAACTGCGCCAAGACGGGGTACAAGGGACGGCTCGCGCTGCACGAGGTCATGGCCATGAACGAGACGATCGAGCGCCTCACGGTGGACCGGGCGTCCTCGACCGCGATCGGCGAGGTGGCCGTGGGGAACGGGATGCGGCTCCTGCGCGAGGACGGCCTGCGCAAGGCGGCGCTCGGCATCACCTCGATCGACGAGATCTTCCGCGTCGTGGCCTGACTCGCGCTCAAGGCGGCCCCGGTCACGGCCGATGCCGTGTAGGACGCCCGGTAGCCGCTGGGCCCGACCTCGAGGAGCACCCGTGGAGTCGACCCCGTTCACCGGGACGACCGCGTCGCCGCCCTACGCGGGACCCGGCGCGCCGCCCGGCCCCGAGGCCTACGCCCCCGCGGGAACGGCGGTCGAGACGCCCCCGTCCGGCTACCCGGCCCCCGCGGCCTACCCGCCCCCCGCGGCC
>JAHECT010000068.1 GCA_024641605.1 Micrococcales bacterium
TGGTGGAGCACCTGCAGCGGGCGATGCCGTTCGGGATCGAGCTGACGGTGCTGGGGGCCGAGGTCGGTCAGGGCTACGCCGCCGACGTCGACGGCGAGGTCTACGACGTGGCCAAGGCCGCCTGGTCGCAGGCGTGGGACGCACCGGTCGTGCTGGCCGGGCAGGGCGGTTCCATCCCCGTGGTCAGCTCGCTTCACGACGCCGCCCCGGAGGCAGACATCCTGCTCGTCGGCGTCGCCGACGGCTACAGCGGGATCCACGGCCCCAACGAGCGCGTCGTGCTGGACGAGCTCGAGCTCACGGTGCTCGCGATCGCCGACCTCTTCGGCCGTCTCGGCCGGCGGTCCGCGCCGTGAGCGCCGCGAGCGCCCCGGCCGGCGAGGCGAGGACGGGTGGGGCGATGCAGCGCGTTCTCGACGTCGTCGAGCGGGTCGGCAACAAGGTCCCCCACCCCGCGATCCTCTTCCTGGCGCTGTGCATCGGCGTGATCGTGCTGTCGCAGCTGCTCGCGTGGGCCGACGTAGGCGCGACGTACGAGGTCGTGAAGCCCGACCCCCAGTCCGTCGAGGTCGTCGGCATCGGCGGCTCCACGATGCCCGGCGAAGCGTTGCCCTCCGAGCAGCCCGATGCCGACGACTACCAGGTCGTCACCGAAACCGTGGTGATCAAGAGCCTGCTGGACGCCGACGGCATCCGGTTCCTGTTCACGTCGTTCGTCCCGAACTTCATGGGCTTCACTGCCATGGGCATCATCCTGGTGGTGATGATCGGCGTGGGGGTGGCCGAGCGGTCGGGCCTCATCTCGGCGCTGATCCGCAAGCTCGTCGCAGTGTCGTCCGCGGGCGCGCTGACCTACATCATCGTGTTCCTCGGCATCATCTCCTCGATCGCGTCGGACGCCGGCTACCTCGTGCTCATCCCCCTGGGGGCTGCGGCGTTCGCCTCCGTGGGACGCCACCCGCTCGCCGGTATGGCGGCGGCCTTCGCGGGTGTTGCGGGCGGGTTCGGTGTCAACTTCCTCATCACCCCGACCGACGCCGTCCTGACCGAGATCACCAACGAGTCGATCGCGCTCGTGAACCCGGACCAGTCCGTCGGGATCACTGCCAACCTCTGGTACGGCATCGGCTCCACCATCGTTCTCACCGTGCTGCTCGCTCTCGTGACCACGCGCGTCGTGGAGAAGCGGCTCGGTCGCTACGACGGGTCCGTGGCGCCCGATGCGGACGCCAGCGACATCCAGAAGGCCGACGACGCGCCGGAGGTGGACGCGGAGGCCGAGCGGCGCGGCCTGCGCATGGCCGGATGGTGGTTCCTCGGTGCGCTGGCGGTCATCACGTTGCTCACGGCTCCTCCGGGCGCCCCGTTGCGTGACCCGGAGACAGGTTCCATCATCGGCACGTCGCCGTTCATGGACGGTCTCATCGTCATCATCACGGTCCTGTTCCTGGCCGCCGGCATGGGCTATGGCCGCGGCGCCGGAACCATCCGCACCGGCACCCAGGTCATCGACGCGGTGACGAGGTCGTGGGCAGGCCTCGCCGGACTGCTGCTCCTGTTCCTGCTCATCGCGCAGTTCATCGCGTACTTCAACTACTCGAACATGCCGCAGGTCGCAGCCGTGAAGCTGGGCAACCTGATCGAGAACGTCGACATCCCCGTGATCTGGCTGCTGCTCATCGCCATGATGATCACGTGGGTGGTGGGCATCATCATCCCGCAGGCGATCGCGAAGTGGGCCCTGCTGGCGCCGATCTTCGTCCCGCTGTTCCTCCGCCTCGGCGTCGACCCGGAGGCAGTGCTCGCGGCCTACCGCACGTCGGACTCACCGGTGAACATCGTGACGCCGATCATGGCTTACTTCCCGCTGATCGTCGTCTTCGCGGCTCGCTACGACAAGCGCGCGGGCATCGGCACAGTGATCGCGCTGATGATGCCGTACTTCCTCGGCCTGCTCGTGGTCTGGACCGCGTTCTTCCTTGCCTGGTACGCCCTCGGCATCCCCTGGGGCATCTGACCTACGGCCGCCCACGCGCACCAGGGCTCGCGCTCCGGTGGCTGCTCGGACGGGGTCCGTCCAGACTGGGTGCATGGCGGCGCGCTGGAATCGGACCCTCGCGACCCTGTCCTGCGCCGGTCTGCTCGTTACCGGGTGCGCAGGGTCGGTCGATGACCGGCCCGGCGCGACGCCCGAGCCGGTCACGGGCCCGTTGACCGGGAGCAGCACGACCGCGATCCCTTCGCCCAGCGAGCTGGACACTGCCGACCTCGTCGCCCGCGCGCTGACGGCCAGATCCGCGAACGATGCGGAGGAGTTCGCGGCGCTGGTGACGGCCGCGGGCACCGCC
This sequence comes from Micrococcales bacterium, assembly GCA_024641605.1. GTDB lineage: Bacteria > Actinomycetota > Actinomycetes > S36-B12 > CAIYMF01 > Longivirga. The sequence continues at coordinate 2,349 of JAHECT010000068.1, forward strand.
TGCCCGGACCCCGACGGCGCCCGACGCCTGGGCGAGGCCGCGGCGATCGCCGGCCGGTGGGCCGCGGCGCTGCAGTTCTCCCGCCCCAAGGCCCAAGCCATCACGGAGAACCAGCTCGCCCAGGTCGACTGGGATGCCCTCGTGTCGACCTGTGCCGCGCCCTGATGTCTGCCGCGGCCGAGCACCTGACGTCAGGGCCACGGCCCCCGCGACCAGGTCAGGGCAGGTCGTCGACGTGGGCGCCCGCGATCAGGGCGTGACGCCACACCTCGGCGAGCGCCCGCGCCGCCGACAGGTGCTCGACGACCCGGCTCAGCGCCAGGGAGTCCCCGTGCCGCAGCTCAACGAGCCAACGGCGTCGGCGGCGGCGCAGCTGGAAGGCCACGGCAGCCGCTCCCCGCGCGAGCAGCCACAGGGCGCCGGGGTCACGGGCATCCTCGGGAGGCAGGTCGTTGGCGCGCCGCACCACGACGCGATAGTCCGCCCGCGCAGCTGCCGCGCGGACCGAGGCACGCACTCGACTCATGGGGAGCACCACCGTCCCTGACGCCTCCCAGCATTGTGCGCCTCAGATCGCACGACGGCATCGCCCGGCGTCGCGTCCGATACCGGATCGAGAGCGGGGCGCTCAGTCCAGCGGCGGGTACTGCTTGCCCGTGAGCTCCTCGACCTCGTAGATCTCCGAGGGCGGTCCGACGATGAGCGGGTCGGGAACCCCCACCAGCTCGTGGTCCTTGTCGTCGTACTCCATCTGCGCGAGCACCCAGCGCATCGCGGCGAGGCGGCCGCGCTTCTTGTCGTTGCTGCGCACCACGGTCCAGGGAGCCCAGTCGGTGTTGGTGTAGAAGAACATCGCCTCCTTCGCCTCGGAGTAGACGCCCCACTTGTCGAGGGAGGCGAGGTCCGTCGGCGAGAGCTTCCACTGCCGGACGGGGTCGATGCGCCGGATGGTGAAGCGCGTGACCTGCTCCTTGCGGCTGACGGAGAACCAGAACTTCACGATGCGCACACCCGAGCGGGCGAGCATCTGCTCGAACTTGGGCGCTTGACGGAGGAACTCGACGTACTCCTCGTCGGTGCAGAAGCCCATGACCCGCTCGACGACGGCGCGGTTGTACCAGGACCGGTCGAACAGCACCATCTCGCCGGCGCTCGGCAGGTGGGCGACGTAGCGCTGGAAGTACCACTGGCCGCGTTCGGGGTCCGTCGGCTTCTGCAGGGCGACGACGCTGGCGCCGCGGGGGTTGAGGTGCTCCATGAAGCGCTTGATCGTGCCGCCCTTGCCCGCGGCGTCGCGGCCTTCGAACAGGATGACCAGGCGCTCGCCGTGCTTCTTCACGTGGGTCTGCAGCTTCAGCAGCTCGATCTGCAGGAGCCGCTTGGTGACCTCGTACTCGCGACGCGACATGCGGAAGTCGTACGGATAGCCCTCGCGCCAGGTGTTGAACGGTCGCCCGTCGGGGCCGAGGAGGACCGGGTCGTCGACCTCGTCCCAGGTCCCCTCCACGGCGAGTCCGCGACGCATGAGCTCTTCGTCGGAGAGCTCGCGCAGGGAGGCGATGATGTCGTTGAGGTCGACGACCGTCTCGATGTCGACCTCGTGTCCGTGCAGCTCGCTCACCCCGACATCCTGCCCGGGAGCGGCCGTCCCGCGTGCGACTCGGCCGAACAAACTGCGTCGAAACCCTTGACTCCCGATGTGTCGCACGACACTCTGGGGCCGTTCATTCGGACCCGAACGGATCTGATGGACGGCCCCGCCCCAGGCATCCGGAGGAGAGAGCCGCATGTCCCAGCTCCAGCCAGCCCCGCAGGAGACCCAGGAGACAGCGCTGCACCACGGACGCCTCGGCGTCCTGGGCATCGTGTTCTTCGTCGTCGCCGCCGCCGCCCCGCTCGTGGGCATGACCGGCGCCGTCCCCGTCGCGATCGTGCTCGGCAACGGCGCAGCCGCACCCGGCGCCTACGTCGTCGTCGGCCTCATCCTGCTGCTGTTCTCGGTCGGCTACGCCGCCATGGCGAGCAAGGTGACCAACGTCGGCGCCTTCTTCGCCTTCGTGGGCCGCGGCCTCGGGATCATCCCCGGAGTCGGCTCGGCCTTCGTGTCCCTCGTCGCCTACCTCGCCGTTCAGCTCGCGGTCTTCGGCTTCTTCGGCGGGCTGGTCTCGGGGGAGATGAACGACAAGTTCGGCATCGACTGGCCCTGGTACGCCTGGACCCTGATCGCGTGGGCGCTCGTGCTCGGTCTGTCCGCGCTGTCGGTCGACGTCGGCGCCAAGCTGCTGGGCGTTCTCATGAGCCTGGAGCTGCTCGCGCTGCTCGTGACGGCGTTCGCGGTCCTCTTCTCGCCCGACAAGCCGGAGGGCCTCGACCTGGCCGCGTCGTTCGCACCCGCCAACATCTTCGCCGGCGGCCTGGCGAGCACCGCCGGCATCGCGCTGGCCTTCGCGTTCGCCTCCTACATCGGGTTCGAGGCGACCGCGATCTACGGCGAGGAGTCCCGGGAGCCGCACAAGACGGTCCCGCGGGCCACCTACCTCGCGGTCATCACCATCACGATCGTCTTCGGATTCACGGCCTTCGCGATCGTCAGCGGCCTGGGCGCCAGCGCCGTCGTCGACCAGACGCTCGAGCTCTCCGAAGGACTCGCCAACCCGGCGGCCGTCCTGTTCGCCGTGGCCGAGACCTACGTCGGGACCTGGATCGTCGACGTCATGAGCTGGCTGGTCATCTCCTCGCTGTTCGCCGGTCTGCTCGCCTTCCAGAACTCCGCGGCCCGCTACTTCTACGCCATGGGCCGGGCCGGGGTGCTGCCCGAGCGCCTCGACCGCGTGAACCGCCGGGGTGCGCCCTGGACCGGCACCGTCGTCACCTCGGTGGTCACCTTCGTGGTCATCGTGATCTTCTGGCTGCGCGACCTGGACCCCATCCTCAACCTCTTCTACTGGACGTCCGGGCTCGCCGTCCTCGCGATCGTGTTCGTCGAGATCCTGGTGTCCCTCTCGGTGATCGCGTTCTTCTCCCGCCACCGCGGCGAGGCATCGGTGTGGCAGTCCGTCATCGCCCCGCTGCTGGCCATCCTCGGTCTCACCGTGGGTCTGTGGCTGCTGGCATCGCGCTTCGGCCTGCTCGCCGGCACCGTGCAGGAGGGCGTGGACCCGACGGTCGAGCCCTGGGGCCTCAACACCACGGGCTGGATCCTGGTGCTCACGCCGTTCGTGATGTTCCTCGTGGGGCTCCTCGTGGGCAAGCTGCGGCTCAAGGACGAGAACGAGGACGCGATCGCCGACCTCGTCACCTGACCCTCGCATTCCCCTCACGTCGAAGGCCCCGGGCCATCCCCGGGGCCTTCGACGTACCACCGCCCGGGACGGGATTCAGCGGACGAGGCGAGCTGCCTCGGTGACGAGGTGGCGGCACAGAGCCGGAACCTCGTCGACGCTGCGCACGAACATCGACGGCTTGAAGCAGACTGTCGTGAAGCCCTGCTCGAGCTGGCGCGGCAGGTCGGTCAGGGCCGCGTCCACGTCCGCCACGTCGTCGGGACCGTGGAACGTGCCGTCGATGCCGCCGACGAGCTCGAGCTCCGCGATATCGCGTCCGGCCTCGCGCATGCCGGCTGCGAGGGCCTCGAGGTCGGCGTCTGTCAGGCGGCCGAACGGGTTGAGCCCCTGTCCGTAGCGAGCGATGCGGCGGACGACGTGGGGCGGCATGCCCTGCCCGCCGAACCACAGCGGCGGTCCGGCCCGAGTGAACGCCCCGGGCTCGAGCCAGATGTCTGTGAACGGGAAGCGCGGGCCGTCGTGGCTGATCGGGTACGGGCCCCACGCCTTGACCAGCACCTCGAGCTGCTCGTCGAGGATCCGGCCGCGCTCGCCGAACGGGACGCCGAGAGCGGCGTACTCGTCCCTGCTCCAGCTCACAGTCGGCAGCACGACGAGCCTGCCCTGCGACAGCAGGTCGAGCGAGCCGAGCTCCTTGGCCAGCAGCAGCGGGTGCCGCAGCGGCGCGATGATCGCCCCGGCGACGAGGCGCAGCGTGGTCGTGGCCTGCGCGATGGCGGACATGAGCACGAGGCTGCTCGGCCAGGCGTACGACGGGGACTGGTTGCCGGGGGCCGCGTAGGCCCGTGGGTTCGCCATCTCGCCGGCCCGGCCGGAGTCGCGACCGAGAACGACGTGCTCGGACAGCTGCACGGCGTCGATGCCGGCCGCCTCCGCGACCACCGCGAGATCGACGAGGCCAGCCAGGTCGCGCGGATCCAGGATCGCCTCGTTCTCGGTCAGCACCATGACCCACCGCACCGTCATGCGCCGCCCCTTCCCTATCGCGCGGCCGAGGGGATCAGTCCCGCTCCTCCACCGTCGAGGGGTAGAGGTCCTTGGACGGGGTGCGGATGCCGCGGAACTCCCAGTCGCCTCCGAGGGCCGTGGACACCACCTCCTCGCTCTCGGTGGGCTGCGCGCCGACGTCGGTGCGGATGGGGGTCGGCCCGACGACGACGTGGTTGGTGAGCCGGCCGAGACCCTCGACCTCCACCTCGACGACGTCGCCGGGCTGCACGGGCCGCGAGTTCGCCGGGGTGCCGGAGAAGAGCAGATCGCCCGGGGAGAGCGTGATGGTGCGCGCGATATCGGCGACGAGATAGTGCATGTCCCACTCCATCTCGTCGGTCGAGGCCTCCTGCTTCACCTCGCCGTTCACCAGGGTGCGCAGCCTCTTGCCACGGAAGTCCCAGTCCGTCACCAGGCCGGGGCCGACGGGGGCCAGGGTGTCGGATCCCTTCACCCGCAGCATCGATCCGGCATCGGTGTCCCGGAAGTCGTGCAGGCCGTAGTCGTTGCCGACGGTGTAGCCGGCGATGTAGTCGCCCGCCTCCTCCGGCGAGACGTTGCGGCACGTGCGTCCGATGACGATGACGATCTCACCCTCGTAGTTCAGCCATCGGCAGCCCTGCGGGCGCACGACCGCTCCCCGGTGGCTGTTGAGCGCGGTGATCGGCTTGTGGAAGTACGTCGGCGCCGCCGGGAGCTTCGTCATGAACTCCTGCGTGCGGCTGTCGTAGTTGAGGTGGACCGCGATGATCTTCGACGGCTCGGTCGGGGGGAGGTGGACGGCCTCGTCGATACCCACCTCGCGTCCGTCTGCCGCCACGAGCGTGTCGCCATGGCGCACGACCTGGACGGCGGCGCCCTCGAGCAGGATGCGGCGGTACTCGGTCACGGGCTCTCCTCGGGGTCGTCGGCGCGGTCTCGGTCCGGCCGCTGCACGATGGGTCAGATGGCGGTGCGCGGTAGGCCCCCGCTGGTCAGGCCGGAGGTACGACGGCCTGGTCAGTAGGGGAGGCCCAGCCGCCCGTCGGGCGGTCGAACCACACGTGCACCTGGCTGGTGCCGATCGAGTTCTCGTAGTCGCCGTACTGGACGCCGGGCGCGGAGAACTCCCGCTCCCCCAGCGCGGCGGCCATCATGAGGTAGTGGGCGAACATGCCCTCGGGGCGCACGGTCAGGAACTCCGGCATGGTGTCGAGCACGCGGTCGTGGCGGCCCTCGAAGAACCAGCCGAGGCGCTCGTGGTCCATGTCTCGAGCCTTCTGAGTGATGATGTGCGACGGGTCGCTCGACTCGTGCTTGCGCAGCTCCTTGAGCTTGTAGAACGTGTGCGACAGCGATCCGGTGGCGATGAGGACCACCTTGCGGTCGGTCTGCTCGATCGCCGCTCGCACTGCGCGGCCGACGCGCAGGAAGTCGTCGGTCTCGCCCGTCTGGCACACCGACACCGACAGCCACTGCTTGTCCAGCCCCTTGCCGAGGTAGGACCAGAGGTTGACCGACGGGTAGTAGAGCGGCAGGTAGGGGTCGTCGATGGCCGTGATCCACGTCCCGGCGGGCTCGCCCTCCACGGCGATGGCCTCGGCGAGCTCGCGGTCGCCGCGCCACTCGTACGGGATCCGGCTCATCCCGCGGGGCAGCTCCTCCGCGGTGAAGAGCCCCGCGCGGAGGTCGTGCGAGGTCACGACGAACTCGACCGTGGTGAACCAGTGCGAGTCGAAGACGATCACCGTGTCGTAGTCGAGCTGCTCGAACTTCTCGGCGCGAAGCTGGTGCAGCGCCGGGACGAGCGAGATCTCCTTGCCGTCGTTGAGCTCTCGACGTGTCGCCTCGGGAAGCATGATGGTGGGGACGTGCGAGAGCAGACCCGCGCCGACGACCTCGCCCATGTCAGATCCATCCCTTCGGTGCGAACACGGAGTTCTTCACGTCGCAGTAGAAGTCGAACGACCAGAGGCCGCCCTCGCGCCCGATGCCGGAGCGTCCGCTGCCGCCGAAGGGGGCGGACAGGTCGCGGACGAAGAAGCAGTTGATCCAGACGGTCCCCGCCCGCAGGCTCGACGACACGTGCTCCGCCCGCTCCCGCGACCCGGTCACGATCGTGGCAGCCAGCCCGAACTCGGTGTCGTTGGCCATCGCGACGCCCTCGTCGTCCGCGCCGAACCGCTGAAGCGTGAGCACCGGTCCGAAGACCTCCTGGCAGGTGATCTCCCACGAAGGGCCGACACCCTCGAAGAGGGTCGGCCGGTAGTAGAAGCCTCCCGTCTCGGCGTTGAGCTCGTGGTTGGGCTCGCCCCCGAGCACGACCTCCGCCCCGTCCGCGATCGCGCGCTGCACGAAGCCGTCGACCCGCTCGAGGTGCGTGCGTCCGATGAGTGGTCCGATGTCGACGGACTCGTCGCGCGAGTCGCCCTGCTTGATCGCCCGGGCGCGCTCGAGGAACCGCGCGCGGAACTCGTCGTAGATGCCGTCCTGGACGAGCATGCGCACGGCCGCGAGACAGACCTGGCCCGAGTTGTCGAACTGCTCCACGGCGATGTCGACAGCCAGGTCGAGGTCGGCGTCGTCGAACACGAGGAGCGGGGACTTGCCACCGAGCTCGAAGCTGACCGGGGTCACGTTGCGCGCAGCCGCCTCGCCGATCCGGATCGACGTCGGCACCGAGCCGGTGAAGCACACCCGGCGCACGTCGGGGTGGGCGACGAGCGGTGCGCCGGCCTCGGTCCCGAGCCCCTGCACCACGTTGAACACCCCCGGCGGGAGCCCGGCCTCGTGGGCGATGTCGGCGAACAGGGACGCGGTGAGCGGCGCCCACTCCGGCGGCTTGGCGACCACCGTGTTGCCGGCCGCCAGCGCCGGCCCGATGCGCCACGTCGCGAGCATGAGCGGGGCGTTCCACGGCGTGACGATCGCGGTGACCCCCGCCGGGTCCCACGAGACGTGGTTGCGGTGCCCGCGCGTGTCGAAGTCGGGGTGGCTCAGCGTGAGGGCGTACTCGGCGAAGAAGCGGATGTTCATCGCGACCCGCGGCATCACCCCGCGGCGGTGCGAGCGCAGGAGGGACCCGTTGTCCCGAGTCTCCACCTGGGCCAGGTCCTCGAGCCGGGACTCGACGCCCTCGGCGACACGCAGCAGGATCGCCGAGCGCTCGGCCACCGGCATCGCGGCCCAGGTCGGGAAGGCGGCCGACGCGGCGGCCACGGCCGCATCGACCTCGGCGGCCCCGCCGCGGCTCACCTCGGCGATGACCGAGCCGTCGAGCGGGGACACGTCGGGGAAGGTGTCGGCGCTCGCCACCCGCTCGCCGCCGATCCAGTGCCGGGTGTCGACCTCGACACCGGCGACGACTGCCGTGGTCATGGGGCATCCTCCCGACGAGGGGCTGGTCGGACCGACGCGCCCCGGCTATCGTTCGGATACAAACGTATTGCCGTCCCCGGGAGGCGTCAAGGCATGGCGGTAGCTCCGCTCGTCATCATCCCGGCGCGGTTCTCCGCGTCCGCGTCGGCGCACCGCTACCGCGCGCTCTCCACGGCGCGCACGCTCTCCGAGGGCGTCCTGCGTGCCGGCGGCGAGCCGCTGACCGTGCACCCCTGGGCCCCCGGTGGTGCCGTGGACCCCGACGTCGTCGGGCAGCGCCTGGGCTACGCCGACGCCGTCCTCCTGCCGGGCGGCGGCGACCTCGACCCGGCACGCTACGGACAGGTCACGGCCAGCGACGACGTGTACGACGTCGACGCGGAGCAGGACGCGTTCGACCTGGCCGTCGCGCGCTGGGCTCTCGGGGCCGGCGTTCCCCTGCTGGCCGTCTGCCGCGGCTGGCAGATCGTCAACGTCGCCCTCGGTGGCGACCTCGAGCAGCACATGGCGACGCCGCACCGGCACGTGGTCCACGACGTGCGGGTGGACGAAGGGTCCCGGCTCGCCTCGATCGTGGGCACGAGCACGGCTGCGTCCTGCTTCCACCACCAGCGCGCCGCCCGCCTGGGCGAGGGTCTCGTCCCGGTGGCCCGGGCCACGGACGGCACGGTCGAGGCCGCGGAGCTGCCCGGGGCGCGGGGCTGGTTCCTCGCCGTGCAGTGGCACCCGGAGGACACCGTCGACACCGACCCAGACCAGCTGGCGCTGTTTCGCGCCCTGGTCACGGCCGCCGCTTCCTGACCGCCCTCGCCGAGACTGCTCACCTGCGGGCCGATGGCGGAACGCTGATCGGCCGAGCGGAGGGACCTACGCGTTCTCGGCCTTCTTGACGACCGCGCGCAGCGAGCGCGCCAGGGCCAGCCGGGCCCGGTCGTCGAGGTCGTCGGTGACGAACACCTCGACCGCGTTGAACTCGGGGAACACCGCGGTCATGAGCGCCTCGCCGCGCGGCGTCAACGAGAGCAGCACGCGGCGGGCGTCGTCGGGGTGGACCTGGCGCACCACGAGGCCCCGGGCGATCAGGGTGTTCTGCACGCCGGTCAAGGTCCCCTTCGAGATGCCGGCCTCGGCGGCGACGTGGCGGCTCTCCACCTCTCCCCAGATCCAGATCACCCACAGCACCACCCACCCGGTCCAGGTCAGGTCGTGCGGGGCGAGGACCGTGCGCTCCACGTGGTTGCGGACCGCGTTGGCCGCCCGGTAGACGTTGGAGACCGCCGCCATCGCGGACATGTCGATCGGCATGCCCTGCAGTCGCTCGGCGACGGCCTGCTCGGTGGCCTCGAGGGTGTGGTCACCCGCAGGCACCCGTCCGCCCGCGGCCTGGGTCGTCCGGACGTAGCGGCTCAGCGTGCAGGCGGTGTCCTCGCACGGACACGTCGCGGGGTCGCAGTCCTCCGGGGGGACGGCGGCGGCGGAGCTGCGCGCGGTACCCGCCGCCGCGCTCGGACGCTTCTTCGCCACGACGCCGATCCTAGGCGGTTCGTTCGGATGCGGACGGCCCGGTCACCCTGGCGCCACCTGGTCCAGGAACCGGTCGACGAGGCCGCGGCTTCTGCGCTCCGCCTCGTCCGCGGTGCGGTCTGTCTCCTCGAGCATGGCCGCCGTATCGACGCCGTGGGCGTCGAGGTAGATCTGCCCGCCGTTGGCCAGCCAGCCGCGCAGCATGGTCGGGGTCAGCTCGGGGTGGAACTGGACCCCGAGGCTGCGTCCCGTCCGGTACGCCTGCGGGAAGAGATCGGTCTGCGCGAGCATCTCGCTCCCGGGCGGCGGGTCGAAGCGGTCGTGGTGCCACTGGAACCACGGGCCGCTCTCGA
>JAHECT010000069.1 GCA_024641605.1 Micrococcales bacterium
CGGCACGGTGGTCGGACAGGCGGCCGGTGCTGCGGCGGCCGCGAGCGCCGCGGTGCCCGACCAGGCCAAGGAGGCGGCTGCCAAGGCGGCCGCTGCCGCAGCCGGGGGCGCTGCCGCTGCCAAGTCCGCCGTCGCCGGTGTCGCCGACCAGCACGGCGACAAGGTGACCGGCGCGGTCTCCGGTGCGGCCGCCGTCATCAATGACAAGACCGGCGGCAAGGCCGAGCCCATCACCAAGCCGGTCGAGGAGTTCACCACGCGCGCGGTGGACGCCCTCAAGTCCGACCCCCCGGCCAGGTCCGACCCGCCCGCGGAGGCACCGAGCGAGGGCTGAGGTCGGCGGGAGGTCGGCGCGAGTTCAGCCGGCAGTCGGCGGTCGGCCGGCGCGTATCAGCGACGCAGCCAGGTCGCCACGAGGTAGCCGACGCCGTACGGCGCGTCCTCGGCGAGCAACTCGGCGTCGTACTCGGCCTGGTCGAGCGCGGCGGCCGCGGCCGCCCACGCGGGCCAGCCGCCGCTGGACACCTCCGACGCCAAAGCGCGGTCGATCGAGGCCAGAGTCGCGGGGTCACCGGAACGCAGCGCAGCCGCGACAGCGGCGTCGAACGCCGCCGATCCGGGATGGTGCCCGGCTGGCGCCTTCTCCGTGCGCGCGGCCGACCCGTCGGCCACCACGAGCAGCGCCGTCCGGCGCGTGCTCGCGAGCGCCAGGTCTGCCCCCGCCGACCGGGGATCCCCGGCTGGGTCGAGCTCGAGAGCGCGGCGGTCCCCGGGCCAGCCGACCTGAGCGAGCAGCCAGGCCCCGACGGACAGGGCGAGCGGGAGCTCGGAGGCGTGCGGGTGGGCAGGGTCGAGCGGGACGTCGAGGTCGACGCCGAAGCCGCGGAAGGTACCCGTTCCGGTGACGTGGACGGCGTCGTGACGCCCGGCCCCCACAACCACGACCTGCTCCGGGGCGGCGGCGCAGGCCGCGCTCAGGGCTGCGGTGCAGGCACGGCGTAGGTCGTCGAGCTCGGCCGCGGCGCCGGAGGCGACGGCGGGGACCAGCAGCGGGGTGCTGGGCACGAAAGCCGCGGCGACGATCACGGAATCGACCCTACGGGGGTGGGCTCCGGGACGCCCCCGGAGGCGGGGGGGCGTCGTGAGGGCCCGGGATGTTCGGCTCTATTGGATGAGGGTCGCCTTCATCGGAAGTAAGTCAGGGGCGGAGGGTGGGGAGGCCCAGGAGGACCGGGGCGGCCGGGGTCCCGGGTCCGGGGGTGGCTGCTCCGCTCGCGGAGGTGGGGGCGCCGGCGTCGGCGGACCGGCTGGACTCCCCCGCACCGCCCTGGCCGGACTCCCCCGCATCGCCCTGGCGGGCCGCCCAGGCGTCGCCCGAGCGGGTGCGGCGCAGGTCGGTGGCGGGCTCGTCGCTCACCAGGTGGTGCGGGGCGGCGTAGGTGATCGCCGCGGTCACCACGTCGCCGGGGCGCGGGAGCTCGCCGCCGGGGACGAAGTGCACGAGCCGGTTGTCGGGTGCGCGACCCGAGAGGCGCAGCGTCTCCCCGTCCTTGCGCCCCTCCCCCTCCGCCACGAGCAGCTCGACCCGACGGCCGACGAGCCGCTGGTTCTCCTCCCATGCGATCGCGTCGACCAGCGTCGCGAGCTCGGCGTAGCGCTCGCGCACCACCTCGGGCGGCACCTGGTCGGGCATCGTCGCCGCCGGGGTGCCCGGGCGCGGGGAGTACTGGAAGGTGAACGCGCTCGCGAACCGTGCGGCGCGCACGACGTCGAGCGTGGCGCGGTGGTCCTCGTCGGTCTCGCCGGGGAAGCCCACGATGATGTCGGTGGTGATCGCTGCCTCCGGCATCGCCGCGCGGACGCGCTCGATGATCCCGAGGAAGCGCTCGCTGCGGTAGGAGCGCCGCATGGCGCGCAGCAGCCGGTCCGACCCCGACTGCAGGGGCATGTGCAGCTGCGGCATCACGTTGGGCGTCTCGGCCATGGCGGCGATGACGTCGTCGGTGAAGTCCGCCGGGTGCGGGCTGGTGAACCGCACCCGCTCGAGGCCGTCGATGGATCCGCACGAGCGCAGCAGCGCGGCGAACGCGCCCCGGTCGCCGAACTCCACGCCGTACGCGTTCACGTTCTGGCCGAGCAGGGTCACCTCACTGACGCCCTCGGCCACCAGCGCCTCGATCTCGGCGAGGATGTCGCCGGGTCGGCGGTCCTTCTCCTTGCCGCGCAGGCTCGGCACGATGCAGAAGGTGCACGTGTTGTTGCAGCCGACGCTGATGGACACCCACGCGGCGTAGGCGGACTCGCGTCGAGTCGGGAGAGTCGAGGGGAACACCTCGAGGGACTCGAGGATCTCCACCTGCGCCTCGGACTGGACCCGCGCGCGCTCGAGGAGCACCGGGAGCGACCCGATGTTGTGGGTGCCGAACACCACGTCGACCCAGGGCGCACGGCGGACGACCTCGCCGCGGTCCTTCTGGGCCATGCAGCCGCCCACCGCGATCTGCATCCCCGGGTGCGCGTCCTTGACGGGCTTGAGGTGCCCGAGGTTGCCGTAGAGGCGGTTGTCGGCGTTCTCGCGCACGGCGCAGGTGTTGAACACGACCACGTCGGCCTGCTGCCCTTCGGGCGCGCGTGCATAGCCGGCGTCCTCGAGCAGGCCGGAGAGCCGCTCGGAGTCATGGACATTCATCTGGCACCCGTAGGTGCGTACCTCGTACGTGCGCGCGCTCATGGTGCGCCCAGGGTACGTCGCACCCGCCCGGCCGGGCGAAAGCGCTCGGCCGCCCGGCGCCGGTGCTCGCCGCGCGGGGAACGTCGTACGTCACGGCCGCACCCGCCGGGTGGTCAGGTCGAGGAGACCTCGCGGCGCTCGACGCCGCGGAAGCGGGCCTCGGCCCCCTCGTTGAGGCCCCAGCTCCACACGACCTCGGGAACGATGCGGATCCGCAGTCCGCCGCGGCCCTCCTCGATCGAGGCCGCGCCGCGCACCTTCACCCCGCGCGGTCGCCACGGGTCCACGCTCGCCAGGTCGTCGATCACGATCGTCGCCCGCGGATTGACCTGCAGGTTGCGGAAGCGGACGGTCTTGGTGATGTCGAACCCGCCGGTGACGACGTGGTCGCCGTCGAGGTGGAACCCCACCGCGGCCACGTCGGGCAGGCCCGAGCCGGACGCGGTCGCGATGCGGGCGAGCGGCTGGCTGGTGAGGTAGGCCGTCTCGGCCGCGGTGAACACCGTCATGGCCGATGCAACCGTGCGTCCGACGACCCCATTCCGCCCCTCGCCGGCCCGACGGCGCTCAGCGCTGCGGAGTGCCGTCCCGCGTCCCGGCGGGGGGATCCGCGTTCGCCGGCGGCCCGGGTACGGCCGCTCGGGTCGGCACGAGGACGGCGAGCACGCTCGCCGCCACGGTGAGCGCCACCAGCCAGCCGCCGACCACGTCGGAGGGGTTGTGCACGCCGAGGACCACGCGCGAGATGCCGATGAGGACGCCGAGCGCCACGAACGGCCCGACCACTGCCGCCGTACGCCGCTGTGACCACCCCCAGCGATCACGTGCGGCAAGACCGAGGGCCACGGCGCACACGCACCACACGGCCACGCCGCCGGTCGCGTGACCGCTCGGGAAGGACCAGGACGGCTCGGAGGCGAAGGGGTCGGGCCACACCGGGCGCGGACGCTCGACCAGCGGCTTGAGCAGATCGGTGACGAGCGGGGCGAGGGCGGCGACCACGGCGACCCCAACCGCCCAGCGCCACCTCCGCAGGGCACCGAGGATCACGACGGTGACGACGGCGACGAGGGTGGAGAACTGCCACGCGCCCAGGAACGCGAGCACGCGTGAGGTCCCCACCGCGACCGGCGCCTCGCGCGCCCACGCATGGACTCCCGCGAGGATCTCGTCGTCGGCGGTGATGAGCGGTGACCAGCGGGCGGCGACCAGCACGGTCAGCAGCACCAGCGCGGCGGCACAGGCCAGAGCGAGGCCCCACGCCGCCCGACGCTGGTCGCTCGCGCGCTCGTCCATGCGGCGAGCCTAGGGCGCCGCGGTGCCCACCCCCGCCGAAGCGCGAGTCCGGCGCCGCACGACCGTTGCGGGACGACGCACGACGAGGGCCCACCGCTTCCGCGGTGGGCCCTCGTCGTGGTGGTCGGCTCCGTGACGGGCACGGAGCGTGGACGTGCCGGTCAGCGGGCTCCGGCAGGCTCCGGCTCACCCACGACATCCGGGTCGGCCGGCTCCTCGCCGATGTCGGCGATCTCGTCGGCCCCCTCGACCTCGAAGTGCGGAAGCCGGTCGGCGAGCCACGCCGGCAGCCACCAGTTGGCCTTGCCGAGGATCGACATGAACGAGGGCACGAACACCAGGCGGATGAGGAAGGCGTCGACGAGCACCGCTGCCGACAGGGCCACGCCGAACAGCTTGATCTCGTTGCCCGGCGTCGGGATGAACGCCGCGAACACGCTGAACATGATGAGCGCGGCCATGAGGACGACCCGGCCCGAGCCGGCGAGGCCTCGGCGGACGGCCACGGCGTTGTCGTGCGTGCGCGACCACTCCTCCTGCATCCGGCTCACCAGGAACACCTGGTAGTCCATCGCGAGGCCGAACAGGATCGCGAACACCATGACGGGTAGGAACGGGAAGATCGGACCCGTGCCCGAGACGCCCAGCAGGCCGTTGAGCCACCCCCACTGGAAGACCGCCACGGTGATGCCGGTCGAGGCCGCGAAGGAGAGCAGGCTCGTGACGACGGCAGTGGCCGACACGACCGCCGACCTGAACAGCACGAGCAGCATGAGGAAGCCCAGACCCACGACGACCGCGAGGAACAGCGGCATCGCGTCCTCGAGGACGGTCGAGAAGTCCTCCACGATGGCGGTGATGCCGCCCACGTGGGCCACGGAGTCGGTCGCCTCGGTGACCGGCGGGAGCGTCTCCTCCCGGATCCGGTCGAGCAGCTCGCTCGTCGCCTGATCCTGCGGGCCCGTGGTCGGCTTGACCTGGATCGCGGTGACCGTCGAGTCGGCGAGAACCTGGCCGTAGAGCGGAAGCATGGCGGTGCTCGGGATCACCGCCTCCACTCCCTCGGTCTGCTCGAGCGCGCCGACGATCTGGCCCAGGCCCTCCACGTCGCCGGTCTCGGGCAGCTGCACCGCCACGAAGAACGCGCCGTTGGCGCCGGGGCCGAAGCCCTCGGCGGTCAGCTCGTACGCCGTCCGCGCCGGGCTGCCCTCCGGACGACCGGAGTCGTCCGGGAAGCCCAGGCGCAGCGAGAGCGCCGGGACGGCCAGCAGGAGGACCACGCCCAGCGACAGGATCGCGGGGATGACCGGACGCTTCTGCAGGAACCGGGCGTACTGCGCCCAGCGGCCGCCCTCGGGGTGCCACGGCTCGCGCTCGTGCCGGTGCTCGCGGGTGAGGCGGTAGCCGAAGAGCGCCAGACCCACCACGACGAGCACGCCGACGACCGTGAGCACCTTGCCGACGGCCGGCAGGTCGGGGTTGGTGACCGCATTGCCGATGATCGCGAGGCCCAACAGGGCGAAGACTCCCGCGACGGCCCAGGCCAGCACCTTGGTGCGGCCGGAAGACGCGAAGCCTCGGTGGAAGAGCGCCGAGACCGGCTCCACGGCGCGGGTGCCGAGCAGGCTCAGCAGAGCCGGCAGGAGCCAGACCGCCGAGAGCATGACCAGGAGCACCGTGCCCGACGCCGCGAACGCGAGGCCGGTGAAGAAGTTGATCCGCATGAGCAGCAGACCCAGCAGCGCGATGATCACGGTGCTCGCCGCGAACACCACGGCACGACCGGAGGTGTTGACCGACTCGAGCGCCGCCCGCTTGGCGTCGTGGCCGGCATGCACGGACTGGCGGAACCGGTTGATGACGAACAGCGAGTAGTCGATGCCGACGCCGAGACCGATCATCGCCGCCAGCGTCGGGGCGAAGGTCGCCACGTCGTAGAAGCGCGCGATGAACAGCAGCAGCAGACCCCCGAGCGACACGCCGAAGCCGGCGGTGAGCAGCGGCAGGCCCGCGGCGATCATCGAGCCGAACGCGAGGAGCAGGATCACCAGCGCCACGAGGACGCCGATGGCCTCCGAGCTCGGCGGCTCCTGGCCGGCGAAGCCGAGCACCTGACCGTTGGCCCCCACGACGATCCCGTCCTGGGCGTCGGCGGCCTTGACGAGGTCGAGGATCTCTGCGGCGGTCTCCGTCGGCACGTCGCTGCCGTCACCGCTGCCGGTGAAGGTGATCAGCGACTTCGCGATGGTGCCGTCCTCGCTGATCGGGGACAGCGCCTTCTGCGTCGCGAGCAGCGCACCCTCGACGGCCTCCTGCTGGGCCGGCGGCACCTGCGAGAGGTCGGAGCCCTGGTCGGGCTCGGCGCACTCGGCGCCCAGTCCCTGGCCCACCGGGCTGTACGGGTTCGTCACGCAGGCGACGCCCTCGAGCTCGGAGATCGAGGTGAGCAGCGGGACGATGACCTCGGCCGTCGCCGGCGCGGTCACCGGACCGGACTCGGACTTCCACACGACGTTCGCGGTGGACGAGGTGGCCTCGGAAGCCTGGCCCGCCGGGAGCTGGGCGAGCAGCTCGGCGGCCTGCAGGGAGTCGGTCTCGGGCAGCTCGAACGAGTCGTTGAGGGTGCCCTTGAGCGAGGTGCCCAGGAAGATGATGAGAGCGACGAGCAGCGTCCAGGCCCCGAGGGCCCACCACGGCTTGTTCACCGCCCAGCGGGACAGACCACCCATGTCGGGTTACTTCCTCTCCGCGCGTCCGAGTTCCGGCGCGAGATAATGTGTGTGTGGCACAGATACCGAGGTACACCGTAGGATATGTGCCTGGCACACGCAATTCTGATAGGTGTGACGAGCGCGACCAGGAGGTGAACGTCATGGCGGCCGAGGAACTTCCGGTGCCCGGTGCCCATCTCCCGGACGCCCTGGTCGACACCCTCGACCGCGCCTTCCGGCGCCTGCGCCGCTCGATGATCCGCCCGCCGGCCTGCCTCGTGCCGGTCCCGGCGCTGGGCCGCCAGCTCGACATCGCCAAGATCTTCGCCTGCGACGCCGTCGCCGAGCTCTCGGCGGTGCGCGACACGGTCAGCGTGAAGGACGTCGCCACGCTGCTCGACCTCGAGCACTCCACCGTGAGCCGGCTGCTCGGGGAGCTGGAGTCCGACGGGCTGGTCGTCCGTGGTCAGGACCCGAGCGACCGGCGACGTACGACCCTGGCGCTCACCGACCTCGGCACCGCGGTGGTGCACGACGCAACGGACATGACCCGCTTCTTCACCCGCCTGCTGCTCTCCGACTGGCCGCGCGAGGACGTCGAGGACTTGCAGCGGCTGATGAACCGGATGGCCGACACCGTGGCCGACAAGCTCGACACGCTGCCGCAGATCGCCATGGACGCTCTGGGACGCGAGCACCCCGAGCTCGCCGAGGTCACGGCCAGCCTGGCCGAGCAGGCGCACAGCGCCCACGGACGGCTCTGAGCACGTCCGCGGGCGACTACTCCCCCACGCGCGAAGCGTCGCTCAGGTCGACGTCGAGGCTCTCCAGCACCCGGGTCTCGTGCAGGCCGAGCTCGCGCTCCGCCTCGAGCTCGGAGCGCACCACCCGGATCGCAAGGCCGCCGGAATACCCCTTGCGGGCGAGCATCCCGACGAGGCGGCGGACGCGGGTCTGGACGCCCAGTCCCGCCGTGGCGGCGAGCCGTCGACGGACGAGCTCGCGCGCGGCGGTCTCCTCGTCGGCGTCGCTGACCTCCTCGAGCGCCTCGCTCACGAGCGGGTCGGCCACGCCTCGCGCGCGCAGCTCGTGCGCGAGCGCCCGGCGCGCCAGTCCGCGACCGGCGTGCCGGGACCGCACCCAGGCCTGCGCGTAGGCCGCATCGTCGACGAGCGCCACGTCGGCGAACCGGTCCAGCACCAGCTCGGCGGCGTCCTCGGGCACTCCGCGACGCGCGAGCACGGCGGCGAGCTGAGCCCGGGTCTTGGGGGCCACGGCCAGCTGCGCCAGCACGATCGTGCGGGCCACCTCGACCGGATCCGCCTCGCGGACGGCATCGGCTGAGGACCCCGGGGTGGGCCCGTCGGCCGAGCGTGAGCGTCGCGCCACTACAGGTCGATGGGCGCCGGCTCGGTGACGTCGACGACCTCGGCGGGCGCGTCGAGGCGCGCGCCGATGCCGAGGGCGTCCTTGAGTCGCTTCTCGAGCTCGTCGGTGAGGTCGGGGTTGTCGCGCAGGAAGGCCCGCGCGTTCTCCTTGCCCTGGCCGAGCTGGTCGCCCTCGTAGGTGTACCAGGCGCCCGACTTGCGGACGAGACCGTGCTCGACGCCCATGTCGATGAGACCGCCCTCGCGGGAGATGCCCTCGCCGTAGATCATGTCGAACTCGGCCTGCTTGAACGGCGGGGCCATCTTGTTCTTCACGACCTTGACGCGGGTGCGGTTGCCGACCGCCTCCGAGCCGTCCTTGAGCGTCTCGATCCGACGCACGTCGAGGCGGATCGAGGCGTAGAACTTCAGCGCCTTGCCACCTGTGGTGGTCTCCGGGCTGCCGAACATCACGCCGATCTTCTCGCGCAGCTGGTTGATGAAGATCGCGGTCGTCTTCGAGGTGTTGAGCGCACCGGCGATCTTGCGCAGCGCCTGGCTCATGAGCCGCGCCTGCAGGCCGACGTGGCTGTCGCCCATCTCCCCCTCGATCTCCGCACGCGGCACCAGCGCGGCCACCGAGTCGATGACGATGAGGTCCAGCGCGCCGGAGCGGATGAGCATGTCGGCGATCTCGAGCGCCTGCTCGCCGTTGTCGGGCTGGCTCACGAGCAGCCCGTCGATGTCGACCCCGAGCGCCTTGGCGTACTCCGGGTCGAGCGCGTGCTCGGCGTCGATGATCGCGGCGATGCCGCCGGCCTTCTGGGCGCTCGCGATCGCGTGCAGCGCGAGCGTGGTCTTGCCGGAGGACTCCGGCCCGTAGATCTCCACGATGCGCCCGCGCGGCAGACCGCCGATGCCGAGCGCGAGGTCGAGGGCGATCGATCCCGTGGTGATCACCTCGGTGGGGGCGCGGCCCTCCTGGCCGAGACGCATGACCGAGCCCTTGCCGAACTGACGCTCGATCTGGGCGAGCGCGGTGTCGAGCGCCTTCTCGCGGTCGGAGCCGCCGGAGCCGCCGGGCGTGGTCTTCGAGGGGGCCATGGGGACCTGCCTTACGTCGGTGCGGATGTCGATGGCGGGACACTACGGACGGGGTCCGACAGCGCCCCGTCGCCGGGACGGGCCTGGGGACGACCGGCCGGGCCGGTGACCTGGGGACCGCGCGTGGCGGCGGTGCTGGTCGAGCAGATGGAGCAGGTGGAGCAGCTCCTGCCGATGGGGCGGGTGCTGCGGGATCAGAGTAGGTCGAACGCGTGTTCGATCATGGCACGACACGCCGACCGGTGTCGAACAGGTGTCCACTCCTAGAGTCGACCCCGAAGGACCGAGGAGGACCGTCCATGACCGAGCCGCCCAGCGGGGGCGCCGCCCATTGGGACGAGCGCTATCGCACCGTGGGATCCACCGCCGTGAGCTGGTACCAGGATCGACCGGAGACCTCCCTCCGGCTGCTCGCGGAGGCCGGGGTGGGAGCGGGCTCGCAGGTGGTCGACGTCGGTGGCGGTGCCTCGCGCCTCGTCGACGAGCTCGTCCGGATCGGAGCGGTGGTGACCGTCGTCGACCTGTCCCGCGCGGCGCTGGAGGAGGCCCGTGCGCGGGTCGATGACCCGTCGGTGCAGTGGGTCGCGGCCGACGTGCGCACGTGGGTGCCCCCGATGACCTTCGACGCCTGGCACGACCGCGCGGCGTACCACTTCCTCACCGACGAGACCCACCGCCGGCGCTACTGGGACCTCGTGCGCGACCACGTGCGACCGGGCGGGCACGTCGTCATCGCCACGTTCGCCGAGGACGGTCCCGAGATGTGCTCGGGCCTGCCGGTCGTGCGCCACTCCCCCGACGAGCTTGCGGCGGGAATGGGTGAGGGCTTCGAGCAGGTCCGCGCCGAGCGCGAGACCCACGTGACGCCCACCGGCGGGGAGCAGCGCTTCGTGTGGGTGATGGCCCGCCGGACCGACGGCACGGTGCGCGAGGGCTAGCGCTCGCGGGCCGGCAGCTCGAGCTCGACGTGCACGGCGCGCCAGATCGTCACCGTCTCCACCCCGCCCGCGATCGCCTGGTCGACGGTGCGCCCGCCCAGCGCCGCGATCACATGGTCGTGCGCCCACGAGCGTGCGTACGCCGGACCCAGGACGGCCTCGAGCCGCGCCCAGAACTCGGTCAGCCGCATCCGCCGAGGGTAGGCGAGCGGGCGCCCGGTCCGGTCGGGGCCCCGCACCCGGTCCGCGCCCAGGTCTCCCGGCCCGGCGATGAGGGCCCCGATCGTTCGGCTCTATTGGATGAGGGTCGCCTTCATCGGCAGCGGGGCGGGCGGGGGTCGGGGGGAGGGGACAGGATGGGCGGGTGAGCCCGTCCGCGTCCGCCGAGCCCCCCGCGCCACGCGAGGGTGAGCGCACCGCCGCGCCACGCGAGGGTGCGGCGGACGACGAGGTGCTGGGGCGGTTCTCGCCGGCCACCCGGGCGTGGTTCGCCGCGGCGTTCGAGGCCGCCACCCCGGCCCAGCTCGGGGCGTGGGAGGCGATCTCGGCCGGGCGGGACACCCTCGTCGTCGCGCCCACCGGCTCGGGCAAGACGCTCTCGGCGTTCCTCTGGGCGCTCGACCGGGTCGCGGCGAGCGACCTGCCGGAGGACCCCCGTCGACGCTGCCGGGTGCTCTACGTGTCCCCGCTCAAGGCGCTCGCGGTCGACGTCGAGCGCAACCTGCGCTCCCCGCTCACCGGCATCCGCCGCGAGGCCGCCCTCCTGGGGCTGCCCGAGCCCGAGGTGACCGTGGGAGTGCGTTCCGGAGACACCCCGGCCGACGAGCGACGGCGCTTCGGCACCCGTCCGCCCGACGTCCTCATCACCACGCCGGAGTCGCTGTTCCTCCTGCTCACATCGCAGGCGCGCGAGTCGCTGCGCGGCGTCACGACCGTCATCGTGGACGAGGTCCACGCCCTCGTGGGCAGCAAGCGGGGTGCGCACCTCGCGCTGTCGCTCGAACGCCTCGACGCCCTCCTCGACGCCCCCGCGCAGCGCATCGGGCTGTCAGCCACGGTGCGACCGGTCGAGGAGGTGGCGACCTTCCTCGGCGGCACCCGTCCCGTGACGGTCGTGGCACCCCCCGCCGCCAAGACCGTGGAGCTCAAGGTCGTCGTCCCGGTCGAGGACATGGGCGCGCTGGGCGCGTCCACCGGCGAGGTGAGCGGGTCCGCGGCCGGCGACGAGCGCCGCGCGTCGATCTGGCCGCACCTCGAGGAGCGGGTCGTCGACCTGGTCGCCGCGCACCGCTCCACCATCGTGTTCGCCAACTCCCGCCGCCTCGCGGAGCGGCTGACCGCACGGCTCAACGAGATCTGGGTGGAGCGCACCACCGGCGAGGCGCTCGAGCGCGGGTCAGCCCCTGCGGCGGTGATGGCGCAGGCGGGGGCGACGGCCGGCGCACCCCCTGTGCTGGCGCGCGCCCACCACGGGTCGGTGTCCAAGGAGCAGCGCGCCCTCATCGAGGACGACCTCAAGTCCGGACGCCTGCCCGCCGTGGTCGCCACCTCCAGCCTCGAGCTGGGCATCGACATGGGCGCGGTCGACCTCGTCATCCAGGTCGAGTCGCCGCCCTCGGTCGCCAGCGGCCTTCAGCGGGTCGGGCGCGCGGGCCACCAGGTGGGTGCGGTCAGCACCGGCGTCGTCCTCCCGAAGTACCGCGGCGACCTCGTGCAGACGGCAGTCGTCACCGAGCGCATGCGGGCGGG
>JAHECT010000070.1 GCA_024641605.1 Micrococcales bacterium
CCCGCAAGCGCATCGGCCAGGGCCTGCTCGAGGTCTTCAGCGAGCCGTGCGAGGCCTGCCAGGGCCGGGGCTACCACGTGCACAACGAGCCGGTCGCGGCCAAGGCCGCCCCGGCGGAGGCCGAAGGGCCGGCGGGGCGCTCCCGCAAGCGGCGTGGAGCGGCCAAGACCGTCGAGGTGGAGCCCCGGGCGATCGACCCTGCGGCGTCCGCGGCCATGGAGAAGGTGCATGCGGCGGCCGCCAAGAGGGCGGCCGAGGCCGAGTCGGCCGCCGGGTCCGAGGCCGGGGAGGCGGTCGAGGACTCCTCGGCGGCCGCCCAGGACAGCCCGTCGGAGGCGGTAGATGTCGCGGGGGAGCCCCAGGCGGCCGCCGAGCCGGAGTCGACCCCTGAGTCGGAGGCGCAGCCCGCTCCGCGCCGGCGTCGCGGGCCCCGCAAGGCGGTCCGTCAGGCCGGTCCGGCGGCGCCCGCGACGTGACGCCCACCACGGGGCGGTCCCGCGGTTTGACCCGCGAGCGACCCGCTCCGTACCCTGGACCCTTGGTGCCTCCGGCACCTCCGACGCAGCGCGTCCGCCCTCCGGGCCGCGACGCACGCGTCTCCCGAGTTACGAATGGAGATCCGCGGTGTACGCCATCGTCCGTGCCGGCGGCCGGCAGGAGAAGGTCGCCGTCGGCGACGTCGTCGAGCTCGACCGCGTCAGCGGTGAGACCGGCGCGACCCTGACGCTGCCCGCCCTGTTGCTCGTGGACGGCGAGTCCGTCACCACCGACCCCCAGGCGCTCGCGGGCGTGACCGTGACCGCCGAGGTCGTCGAGCACACCAAGGGCCCCAAGATCCGCATCCTGAAGTACAAGAACAAGACCGGATACAAGCGCCGCCAGGGCCACCGCGCCCAGCTCACGCGCGTCCGCGTCACCGGCATCGAGACGGCCTGAGGACTGACGCATGGCTCACAAGAAGGGTGCCTCGAGCACCAGGAACGGTCGCGACTCCAACGCCCAGCGCCTCGGCGTGAAGCGCTTCGGTGGTCAGTTCGTGCAGGCCGGCGAGATCATCGTCCGTCAGCGCGGGACCCACTTCCACCCCGGTGACAACGTCGGTCGTGGCGGCGACGACACGCTGTTCGCGCTCGCCGCGGGCAACGTCGAGTTCGGCACCCACCGCGGTCGCCGCGTCGTCAACGTCGTCGGCGAGTGACGCAGCACCCACCCGCATGACTCCGCGAGGGGGCGAGCCGTACGGCTCGCCCCCTCGCGCATGTCAGCCCCTCGTACCAGGAGAGCACCCATGACCACCTTCGTGGACCGCGTGGTCCTGCACGTCGCCGGAGGCGACGGCGGGCACGGGTGCACGTCGGTGTACCGGGAGAAGTTCAAGCCGCTCGGCGGGCCTGACGGGGGCAACGGCGGCCACGGTGGCGACGTCCGCCTCGTCGTGGACTCCAACGTGACGTCGCTGCTCGAGTACCACCACGGTCCGCACCGTCGGGCGGGCAACGGCCGACCCGGCGAGGGCAGCCATCGCAACGGTGCCTCCGGAGCGGACGTCGTCCTGCGCGTCCCGCCCGGCACCCTCGTCGCCACCGCGGGGGGCGAGGTGCTCGCCGACCTGGTCAGCGTCGGCATGGAGGCGGTGATCGCCCGCGGTGGTCACGGCGGCCTCGGCAACGCGGCGCTCGCCAGCCCTCGGCGCAAGGCGCCCGGTTTCTCGCTGCTCGGCGAGCCGGGCGAGTCCCGCGACGTCGTGCTCGAGCTCAAGAGCGTGGCCGACGTCGCGCTCGTGGGATTCCCGAGCGCCGGCAAGTCCTCGCTCGTCGCGGCCATGTCCGCCGCCCGACCCAAGATCGCCGACTACCCGTTCACCACGCTCGTCCCCAACCTCGGCGTCGTGACCGCCGGTGACACCGTCTTCACCGTGGCCGACGTCCCCGGGCTCATCCCCGGGGCCAGCGAGGGCAAGGGCCTCGGGCTGGAGTTCCTGCGCCACGTGGAGCGCTGCTCGGTGCTCGTCCACGTCCTCGACTGCGCCACCCTGGAGCCCGCCCGCGACCCCGTGAGCGACCTCGACGCCATCGAGCACGAGCTCGCCCAGTACGGCGGGACCTCCGGCGACCTCGCCGACCGCCCGCGCCTCGTCGTGCTCAACAAGGTCGACGTCCCTGAGGCGCGCGACCTCGCCGATCTCGTCACCCCGATCCTCGAGGAGCGTGGCCTTCGGGTCCTCGAGGTCTCCGCGGTCGCCCACGAGGGCCTGCGCGCCCTGGGCTTCGCCATGGCCGAGCTCGTCCGGGCGGCGCGCGCGGCGGCACCGGTCGACGAGGCGCCGCGGGTCGTGCTCACCCCGACGGCGGTCGACGACGCCGGATTCACCGTCGTCCGCGAGGAGGACTCCGAGGGGGTCCGCTACCGCGTCCGCGGTGAGCGCCCGCTCCGATGGGTGCGCCAGACCGACTTCAGCAACGACGAGGCGGTGGGCTACCTCGCCGACCGTCTGGCCAGGCTCGGGGTCGAGGACCGCCTGCTGGAGCTGGGTGCGGTGGCCGGAGCGACCGTGCTCATCGGTTCGGAGGACGACGCGGTCGTCTTCGACTGGGAGCCCACGATCACGGCCGGCACCCCCCTCACCGGCCCCCGCGGCTCCGACGACCGCCTCTACTCCTGACCCACCGCTCCGGATGAAGGCGACCCTCATCCAATAGAGCCGTACGAACCGGGCCCTCATCGCGCACCCGGCGGATCCCGGCCGGGGTCGTCCCGTCAGCCTCGTACGACGAGGCGCGCCGTGACGGTGTCTCCGTCGTCGAGCAGCTCGGCCCTGCGTACCGCTGCCTTGACCGGAAGGACGAAGCAGCCGCTGGCGGAGTCGGGGAAGACCGACGTGTGCCACGTCGTCGCCCCGATCGTGGCCTCGACCCGTACCGACCCGAACCCTCGTGGCTCCGTGCTGTCGCGGATCTCGTCGGAGAGCGCCGCATCGACGGTGAGGAAGTACCACGCCGCGTCCCCCGACCACCGTCGAAGGGGCCCGACCGTCTCTGCGTCGATGATGGCCACAACCGGATCCTGCCCGCTCTGCGCGTGTACGGCACTCGTGAGGGTCCGGATCGTACGGCTCTATTGGATGAGGGTCGCCTTCATGACAAACCCAAGGAGGGGTGGAGGGGAGGGGGCTGACAGGATGCCTGCCGTGAGCAGGAGGGCGCAGGTGACGCGCGCGCGCCGGGTCGTGGTGAAGGTGGGGTCGTCCTCGCTCACCGGCTCGGCGGGCGGTCTCGACGACGCCCGCGTGGACGCGCTCGTGGATGCGCTGGGCGCCAGGCTCGGCTCGGGGACCGAGATCGTGCTCGTGTCCTCCGGGGCGATCGCGACCGGGCTGCCGACGCTCGGGATCACCCGTCGCCCACGCGACCTCGCGACGCAGCAGGCCGCCGCCAGCGTGGGTCAGGGCCGCCTGCTGGCCTACTACACCGGCGCGTTCGCCCGTCACGACCGCACCGTGGGGCAGGTCCTGCTGACGGCCGAGGACGTCACCCGTCGCGCGCACTACCGCAACGCTCAGCGCACGCTGTACCGCCTGCTCGAGCTCGGCGTCGTCCCCATCGTGAACGAGAACGACACGGTGGCGACCGATGAGATCCGCTTCGGCGACAACGACCGGCTGGCCGCACTGGTGGCCCATCTCGTCCACGCCGACCTCCTCGTCCTGCTGTCCGACGTCGAGGGGCTCTACGACGGACCGCCGAGCCGCTCGGGGTCCGCGCTCGTGTCCGAGGTGACCGGGGCGGACGACCTGGCGGGTGTCACCATGCGGGGGACCGGGTCCGGGGTGGGCCTTGGCGGCATGGTCACGAAGGTGGAGGCCGCCAGGATCGCCACCGCGGCCGGGATCCCTGTCGTGCTCACCTCGGCGGCCCGCGCGGCGCAGGCGCTGGCGGGCGACGATGTCGGCACGTACTTCCATCCGACGGGCCGGCGCACCGCGACCCGGCTGCTCTGGCTCGCCCACGCCACGTCATCGCGGGGGTCGTTGCACCTCGACGCCGGGGCCGTCGACGCCGTCGTCCGTCGCCGACTCTCCCTGCTCCCGGCGGGTGTCGTGGCGGTCGAGGGGGCCTTCGTCGCGGGAGATCCGGTGGACCTCTGCGACGAAAACGGTCACGCGGTGGCCCGTGGGCTGGTGAACTTTGATGCGGCAGAGCTTCCCGGCCTTCTGGGTCGTTCGACCCGAGAGCTGGCCAGGGAGCTGGGACCGGCGTACGAGCGCGAGGTCGTCCACCGTGACGACCTGGTGATCC
The DNA here is from genome assembly GCA_024641605.1 of Micrococcales bacterium. GTDB lineage: Bacteria > Actinomycetota > Actinomycetes > S36-B12 > CAIYMF01 > Longivirga. Next base: position 4,296 of record JAHECT010000070.1, read on the forward strand.
TGCGCCACTAGCTCGTACCGAGCTGGGAGGCGGCCGATGACCGGATGGCCGTTCTGGCACGTCACCATCACCGTCGCGGGCGTCCCCGTCCCGGAGGAGACGATCCAGCGCGGGCTCGAACAGCTCAGCCACGACCACCCCTTCCTCCTCACCGGCCGCTACACCGGCGACCGAGCGGAGATCCGCTACTGGGAGGAGGGCCCCGACGCCCGCGCCGTGGCCCGGCTGGGGCTCGCCCTCTGGGAGGACCACCGCGCGTCGGCCGGGCTGCCCGAGTGGCAGGTGGTGGGTCTCGAGGTGCTCGACCGCGACACCTTCCGCCGCCGTGGGACGCTGCCGGCGTCCCCGGTCAGCCTCGTCGGGGTCGCCCCTTTCTGACCGCGGGCGGTCCGCCGGACCGCCCCGGACTGCGCCGGGTCCCCTGAGACCCCCCGGCCTCCCTCGCCGACCGTGCGACCACGTCGCCTAGGCTCGGCTGCGTGAGCGAGGACACCCTGACCGAGCGCGAGCACGTGCTGCGGACCGCGCAACGCGCCCGTGACGCCGCCGTCGGCCTGCGCGGGCTCACGCGCGCGACGAAGGATGCCGCCGTCCTGGCGATAGCGGACGCACTCGAGGCCGGGGCGGAGCGTGTCGTGGGAGCCAACGCACGCGACGTGTCGGCGGCCGAGGCCGCGGGCACCGACCCGGCGATCGTCGACCGGCTGGCCCTCACCCCTGACCGGCTGCGCGCGATCGCGGACGCGGCCCGCGAGGTCGCCGCCCTCCCGGACCCCGTGGGCGAGGTCGTCCGCGGGTACTCCCTCCCCAACGGGCTCGAGGTTCGCCAGCTGCGCGTGCCGCTCGGGGTGGTGGGGATGATCTACGAGGCTCGTCCCAACGTCACCGTCGACGCGGCCGTCCTGTGCCTCAAGAGCGGGAACGCCGCCCTGCTGCGGGGGAGCTCGTCGGCCTACCGCACCAACGTCGCCCTCGTCGAGGTCATGCGCGACGCGCTCGCCGCGCTCGGCCTGCCTGTCGACGCGATCGCGCTCGTCCCTGGAACGACGCACGAGGCCGTGAAGCACCTCATGACCGCGCGCGGTCTCGTCGACGTGCTCATCCCGCGCGGGGGTGCGGGGCTGATCCGCAGCGTGGTCGAGGAGTCGACGGTCCCGGTCATCGAGACCGGTGTGGGCAACTGCCACGTCTACGTCGACGAGCACGCGGACCTCGACAAGGCCGTCGCCATCCTCGTCAACGCGAAGACGCAGCGGGTGAGCGTCTGCAACGCGACGGAGACCGTCCTTGTGCACGAGGCGGTCGCGGACGCGTTCCTGCCGCGAGCGCTCGCCGCGCTCCGCGAGAAGGGCGTGACGGTCCATGGGGACGCGCGCGTGGCGCCTTACGCCGCCGCGGACGGGATCTCCTTCGCCCCCGTGACCGACGAGGACTGGGCGGCGGAGTACTACTCGCTCGACATCGCGGCGGGCGTGGTGGGAGGCCTCGACGACGCCCTCGAGCACATCCGCCGGTGGTCCAGCGGTCACACCGAGGCGATCGTGTCGGACTCGGCCACCGCCGTGCACCGGTTCGTGACCGGCGTGGACTCAGCGGCGGTGATGGTGAACGCGTCCACCCGGTTCACCGACGGGAACGAGCTCGGGTTCGGCGCCGAGATCGGCATCTCCACCCAGAAGCTCCATGCCCGGGGTCCGATGGGCCTGCAGGAGCTCACCTCGACCACGTTCGTGGTCACCGGTGACGGACACGTCCGAGGCTGAGTCGGTACGGCGGGGGTGGTTGGTATCCTCAGCCGAGCTCGGGGAACCGTCCCCGAAGGGTGAGGGGAACAAGCGATGAGCGTCCTGACTGCCGTCGTGGCCGAGGCCGTGGGGGCCGAGTCCTCCTCGGGGCAGATCTCCCCGTTCGCCTTCGGCGGCTTCGCGCTCGCCGTCCTGCTCCTGCTGCTGTGGATCACCACGCGCATCAACATCGACCGCTGAGGCCGGCATGTCCGGATCGGGCGACCGCGCGCGTCGCGTCGGGGTGATGGGCGGGACGTTCGACCCGATCCACCACGGCCACCTCGTGGCGGCGTCCGAAGTTGCCCACCGCTTCGAGCTCGACGAGGTCGTGTTCGTACCCACGGGCCAGCCGTGGCAGAAGCTGGACCGAACCGTCTCCCCAGCCGAGGACCGCTACCTGATGACCGTCGTCGCCACCGCCGCGGACCCGCGCTTCCGGGTGAGTCGGGTCGACGTCGACCGGCTCGGGCCCACGTACACCGTGGACACCTTGCGCGATCTGGGCGCGGAGTACCTCGAGCAGGGTGTCACGGTCGAGCTGTTCTTCATCACCGGCGCCGACGCGTTGGCGGCGCTGCTGGAGTGGCGCGACTCGGAGGCGCTGTTCGACCTGGCCCACTTCATCGGGGTCACCCGCCCTGGCCATGACCTGGCCGCCACCGGGCTCCCGGACGGCTCGACGACGCTGGTCGAGGTGCCCGCCCTGGCGATCTCCTCCACCGAGTGCCGCGACCGCGTCCGCGCCGGCGCACCGATCCGCTACCTCGTCCCCGAGGGTGTCGAGGCCTACGTCGCCAAGCGCGGCCTGTACCGGGACGCGGCATGAGCCAGGACGTGCCGGGCGGGGATCCGGCGACGGGGGACGGCGGTCGGGCGGCCAGGCGCCGCGCCGCCGAGGAGGCGGCGAGCAGCCAGTCCCAGCAGTCGCACAGCCGGCTGCTCATCATCAGCGGTTCGCTGCTCGGCCTGGTCGCGGTCGCCGTGCTGGTCTGGTTCGTGTTCCTCCGCGGGGACACCACGACGGGCGCGACCCCCGCGCCCTCGCCCAGCAGCACCGGGCCGACCCAGCCGACCATGCTCTTCCAGGTCACCGACACGAGCGGGATCGCCGTCGACAACGCGCTGCTCTCGGTCGGCGGTCCGCAGGATCGCGGCAACATGATCACGATCCCGCCGACGACCATCGTGGACGTCGCCACGGGAGGGACCCTCCCGTTCGGCGAGATCACCCGCCTGCCCGACCCCGACGGGTCGGCCAACGCGCTCTCCGACGCGATCGGCGTCGTGGTCGACTCGACCGTCGCGATGGACACCCTCGCCTTCTCCGGGCTCGTGGACGCGGTGGGTGGGATCACGGCGGACGTGGACATCGATGTGGTTGAGGAGCAGCCGGACGGGTCCGCCGTCATCCTCGTGCCGGCCGGGGACAACCGCCCGCTCACCGGTCCGCAGGCCGCGGCGTTCGCGACCTACCTCGCCACCGGCGAGCCCGAGGAGGCGCGGATGGCGCGCTTCAGCCAGGTGCTCCGCCTCACCCTTGCAGCGCTGCCCGACGAGGTCAGCAAGATCCAGGCGATCCTCACCGGACTCGGCACCTCCGTGGAGACCACGGTCCCGCTCGAGCAGGTGTCGGAGTTCCTGCTCCGGCTGCGCGACGACGTACGCAGCGACGAAGTGGCCTACAAGGGGCTGCCGGTCAAGCCGATCGACACGGGTGGCCCCACCGCCTACCGCATCGACCAGGAAGCCGCCGCGGTGATGGTCCAGGAGCTGTTTCCCGAGGCCGTGCGCGTGCCCGGGCCCAACGCGAAGGTGCGCGTCCTCGTGCAGAACGGGGTCGGGTCCCCGGGGCTCAACGCGGCGGCCCGCCAGCAGCTCGTCGATGCCGGCTTCACCTACGTCAACGGCGGGAACGCCGAGGCCTTCGGGGTGGTGGAGACCGCCATCGTGGTCCCCGACAGCTCGGCCGAGTCGCTGCAGTGGGGTGCGGACATCGCCACCGCGCTCGGTGTACCGACCTCGGCCGTGCAGGTCGCGACCACGGGCCAGAGCGTCGCCGACGTCATCGTGGTGCTCGGCGCGGACTTCGTCCCGACGTCCTGAGCGCGCGCGACGCCGTGAGACGATGACGCGGCACGCGCGTCGCGTGCCACCCACCAGTCGGAGAAGTCAGTGACCGCATCATCGCGCGCCCTCGAGCTTGCCTACGCGGCCGCGGAGGCCGCCTCGGACAAGCTGGCCGAGGACATCGTCCTCATCGACGTGTCCGAGACGCTCGTGATCACCGACGTGTTCCTGCTCTGCTCGGCCGCCAACGACCGTCAGGTCAAGGCGATCGTCGACGCCGTCGAGGAGCGCCTCGACCGCATCGACGTCGACCCCGTCCGTCGCGAGGGGGAGCGCGAGGGCCGTTGGGTGCTGCTCGACTACATCGACCTCGTGGTGCACGTGCAGCACAGCGACGAGCGCACGTACTACGGGCTGGAGCGCCTCTGGAAGGACGGGGCGCACATCCCGCTCCCCGACTCGGTCCGTGCGGGGCGCGGACCTTCGGAGTGAGCGCCAGGCGTGTCGTGCTGTGGCGGCACGGCCGGACGGAGTGGAACGCGAGCTCGCGCTTCCAGGGCACGACTGACGTGCCGCTCGACGCCGTGGGGGTGGCCCAGGCCGAACGCGCCGCCCGCGACCTGTCCTCCCTCGGTCCCGACCGGATCGTGGCCAGCGACCTCGACCGGGCCCGGACGACCGCGCAGGCCCTCGCCGATCTCGTGGGTCTCGACGTCGCGACCGACGCGGACCTCCGGGAGACCTACGCCGGCGACTGGCAGGGCCTCGTGCGCGAGGAGATCGTCGCGCGTGACCGGGAGCGCTACCACGCCTGGATCGGCGGTGCCGACGTGCGCCCGGGAGGCGGGGAGACCCGCACCGAGGTGGGGCTCCGGGTCCAGCTCGCGGTCGAGCGCCACCTCGCCCACGTGGGGGACGGTGGCGTCCTGGTCGTCGCCACCCACGGAGGCGCTGCCCGCGCCGGGATGGGCCGCATGCTCGGTCTCCCGGTCGAGCACTGGGCGGTCCTCGGCGGCCTCGTGAACTGCGCCTGGTCCGTGCTCGAGGAGGGGCGCGAGGGCGGCTGGCGCCTCGTCGAGCACAACGCCCGTTCCCTGCCGGAGGAGCTCGTCGTCGACGCCCTCTGAGGCCGAGGGGCGATTTCACCTCCGACCTGGATCGCCGTTATAGTTGCCCGGCACGATGGGGCTGTGGCGCAGCTGGTAGCGCACCTGCATGGCATGCAGGGGGTCAGGGGTTCGAGTCCCCTCAGCTCCACCAACGTCGAAGGATCTCCGACCCAGCTCTTCCGGGTCGGGGGTCCTTCGTCGTTGTGGCGTTCGGGGGACGTGGGCCCCCGCTGGTCGCCGGGTGGGTCCAGGGGTCATGTGCCCGCTCTGTGCGGCCAGGAGGGGATCAGCGTCGGGGAGCGGGCCGCAGCCGGGCCGGGCGTCCCGACGAGCGGACGGCGCGGGCCGGCCCGGGTCCAGTAGCGTGCGGCGGGTGAGCCAGGCGCACGAGGACGACTCGCTCGCTGCCGCGTTCGTGCCGCTGGCGACGGCGGACGCCATCGGTCTCGCGGCCGACCTCTGGGGTGCGAGGGTCACCGCTGCCGAGCGGCTCGAGACCGAGCGCGACGACACCTTCCGGCTCGAGACCACGGCGGGGACCGTGGTGCTCAAGGTCGCCAACCCGGCGGACCGGCTCGACGTCGTCGCCCTCCAGTGCTCCGCACTGCAGCACGTCGAGCACGCCGACCCCGGGCTGCTGGTGCCGCGCGTGCTCCCCGCCCTGGACGGCTCGGCCCTCGTCGAGGTCGGCGGCGCCTCGGGGGAGCCGCGGTTCGCCCGTCTGCTCGGGTGGCTTCCCGGCCGCACGGTCGAGTACGCACGCACGGACGCCGACGGCCGTCGCAGCATCGGCGAGGTGCTCGCCCGCCTGTCGCTGGCGCTCGACGGGTTCGAGCACCCTGGCGCGCACCGGGTGCTCGCGTGGGACCTGCAGCGCTTGGGCGGGCTGCGGTCCCGGCTGCACCACGTGATCGACGACGACGCGCGCGCCGCGCTCGAGGCCGAGCTCGACCTGTTCGGCGCTCAGGTCGGGCCTGCGCTGGCCGAGGTGCGCCATCAGGTCGTGCACAACGACGCCAACCCGGACAACGTCCTCGTCGGCGAGCAAGGCCTCGCGACCGGGGTGCTGGACTTCGGCGACATCGTCCGCACCGCCGTCGTGGCCGACCTCGCGGTCGCCATGGCGTACGCGACGGCGCCCTGGTCGGTCCTCGCGGAAGGCGGGATCGACCCGTGGGCCGACCCCTACGACATCGCTCGCGGCTACATCTCGGTGCGCCCCCTCGACGACCACGAGATCGCGCTCCTGCCCCATCTCGTGCGCGGCCGTCGGGTGCAGTCCGCCGTCATCAACGCGTGGCTCGCCGACACCAACCCCGACAACCCGCGTCACGAACCTCGTCCGACCAGCACCGTCGCGCCGATGCTGCGCCTCCTCGCCGAGTCGCCCGTTCCGGAGGACCTGTGAGCCGCCACGAGCACGGACCCACGAGCTACTTCGACCCGGCGCTCGTCGGCTCCCTCGAGCCGGCGAAGCGGGATCTCGTCGAGCGGCGCCTCCGGGCGCTGGGGCCGTCGTACCGCCTGTTCTACCGCGACCCACTGGAGCTCGTGCGCGGCAGCGGGACCACGCTCGTCGCGGCCGACGGGACCGAGTACCTCGACGCGTACAACAACGTCCCCTCGGTCGGGCACGCGCACCCGCGCGTGGTCGCGGCGATCGCCGAGCAGGCGGCCACGCTGGCGACCCACACGCGCTACCTGCACGAGGGGATCGTGCGCTACGCCGAGGACCTGCTCGCGACGATGCCCGACGAGATCGTGCACGTGATGCTCAGCTGTACCGGCTCGGAGGCCGGCGATCTCGCGCTGCGGATCGCCAAGCACCGCACGGGCGCCCAAGGCGTGGTGGTCACGCGCAACGCCTACCACGGGGTGTCGGCCGAGGTCGCGTCCGTCTCGCCGTCGCTCGTCGGCCCCGACGGCATGGCGCCCTGGGCGCGCTGGGTCCCCGCACCTCTGCACGTCGATCACGAGGCGGCCGGCTTCGCCACCCTCGGCGAGTGGTTCGCCGCCCAGGTCGACGCAGCGATCGACGACCTGGAGGCGGCGGGCCACGGGTTCGCCGCGTTCGTCGCCGACACGGTCTTCGCCTCCGACGGCGTCATCGCGGATCCGGCGGGGTTGCTCGCTCCGGTCCGGGCGCTCGTCGCGCGCCGTGGCGGGGTCTACCTCGCCGACGAGGTGCAGCCCGGCTTCGGTCGGCTCGGGGACACCATGTGGGGGTTCCAGCGCCACGGCACGGACGGGGCGCCCTTCGTGCCGGACCTGGTCACCCTCGGCAAGCCCATGGGCAACGGCTACCCGGTGGCGGCGACCCTCATGACCGCCGACGTCGTCGAGGCCTTCGGTCGTGACATGCGCTACTTCAACACCTTCGGCGGCAACACCGTCGCGGTCGCCGCCGCGCAGGCGACCCTCGACGTGCTGCGCGACGAGGACCTGCAGGGCAACGCCGACCGTGTCGGCCGCCGGCTGCGGGAGCAGCTGACGCAGCTCCGCGCAGCGCACCCGAGCATCAGTGAGGTCCGCGGCGCCGGGCTCTACCTCGCGGTGGAGCTCCGCACCGAGGACGGC
>JAHECT010000071.1 GCA_024641605.1 Micrococcales bacterium
GGTCGTGGGTCGCGGTGGACGCCGAGGGCTGGCCCGACCTGAGCGACCGGTCCGTCCGACCGACCTGCCTGCGCACAGTCCTGCGCGGTGAGATCCTGCACGACACCGGTGCACTCGAGGAGGTGGCGGCGTGAGCCGCACGACGAACCCGACCCCGGACCCGCGCCGGATGCTCGACCTGGACCCCGTCACGGTCCGTCGCGCCCGTGCGCTGGCGCGCCGAGCAGGCAAGCCCGTGGTGAACCTGGCACAGCGGCACACGACCGTGTCGGTCGAGCGGGCCGTGCTGCGCCTGGCCGGGCTCGAGGGTGCGGATGTGGAGGGGATCCCCTGGGTCAACCGCCTCGTCGACGTCGTCCGCGAGCAGGTCGGGCTCGAGCACGGAGTCGCTCTGCCGGTCTGGGACGCCATGATGCGCGAGGGCGACGACCTCACCACGCTGGCCCAGCGCGCGGCGGCTGGGTCGGTGGACTTCCAGATCCCCGAGGGCAAGGCCTCGACGTATGCGGGCCGGATCGCGCGCAAGGACGTGTCCGCCGGCATCCGGCGCATCGATGCGAGCCGACGTCAGCGCGACCGCCTGATCGAGAAGTTCGGCGACCCGCCGGCCCCCTGGATCTACCTCATCGTCGCGACCGGCGACATCTATGAGGACATCCCGCAGGCGCAGGCCGCGGCGCGGGAGGGCGCGGATGTCATCGCGGTGATCCGGTCCACGGGGCAGTCCCTGCTGGACTACGTCCCCGAAGGCCCCACGCGGGAGGGCTACGCCGGGACCTACGCGACCCAGGCCAACTTCCGACTCATGCGGGCCGCCCTGGACCAGACCAGTCGCGAGCTGGGCCGCTACGTCCGCCTCACCAACTACGCGTCCGGGCTGTGCATGCCGGAGATCGCCGCCCTGGCCGGTCTCGAACGACTCGACATGATGCTCAACGACTCGATGTACGGGATCCTCTTCCGCGACATCAACCCGGTACGCACGTTCGTGGACCAGAGGTTCAGTCGCCAGGTGCATGCTCGGGCCGGGATCATCATCAACACGGGCGAGGACAACTACCTCACCACGGCGGATGCGGTCGAGGCTGCGCACACCGTCACGGTCAGCCAGCTGCTCAACGAGTACTTCGCCAAGGAGGCCGGGCTCGAGGACTGGCAGCTCGGGCTGGGGCACGCGTTCGAGATCAACCCGGAGATCCCGGACTCGTTCCGGCTGGAGCTGGCGCACGCCCTCCTCGCCCGCGCCCTGTTCCCGAACGCGCCGCTCAAGTGGATGCCCCCGACCAAGCACATGACGGGGGACGTCTTCCGCGGCTACCTGCTCGACGGCTTCTTCAACCTGGCCGGGGCCCTGACCGGTCAGGGCATCCTGCTCGTCGGGATGATGACCGAGGCGGTGGTGACGCCCTGGCTGTCCGACCGCGATCTGGCCCTGCAGAACGTCCGCTACGTCTTCAACGCCGCAGGAGGCCTGCGCGAGGACTTCCGCCCGGCGCCCGACGGGTTCATCGCCGAGCGCGCCCGCCAGGTGCTGGGCGAGGCGGTGGATCTGCTGGAGGACATCGTCGACGACACGCTGCTCGAGGCCATCGCCGACGGGACCTTCGGCCTCATGAAGCGCCCTGCGGACGCGGGCAGGGGCCTCGACGGCGTCTTCCGCAAGGCAGACGGCTACCTCAACCCCGCCGGGGATCTGCTCGAGGAGAGGGCGACCCGATGAGCGCCAAGAAGTCCAAGTCGCTGGTGCGGCCCTACGGCGACACCACCGGCGACGGCATGGTCCAGGTGTCGTTCACCCTGCCGGTCCCGCACGACAAGCGTGCGGAGGGGGCCGCCGCCCTGCTCGCGGCCAAGATGGGCATCGAGCCGGCCATGGTCGTGCACGCGAAGCCCATGGGACCGGACTTCACCTTCTTCGTCGTGTACGGCTCGGTGTCGCACCTCGTCGATCTGCGTGACGTGCAGGTCGTCGAGCGCGACTACCCCCTCCTGTCGCCCAAGGAGGTCAACTCCGCCATCAAGAAGGGCCTGCGCCGCCCGCTCGTGGTCGTGGGTGCGTGCATCGGCACGGACGCGCACACCGTGGGCATCGACGCCATCCTCAACATCAAGGGGTTCGCGGGGGAGAAGGGCCTGGAGTACTACTCCGAGCTCACCGTCGTGAACCTCGGCGCCCAGGTCGCGGTCCCCGAGCTCGTCGAGAAGGCGCGCCTGCACCGGGCGGACGCGGTGCTGGTGTCGCAGGTGGTGACGCAGCGCGACGCGCACCTGCACAACACGCGCGAGATGAGCGCCGCCTTCCGCGAGGCGTTCCCCGCCGAGAGGCGGCCGCTGCTCGTGGTCGGCGGCCCCCGGTTCGACGAGCTCGCGACCGGGGAGCTCGGCGTCGACCGCATCTTCGGCAAGGGGACGACCCCCGGCGAGGTCGCGTCCTATCTCGTCTCCGCCCTCGTGCCCGTCCCGACCACCAGGAAGAAGGCATCGTGAGCGACGACCCGCGCCTCGGCCTGTCCGTCACCCACCGTCGCTACGTCCCGTACTCCCACGCCCACTACGGCGGCAACCTGGTCGACGGCGCCTACGTCCTCGCGATGTTCGGCGACGTCGCCACCGAGCTGTGCATCCGCACCGACGGCGACGAGGGGCTCTTCGCCGGCTACGACGAGGTCGCCTTCCGCTCGCCGGTCATGGGCGGCGACGTCCTGGAGACGACCGCGACCGTCACCCGCGTCGGCCGCCGCTCCCGATCGGTGTCCTTCGAGGCGCGGGTGGTCTGCCGCGGAACCCCCGCCGTGTCGCCGTCGTCGGCCGAGGTGCTCGCCGAGCCGCTCGTGGTCACCACGGCGACCGGCACCGTCGTCGTCCCTGGCTGACCCGCCCGACCGCGCCCTGGTCCGCGCGCCGCGGAGCCTGAAAGACTCGGGGTGTGGAGCTGCCGATCTCTGAGGTCCTCGCCCTCGCGCTCGCGGTGGCCGCGTCCCCGTTCGCGATCATTCCGGCGATCCTCGTGCTCTTCACGGATCGTCCGCGTGCCACCTCCCTCGCGTACCTCGCCGGGTGGCTGGTGGGGCTGGTCGTCGGGGCGACCGCATTCGTCCTGCTGGCCGGCGTGATCGAGCTGGGGGACGAACCGACGAGCTGGTCCTTCTGGGCCCGCATCGTCATCGGACTGGCGCTGGTCGTCCTGGGGATCCGCAAGTGGACCACGCGGTCCACTGCGTCGGACCTTCCGGCCTGGATGTCCTCGATCGAGTCGCTGCGCCCGCCTCGTGCGTTCGCCCTGGCCACCGGTCTCGCCCTGGTCAACCCCAAGATCCTGCTGCTCACGGCGGCGGCCGGAGCGGCCATCGGCGCGGGCACCGACGGCGCGTACGACGCCCTGTCGATGGTGGCCCTGTACGCCGCGGTCGGTGCGCTCAGCGTCGCGCTCCCGGTGCTGGCCTTCCTCGTGCTGGGGGATCGTGTCATGACAACGCTGAAGCGCGGCCGCGACTGGCTCGAGCGCAACAACGCCGCCGTCATGGCCGTCGTGATGGTCGTCATCGGGCTCGTCCTGGTGCGCAACGGCTACGGGGGGCTCTGACGTAGCCTGGCGCTCATGACGAGTGCGCCGCCCTCCCGCGAGATGCTGTGGCGTCTCGTCGGCTCGGTGGTGGGCGGTCTGCTCCTCGCCCTGTCCTTCCCACCGATCGACCTGGTGTGGGTCGCACCGCCGGCCCTCGCGCTGCTCACCCTGTGCTGGCACGGGGCCCGACCGCGACTCGGTCTGCTCGCGGGCTACCTCGCCGGGCTCGCCTTCCTCCTGGCCCACGTCGGCTGGATGCGCGTCGTCGGGGTCGATGCCTGGCTGCTGCTCTCCGCCTCGTTCGCGCTGTTCTTCGCGCTCGTCGGGATCGGCGTCGCCGCCACCTCGCACCTGCGGTGGTGGCCGCTCGTCATCCCGATGATGTGGGTGCTCTCGGAGGCTCTGCGCGACCGTGTGCCGCTCGGCGGATTCCCCTGGGGCCGGTTGGCCTACGGACAGGCGGACAGCTCGCTCACCCCGTATGCGGCCCTCGGCGGGGCCGCGGCCGTGACGTTCGCCTCGGCGCTGCTCGGCGCGCTCCTGGCCTTCGCCTGGCTGCAGCGCCGCCGTCCTCGCGCGGCCCTGGGGGCGCTCGTCGGGGTGGCGCTGGTGTCCACCCTGGGTGGGCTCGTGAGCATGCCGACCGCGGGGGAGGGAGACGGTGGGCCAGCCTCGGTGACCGCGGCCGTGATCCAGGGCAACGTCCCCGCCGCCGGCATGGACTTCCTCGGCGAGCGCGAGGCGGTGCTGCGCAACCACGTGGCCGAGACCGAACGCCTGGCCGCTGATGTCGCGGCAGGCCGGGTGGCCCAGCCGGACGTGGTGATCTGGCCGGAGAACTCCAGCGACATCGACCCGTTCCGAGACGCTCGCGCGGCGGCGCTGATCCAGCAGGCGGTCGACGCCATCGACGTCCCCGTGCTCGTCGGTGCGGTCGTCAACTCGCCGGTCGACCCGACCCGGGTGCGCAACATGGCGATCGAGTGGCTACCGTCCTCCACCGGTCGTCCGGGGCCGAGCGACGTCTACATCAAGCAGCATCCGGTGCCGTTCGGCGAATGGGTCCCCGCCCGCGACGTCCTCGCTCAGCTCATCGGTCGCTTCGACCGGGTGCCGCGGGACTTCGAGGCCGGCGACACCACAGGTGTGCTCGAGATCGACGGGCTGCGCCTGGGTGTCCTCATCTGCTTCGAGGTGGCCTACGACGAGCTGGCCCGCGCCGCCGTGCGCGGAGACGGCGTGGCGCCCGAGCTCGACGGTCAGGGAGCCCGGATCCTTGCCGTGCAGACGAACAACGCGACCTACGGCCGCACCGGCCAGCCCGAGCAGCAGCTCGCGATGTCGAGGTTGCGGGCCGTGGAGCACGGCCGCACGGTTCTCATCGCCGCCACCAGCGGCATCAGCGCGATCGTGTCCCCGGACGGGTCGCTCGTCGCCGAGCTCCCCGAGTTCACCGCGGGGTACCTGGTGCGGGACGTCGCGCTGCGCGACAGCCTCACCCCGGCGGACCGCGTGGGCGCGGTGCCGGAGCTCCTGGTGGCCGCGGCGGCCGTCCTCCTCCTGCTGTCGCTGGCCGTGCGTCGTCGGACGACGGGCGACGTAGGCTCAGAGGCCACCGATCCGACCCAGGAGCACGTTCCGTGACCGACGCGACCTTCGCCGACCTCGGCCCCATCCTCGTCGTCATCCCGACCTACAACGAGCGGGAGAACGTGGAGCTGATCGTCGGGCGGCTGCGGGCGGCCGTCCCCGAGGCGCACGTCCTCGTCGCGGACGACAACAGCCCCGACGGGACCGGTGCGATCGCGGACGGGATCGCCGCTCGCGACGACCACGTGCACGTCATGCACCGCGCGGGCAAGGAAGGGCTCGGAGCCGCCTACCTCGCCGGGTTCGCCTGGGCGCTCGAGCACGGCTACGAGGTCGTGGTGGAGATGGACGCTGACGGGTCGCACCAGCCCGAGCAGCTCCCGAGACTGCTCGACGCGCTGCGCGACGCCGATCTCGTGCTGGGCTCGCGATGGGTGCCTGGCGGCTCGGTGGTCAACTGGCCCAAGCACCGCGAGCTGCTCTCGCGCGGCGGCAGCCTGTACACGCGGATGGCGCTGAGCGTCCCGCTGCGCGACGCCACCGGGGGATTCCGGGCCTTCCGGGCCGAGACCCTCCGCGCGATCGACCTGTCCGACGTCGAGAGCGCCGGCTACATCTTCCAGGTCGAGCTCGGCGTCCGCGCCGTCAAGGCGGGTCTGCGGGTGCGCGAGGTCCCCATCGAGTTCGTGGAGCGCGAGCTGGGGTCCTCGAAGATGAATCAGCGGATCGTCGTCGAGGCGCTGTGGCGGGTCACGGTCTGGGGGGCGCAGGACAAGGCAGCCAAGGCACGGCGGCTGCTTGCCGGGAACAAGGCCCCGACGCGCGGCGGTTGGTAGAGGTATGGGACTGCTGATCCTGCTGGGCCTCATCGCCTACGTCGTCCTCGAGTGGTTCGTGGCGTCGTGGCTCGCGAGCCTCATCGGCTGGACGGGCGTCTTCCTGGTCGTGGCCGGACTCGTGGTCCTCGGTGCGGCGCTCATGCGCCGCGCCGGGTTCAACGCGTTCCGGTCCATGCAGCCCGTGGAGGTCGACGGCGCCACCCTGGTCCCGGGAGTGACCGAGGAGCGCGTCGCTCAGGTCGGTCGTGACGTGAGCGACGCCGGGATGCTGTTCGTGGCGGGCCTGCTCGTCGCGGTGCCCGGCATCCTCACCAGTGCCGCTGGCCTGCTGCTGCTCGTCCCGCCGGTGCGACGCGGGGTCGCCGGTGCCGTCCGCCGCGGACTGCGTCGCCGGGCCGAGCGGGCCGGCATGGTGGTACGGACGTCGACGATCGTCACGACCGTCGACGGCACCATCGTCCGCGACGACCAGCAGGAGCCTCCCCGGACGATCCGCGGCGAGATCGCCGACTAGGGCCGCACGCGAGCACCCACCCGGACACCGAGCCACCCCCGGCGACGGGGGTCACCGGGGGTGTCTCGGAGGGGGAGAGAAAAGGTCTGGGGGTGCGGGTCAGGCGCTCCGGGTGCTGGGTCCGCTGCGCAGCAGGTCCAGCCGCTCGGCGAGGAGGATCTCGAGGTCCTCGATCGAGCGCCGCTCGAGAAGCATGTCCCAGTGCGTGCGGACGTGCTTGGTGGGCTTCTCCTCGGGCCGCACGCCGTCACGCTGGAGCGCCTCGGCGCCGCAGGTACGGCACTCCCACACCGCGGGGACCTCGGCCTCGACCGAGAACGGCATGGAGGTTGTGTGCCCCTCGGGGCAGTCGTAGTGGACGACCTGGCGCGGAGCGAGCTCGACGTGGTCGTCGGTCTCGTAGCTGGTCGCGCCGAGGCGGGTGCCGCGGAGGGCGCCGTCGCTCATGATGTCCTGCCTTGTCCTTCGATCGGTCGGCCGGGTGACCGGTCTGCTGGGTCCAACGAACCTGACGCGTGCGGTGTTCCCGCGGATCCGGCACGGCAAACGTCGTCCGGATTGCGGATGCGGCGCCACGAGGCGTCTACCTGCGGTTCTGCGGGACCTCATCGGCTGTGATGGGGTGCTGGTATGACCGAGATCACCCGTACGGAGGAGCAGCCGACCCCGATCCGCCGGTCCGTCCCGGCCCTGGGACTGCTCCGGCTGGGATTCGCGGTGTTTCTCGTGACCCGGCCGGGGGAGGCCCGGATGGTCGGCGTGCGCGAGGCGGCGCTGGGCCTCGGCACTCTCGACGCGTGCTGGCGGGGGGACCCCACGGCCGGCTGGGTGGGGGGCATGGCGGTCGCCGACGGCGGGGACGCGCTTGCCTTCCTCGTCGACGCCGTCCGCGAGCCGCACCTGCGCCGCCGTCACCTCGGCATGGCCGCCTTCGCGGCCTCGGGACTGCTCGCCGAGGGGTTCATGGCCGTCCAACTGCGACGCGCGGGGGAGTGACGGACCCTCAGATCACCGCGGGGACGGTGTTGCCGGCCTCGACGATGCCGCGGCGGACGTCGACCTTGCGCAGCAGCAGCCCGCCCACGACGAAGAACACGACGATGAGCAGGATCGCCACCCGGTAGGACCCGGTCACCTGGAAGGCGATGCCGAAGGCCAGGGTGCCCAGCCACGAGGTGCCGCGCTCGGTCGCCTGGTAGAGCGAGAAGTACTCCGCCTCGCGCCCGAGGGGGACCAGCTGGGAGTAGAGCGAGCGGGAGAGCGCCTGGGTGCCGCCGAGCACGAGGCCGATGCTCGCGGCGAGCACGAAGAAGGGCACAGGCGACCCTGCTGGTAGCAGGAAGCCGAAGAAGACCACGACGACCCACGCGACGATGCTGCCGAGGATGACCTTCTTCGCGCCACGGGTGCGCGCGAGGCGTCCGAGCCCGAGGGCGCCGAAGATCGCGACGATCTGGACGAGAAGGATCGCGATGATGAGCACCTCCGTCCCGAACCCCAGCTCCTCGGAGCCGTACACCGACGAGGCGTAGATGACGGTCTGCACCCCGTCGTTGAAGAAGAGGTAGGCCACGAGGAACATCAGCGTCATGGGGTACGCGCGCGCGTGCCGGAGCGTGTGCCAGAGCTGGGCGAAGCTGCGACGCACCATGCTGCCCGAGACCGGGTCCGGATCGATCGGGGTCCGATCGTGCAGGCGCAGCAGGGGGATGATGGTGAAGCCGGCCCACCACAGAGCCGCCGAGAGCAGGCTGACGCGCACCGCGGAGCCCTCGGTCAGGCCGAACGGCAGGGTGAGTACCAGGGCGAGGTTGAGCACGAGCAGCAGCCCGCCGCCGACGTAGCCGAAGGCCCAGCCGCGGCTGGACACGCCGTCGCGCTCGTCGGGGGTCGAGATCTGGATGAGGAAGGCGTCGTAGACCACCAGACTCGCGCCCAGGCAGAGCGAGGCACCGATCATCGCCACGGCCCCGAGCGCCCAGTTGCCGTCGCGGACGAAGAAGAGCAGGGCGGCGAAGGCGGACCCCACCCACGCGAAACCCGCGAGGTAGCGACGCTTGTGGGCGCTGCGGTCGACGAAGGCCCCGACGACGGGCAGCAGCAGCGCCGAGAGGATCGTCGTGAACGTGATGACGTAGGCGAAGAGCGCACCGGGGGAGACGGGGATCCCCACGAGCGACAGGTCCACCGAGCAGTCGCCCTCGGAGGTGCCGCAGGCCGCCTCCTTGGCGACGGAGGTCAGGTACGGGCCGGCGAGCACCGTCCCCACGGTCGTGACGAAGGCGGAGTTCGCCCAGTCGTACCAGTACCAGCCACGCTGCTCACGGCGGCGTGCGACCGGGTCCTGCAGGACGGTGCTCGTGACGGTCATGACGACCTCCCGCGCGCATCATGACGGACCCTGCGCCCGGGCGCGGCGCACTTGTCGTGTCCGGGACCCCGGGCGTGTCGGCTGAGGCAGGATGAACTCATGGACCTGCGCGTGCTGCCCGAGCGCCTCTCCGTCTGCCGGTTGCCCGCCGGAGCTCCGTGGCCGAGCCCCCCGTCCGGCTCGTCGTTCTTCTCGGTGACGCGCACCGACGTGGAGATCTCCGTGGTCTGCGCCGAGGACTCCGCTCCGGACGGCGACGACATCCGGGTCGAGCCCGACTGGCGCGCACTGGAGGTCGCCGGGCCGCTGGACTTCGGCATGGTGGGCGTCATGGCCTCGCTCACGGCGCCGCTGGCCGACGTCGACGTGTCCGTGTTCGTGGTGTCGACCTACGACACCGACTACGTCCTCGTCCACGCCGCGGCGCTGGAGCGCGCCGTCGAGGCGCTGCGCGCCGCCGGGCACACCGTCCACGCGGGTTGAGCCGCCAGGAGCTAGACCGGCTCGCGGAAGGCGACGACGTTGCCCTCAGGATCGACGCCGTCGCAGATCCGGCCGCCGCGGAAGGTCCACGTGCGCTCGGCCGGGTCCAACTGGCCCCCGAGTCCCGGGGCGGCGAGCCGGGCAGCCGCGAGAGCCGCGACCGGCAGGACGAGCTTCACAGGATTGTCGACACGGCGCGCGGTGGTCGGGCCCGCGGCGGCCACGACGTCGGGCGGCGCCTGGACCAGCGAGAGGTCCGTGCCCGCGTGCCCGAGCGTGACGAACCCCGGTCCGTCCTCGATCACCGTCAGCTCACCGACGCCGGCGTAGAACGCGAGCATGCGTGACAGGTCGAGGCAGTAGACGACTGCGCCGCCGGTCATGGCGGCATCGTGCCAGGTCGCAGGCCTGGATCGGGGCTCACCTTCAGTGCGCACAACGCCGATAAGCGACATTATGACAAGTCAGATCCGGAACGACGACGCCTGAGCCCCGGTCCGCTCCCCACGCCACCACCGGGCGAACGGCTCGGGCTCGGCCACCGCCACGGCTCGCGCGCTTCGGGCCGGGAACCACGCGAGCTCGTGCCCGGTCGCGGCCGCCGCTGAGCGCGCCAGCACGCCGCGCAGCGCCGCCGCGCGGACGGATCGAGCGGCACGGCGGCAGGTCGCCCACGGGACCTCGGTGCCGTCGCGGCGGTTCGGGTAGGTCCGTGGGAGGCCGAGCGCCGTCAGCCCCGTCTCGGAGATGGCGTCCGCGACGCGCTGACGGATCGGCAGCGTCACAGGCACGAGCACGTAGGGAGCGTCCTCGCGCAGGTCCTCGACGTCGATGGGCGTGTCCTGCAGCATGCGGGCCACCTGGGCGCGTGCGGTGTCGCGGTCGCCGTTCAGGTACAGCGTCGGGCCGTCGCCGGGGGTGTTCCACCGGCCGCCGCGCGCGTCGGCGTACGTGGGATCGAGCGGGTCGGTCCAGGACCTGTCAGCGACCCGGAACCACACCTGCTCCCCCAGCGCGACGGCATGCGGGGTCCGGCTCACGGCTGGACCCGCCGCAGGTCCACCATCTCCGTCACCGCCCGGCGCACTGCGACGTGGTCGCCGGACTCCGCCAGGTCGAGCAGGCTGCGTCCCCCCAGCAGGTCGGCGGGGCGTCGCACGACGGCGGGGATCCGGTCCCGTCGGACGTAGCGCTCCAGCACCTCGGTGGCTGCGGCGAGGTCGGCGAGCGCGACCAGCCGCTCCTCGGGGACCCCGCTCCCCCGCCACTTGGCCACCGCCTGCCGGCTCACCCCGAAGATGCGTGCGGCCGCGGCCGCACTGAGGTCCCAGGACGACAGGAACCGCTCGAGCGGTGATCGACGGACGCGCTCCTCCAGGGCGACGAGCAGATCGCGTGCCCAGGGATCGTCCGGGTCGGGAGCCAGCTCACGGGCCACCTGCGCCGGGTCCTGCCGGCGCAAGGCCGCACTCGATCGGGTCATGCCATCAGTCTGCCCTGGTTGAGGACTGGTTGACAACTATTTGTCAACCTCAGCCGCAACCGTGCGTCAACCACTCGTGCCGGCGACAGCGGGTCAGGGGCTGTCGGTCACGATGAGGATGCCCAGGCACATCTCGTCGGCGGTGCCCTCGCCCCACACGACGTAGCGCGGCGGCGTCCCCTCCAGGGCGGGGAGCTCCGTGCGCAGTGCAGCGTCGTGGCGACAGGTCACCGTGAGGGTGTCGCCACGCCGCAGCGACACGGGGTCGGACAGCCGCCGTGCACCCTGGTCGTCGAAGTCCCAGACCGGGATGTCGAGGATCGTGCGCTCACGCGGGGTTCCGGCGTTGGCCACGACGCTGATCTCGCGACCCAGCAGGTGCATGTGCCCGGCCGCCGCGCGCACGGTGACGGGCTCGCGGATGTAGCGCACGCAGGACTGCGTGTCGCCGGCTTTCGGCGCGAACGGATCCCCGGCGCACAGGAGCTGCAGGTTGGACGGCATGCGGGCGGAGCCGGCGCCGAAGCGTCGTCCGACGTCGGCGACGGCGTCACCGCGGTTGCACAGGGCGCCCGTCTCGCCGGGCAGGCACGGCAGCTCGACCGGCGCGGGGAGCAGCATGGTGCGCATGGGCGTGAGGGAGCGACCCTCGGTGACCCGCAGGCGGACGCGGGTGTCGTCGGTCGGCTCGGCCTCGGCAGCGCGCAGGTTGTAGTGCATCTGGACGACGATCCGCCCGCCGGCGCTCAGCGGGACGCCGAAGCCATCGGCGAAGACGTTCTCGGACCCACCCGGCGCCCACCCGGCCAACCATGGCGCCGCGTCCAGGCC
>JAHECT010000215.1 GCA_024641605.1 Micrococcales bacterium
CTCAACGGGATGACCGGGTCGATCGGGCTGCGGCCCACCCTCGCGGCGCTCGAGGCCGGGCACGTGCTCGCCCTGGCCAACAAGGAGTCCCTGGTCGCCGGCGGGCCGCTGGTGACCGCCGCCGCCAAGCCGGGTCAGATCGTGCCCGTCGACTCCGAGCACTCGGCACTGGCGCAGTGCCTGCGCGGCGGCACCGCCGACGAGGTCCGTCGGCTGCTGCTCACCGCCAGCGGGGGACCGTTCCGGGGCCGGACGCGGGCCGAGCTGGCCGACGTCACCCCGGAGCAGGCACTGGCCCACCCCACGTGGAGCATGGGACCGATGGTCACGACCAACTCCGCCACCATGGTCAACAAGGCACTCGAGGTCATCGAGGCGCACCTGCTGTTCGACCTGCCCCTCGAGCGCATCGACGTCGTCGTGCACCCTCAGTCGGTGGTGCACTCGATGGTCGAGTTCGTCGACGGGTCGACCCTCGCGCAGGTCAGCCCCCCCGACATGCGACTCCCGATCGCCCTGGGGCTCTCCTGGCCCGATCGGGTGCCCGAGGCGTCACCGCACTGCGACTGGACCTCGGCCGCGACCTGGACGTTCGAGCCGCTCGACGACGAGGCGTTCCCCGCGGTGGTGCTGGCGCGGGTTGCCGCCACGCACGGCGGCACCGCACCCGCCGTGCTCAACGCTGCCAACGAGGAGCTCGTCGCCGCCTTCCTCGCCGGACGGCTGCCCTTCCTCGGGATCGTCGACACCCTCACTGTCGTCGTGTCCGAGCACCTCGACCGGGGCCAGGGGAACCCTCGCGACGTCGAGGACGTCCTAGCCGCCGAGGACTGGGCCCGGACCAGGGCCCGCGAGCTGACGGGGAGCGCCGGATGACGCTGGCACTGGAAGCCCTGGGCTGGCTCATCTTCCTCGTCGGGATCGGGATCTCCATCGGCCTGCACGAGATCGGCCACCTCGTCCCCGCCAAGGCGTTCGGGGTCAAGGTCACCCAGTACATGGTGGGCTTCGGGCCGACCGCCTGGGCCCGGCGCCGTGGTGAGACCGAGTACGGCGTGAAGTGGATCCCGCTCGGCGGCTACATCCGCATGATCGGGATGTACGCCCCCGAGAAGGGCGCCGACCCCACGGTGCTGCGCGCCTCGACGACCGGCCGCTTCGGGGCTCTCATCGAGGACGCCCGCCGTCAGTCGATGGAGGAGATCGGTCCCGAGGACGCCGACCGCGTCTTCTACAAGCTCCCGGTCCGCAAGCGCATCGTCGTCATGCTCGGCGGGCCGTTCATGAACCTTGCTGTCGCCCTCTTCCTGTTCACGATCGTGGTGTCGGTGATCGGCCTCCCGCAGGTGACCACCACCGTCGGGCGGGTCGTCCCGTGCGTCCCCACCGCGACCAACACCGCCGGTGACGTCGCCGCCGACGGCACGTGCGCCGGCTCGGAGCCCACCTCCGCCGCGAAGTCAGGCCTGCAGGCGGGCGACGTCGTCCTCGAGGTCGACGGCCAGCCGATCGAGGTCTGGGAGCAGGCCCAGACGGCGATCCGGGCGGCGGACCCGGGACCCACCCCGATCGTCGTGGACCGGGGCGGCGAGGAGATCACGCTCGTGGTCCCGCTCGGCACGGTTCAGACGCCGACCTACGACGAGCAGGGCAACCCCACCGGCGAGACGGAGGAGCGCGTGTTCCTCGGGGTCGCCCCGGGGTTCCAGAGGGTTACCGAGCCGGTGAGCGCCGTGCCCGGGTTCGTGTGGGACACCACGGTCCGCGCCGTCACCACCCTCGTCACCCTGCCCGCGCGCATGGTCGACCTCGTACGTCAGGTCAGCACGGACGAGGCTCGCGACCCCAACGGGATCGTCGGTCCGGTCGGCGTCGGGCGGATCGCCGGCGAGGTCGTCGCCCTCGAGGACACGCCCGTGATCGACAAGACGGGGTACATCCTCGGCCTGCTCGCCGGGCTGAACCTGTTCCTCTTCCTGTTCAACCTCATCCCTCTGCTGCCTCTCGACGGCGGTCACGTGGCCGGTGCGGTCTGGGAGTCGATCAAGCGCCGGTGGGCGCGGATGCGCCACCAGCCCGACCCCGGCCCGGTTGACATCGCCAAGGCGTTGCCGCTCACCTACATCGTGTCGATCGGCCTCATCGCCATGGGTGGGGTCATCCTGATCGCCGACCTCATCGAGCCGATCCGCATCAGCTGATCCGGTTGGCGGAGCACTTCGGCGCTCACCGGCGATCCGTGCATGCCCAGGTGGTCGGACTGACCGCACCGGTGCGCCCAGCGGCGGCCCGGGGGAGGGCCCTCGAACAGCGATCCGTCTGAACTCCGGGGCGAGTGCCGAATCGTTGAAAAGCGTTGTCCCCACAGGGGTTTCGCCGGGTCGGGACTGTCGGACCCCCTCTCTAGAGTGGTGGCATGACCTCGACCCCGACCCTCGACCTGGCCTCGCGGCTGGCCGAGCTGGTCCAGGTCGTGGGCGAGGTAGCGGCGGAGCTGGCGGGCCTGTCGGTGGAGGGTGCGTGGGCCGGGGTGCCGGCCGGTGGCGCAGCCGATTTGGTGGCCGCGCTGATCGCGGCCGGTGACCGGGTGGCGGCGGTGACCGTCGACGGGGTCCGGGCGGTGCACGTGTCCGGGGTGCTGCCGAACGGGCACGTGTCCACGAAGCGGTGGCTCGAGACGGGGCCGAAGATCGCCGGGCCGACCGCGGGGGCGCTGCTGGCGCGGGGGCGGGACCTGGAGACCGACTACGCCGCGACCCGGGTCGCCTGGCTGGCGGGCGAGGTGTCCTCCGACGCGGTGCGGGAGCTGACCACGGGGATCACGAAGGCGGTCCGTGGGGTCCCCCTCGAGCACCGGGACCGGGTCCGGGGTGAGGCCGAGGCCATCCTGCTCCCGCTCGCGAGGACTGGCACGGTCGCGGACCTGCGCCGCGGGATCGACCGGCTGCGCCTGGTGGTGGACCCCGACGGCGCCGCCCAGGCCGTGATCGACGCCCGCGACGACCAGTTCCTGCGGCTGACCCCGGTCGCCGACGGCGTCGACGTGCGGGGGTTCCTCACCGGCGAGACCGCCGCAGCACTGCTCACCTGCCTGGACCAGG
>JAHECT010000216.1 GCA_024641605.1 Micrococcales bacterium
CCGTTGCGCTCGAGCATGACGCTCAGCAGCTCGGTGACGGCCTCGGTCATCTCGGCCGGGTCGTCGGCCGAGAGCCGGGTCGCCCCCCTCATCGCACGCAATGCCACGGTGCCCTCCTCGCGGGTCACTGTAGCGATGCACCGAGAACTCGCCACACCGACTCACCGATGGATCGCTGGACCGATCTACTGCTTCACGGGTCAACCGATGTACCTAGAAACCAATTTATCGATTCACTGAGATGCCGTCTTCCCGACACAGCGCCACGTCCTGGTACGTCCGATCGAGGCGCCCAGGGCGCGCCGTGGTCGGCCGTCCAGCTCGCACGGCCGGGTCGTTCTCAGCGGGTCGGAAGAGTGGCGGCGGCCGGCCGGCGTGGGCTCCGGAGAGGCCCTCTGAACTGCCATGAGACCTCGTTCCCGCCCCGATGAGAGGGACCGCCTCGGCGCCTCGTGCCCAGTCGCTTTGTCGATACGCGATTCCTTCTGGGCCGCGCTCGGCGAACATCGACAAGATGATTCATCTCTCCGCCACGTCGAACGGACCTTTTACCTGCACATCGATAATGTAGTGAGTCGCTTTATCGGTGTGTGGTCACAGACCAGCGGCGCTGTACAGCTCGCCGACCTCGGGAACGCTGAGCGTGCGGACCTTCCCCGAACGCAGATCGCCGAGCCCGATCGGGCCGACCTTGACCCGCACGAGTCCCTCCACGGGGTGACCGGCAGCAGCCAGCATCCGGCGCACGACGTGCTTGCGCCCCTCGTGCAGAACGACCTCGACCAGCGCTCGTCCGGGGGCCGAGGTGACCACGCGGAAGCTGTCCACCCGCACCGGGCCGTCGTCGAGGTCGATGCCGGAGCGCAGCCGCTTGCCGAGGTCACGCGGCACCGTGCCCCTCACCTGCGCGAGGTAGGTCTTGGTGACCCCGTGCGAGGGGTGGGCAAGCCGCTGGGCCAGGTCGCCGTCGTTGGTCAGCAGGAGAAGGCCCTCGGTGTCGGCGTCGAGGCGGCCCACGTGGAAGAGCCGCTCGCGGCGCCCCGTGAGGTAGTCCCCCACGCAGGGCCGCCCACGCTCGTCGCTCATCGTCGAGTGCACACCGCGCGGCTTGTTCAGCGCGAGAACGACGTGCCCCGGTGCGGTAGGGATGCGCATGCCGTCGACCTTGATGGCCTGCCTCGCCGGGTCGACCCGCAGCCCCTGCTCGAGGACCACCTGGCCGTCGACCTCGACCCTGCCCTCGTCGATGAGCTGTTCGCAGGCGCGCCGGCTCCCGATGCCGGCTGCGGCCAGCACCTTCTGGAGTCGAATCTGGGTGTCACCCGAATCGTTAGTCATTGTCTCAACCTCAACTTGACGTCTGCTCGATGAAATCGTCAAGCATCTCGATATCTGGAAGATACTGGCTGACGGGTGGCAACTCCTCGAGCGAGCGCAGCCCGAGGCGCTCCAGGAAGAGCTCCGTGGTCCGGTACAGGATCGCGCCGCTGCTCTCGTCGTGCCCGGCCTCAGCGATCAGCCCGCGCGTGGTCAACGTGCGGATGACGCCGTCGACGTTCACCCCGCGCACCGCGGAGATGCGCCCGCGGCTCACCGGCTGCCGGTAGGCCACGACGGCGAGCGTCTCGAGCGCCGCCTGGGTCAGCCGCGCCTGCTGGCCGTCGCGGACGTGGCGCTCCACGAGCGGAGCGCAGTCCGGGTTCGTGTAGAACCGCCATCCCCCGGCAACCTCGCGCAGGTCGAAGCCGCGGCCGCTGCGCCGGTAGTCCTCGGCCAGCTCCTCGAGGGTCGCCCGGACCTCCCCGACCGGCCGGCGCAGCGCCGCCGCCAGAGACGCGACATCCTGGGGCTCGTCGCCGACCAGGAGGAGCGCCTCGAGTCCTGCCGCCACGGAGGGCGCCCCCAGCTCGTCGTCGGGGACATCGTCGGGATCGGTCCCGTCCAGACCGTCCTCGAGCGCCGTGACACGGGCCGTGGGGGCCTCGAGCCGGGTGTCCAGGGAGTCGGCGGCCTCGGGGGCATCCGCGGCCTCCCCGCCGTTCTCCGGGCCCGTGAGGGGCTCGTTCACGCGTCGTCTCCATCCCTTGTGTCCGGTTCTGTACTGGTCTGCGCTGCCGTCGGGGTCCCGTCGTACTCCTCCGTGACGACCTCGACCTCGCCCTCCGCCGACCCGGTCCAGCGCACGAGCAGCTCGCCGAGCGGGCTGACCTGGTCGAAGGCGACCGAGCCGTCGCGGTAGAGCTCGAGGAGGGCCAGGAACCGCGCCACCACGAGCAGCGTGGTGTCGCAGTCGGCGACGAGCTGGCGGAACGTGGCGGACGGATGCCGGCGGAGGCGGTCCACGAGCACGGACGCCTGCTCCCGCACGCTCACCCGGGGCGCGTGCACGTGGCTCACCGAGACCGTGGGGACCGGCTTGGGGGTCAGCGCCCGCGCCGCGACACGGGCGAACTCCTCCGGACCGATCCCGAGCAGGACCTCGGGGAGCAGGTCCGTGAACTGAGGATCGAGGCCCGCCGTCCGCGGGACGCGACGGGCGCCGCGACGGAGCAGCTCGGCGAAGACGGCCGAGACGTCCTTGTAGGCCCGGTACTGCAGCAGCCGGGCGAAGAGCAGGTCGCGCGCCTCGAGGAGCGCGAGGTCCTCCTCGTCCTCGACCTCGCCGGAGGGCAGCAGTCGCGCTGCCTTGAGGTCGAGCAGCGTCGCGGCGACGACCAGGAACTCCGTGGCCTCGTCCAGGTCCCACGCGGGTCCGCGGGCCCGGATGTGGGCGAGGAAGTCGTCGATGACGGTGTGCAGGGCCAGCACGGTGACGTCGAGCTTGTGCTTGGCGATGAGCGAGAGGAGCAGGTCGAAGGGCCCCTCGAACTCCTCGAGGCGCACCGAGAACCCGGTCTCGGGCTGCGCCCGGTCCGGCGCCTCGGCCGCCACGTCGATCACGCGCGGAACCGTACCCCGCCACCGGCGCCCGGCCGCACCGCGACCCGCGGCCGCGGCCGCCCGTTCCACCCGGTCAGGACCTAGCGATGGGTCGTTTCATCGATATAACGTTCTATGTCTAGGTTCTGACCTGCGACGACGCTTCCGTGAGATGTTCA
>JAHECT010000072.1 GCA_024641605.1 Micrococcales bacterium
CGTGGCCACCCTCGCGGCCCTGGGGGCGCACGCCACGACCGCGGAGGCGCTCGACGCGGCGGCGGAGATCGCGATCCGCCCCCTCATGCCCCGCCCGGTGCTGGAGGGGGACCGACTGGCGTGGTGCCTGGTCGACGAACGCACCGGCGAGGTGCTCGAGCCCGCCCCCGGCCCCGCGGCCAGCGAGACGGACGGGACGCGCGGATGACCGGGCGCCTCCTGCCCGTCGGCACGGGCAGCCCCTGGTCGGGCGGCCCGGTGGGTCGGCGGGCGCGGTGCGTCCTGGCGCCCAACCCGGGACCGATGACCCTCGACGGCACCAACACGTGGGTGCTCGCGGAGCCGGACGCGACCGACGTCGTCGTCGTCGACCCGGGTCCGGACGAGCGGGGCCACCTCGAGGCCCTGCGCACCGAGGTGGGGGAGCGGCAGGTCGCCCGGATCCTGCTCACCCATGGCCATCCCGACCACGCGGCCGGGGCGCGGGCGCTCGCCGACCTCGTCCACGCGCCCGTGCTCGCCCTCGACCCCGCGCACCGCCTCGGCGACGAGGGGCTCGCGGACGGCGACGTCCTCGAGGTCGCCGGCCTCGTGCTGGCCGTGGTCGCTACCCCGGGGCACAGCCGCGACTCGCTGTCGTTCCACCTGCCGGCGGACGGGTCGCTCGTCACGGGCGACACGGTCCTCGGTCGTGGGACCACCGTCGTCGAGCATCCCGAGGGGACCCTGGGCGACTACCTCGACTCGCTGCGCCGGCTGCGCGACCTGGCCGCGGGCAGCGGTGGGTCCTGGGTCCTCCCCGGCCACGGCCCGGCGCTGGCCGACCCGGTAGCAGCGGTCACCGCCTACCTCGAGCACAGGGAGGCCCGGCTCGCGCAGGTGCGCGCGGTCCTCGGGACGACGTGGTGGCAGGAGGACGAGGAGCGCGTCGTCGAGCGGGTGCTCGCCGAGGTGTACGCCGACGTCCCGGCGGAGGTGCGCCCCGCCGCGCGCCTGTCGGTCCGCGCGCAGCTGGCCTACCTGCGCGCGCGGCCCTGACCCGCGCTCAGCGCGCCCGGCGCTGGAGCCGGTCGAGGTCGAGGATGACGACGCTGCGCGACTCGAGGCGCAGCCACCCGCGGGAGGCGAAGTCGGCGAGGGCCTTGTTGACCGTCTCGCGGGAGGCGCCCACGAGCTGCGCGAGCTCCTCCTGGGTCATGTCGTGGGTGACGTGCAGCCCGTCGGGCATCGACCGTCCGAAGCGCTCCCCGAGATCGAGCAGGGCCTTGGCGACGCGACCGGGCACGTCGGAGAAGGTGAGGTCGCTGAGCGACTCGTTGGTGCGGCGCAGCCGCTGCGCGAGCGCCTGCAGCAGCGCCTCGGCCACCTCGGGCCGCCCGGTGAGCCAGGGGCGGAGCGCCGCGTGCCCGAGGCCCATGACCGTCGAGTCGGTGAGCGCGATCGCGGTGGCCGTCCGGGGACCTGGGTCGAACAGCGAGAGCTCGCCGAACATCTCGCCCTGGCCCATGACCGCGAGCAGCGTCTCGCGGCCGTCGCCGGAGGCGTGACCGAGCTTGATCTTCCCGTCGGTGACGACGTAGAGGCGGTCGCCCGGGTCGCCCTCGGCGAAGAGGGTGTCCCCCTTGAGCAGGCGTCGCTCCTCCATCGAGGACTTGAGAGCCACCGCGGCTTCGGCGTCCAGTGCGGCGAACAGGGGCGCGCTCATGAGCACGTCGTCCACGTCGGTCCTCCCTCGGGTGCCGCTGACAGGCCGCGGCGACGATCAGGCGGGGTCCAGTGTGGCGCATGACACCCCTCCGCACCCGCCACACCCCGGCCGAACCGCCCGGATCAGGCCGGGGAACGTCGCCGGAGCGGATCCGTGGGCAGGATCTGGAGGGCCAGCACCGGCTGCTCGCGGTAGCGGGCGATCAGCTCGGCGGTGCACAGGTCGATCTGGCGGTGGAGCTCGCGCCGGTAGCGCGAGAGCTCCTCCTCCGCCGCCTGGAGGTCGGCGACCAGCCGGGAGACAGCGTCGGGGTTCGAGCGGTCGACCGTGCGGGACCACAGCTCGGCCAGGTCGGGCAACGGGGGGATGTCGTCGGCCGGGTGCACCGAGAGGTTGGCCAGGCGCCGCCGCACCCCGGTCGCCTCGCTCAGGACGCGGGTGAGGTCCGCGACCGGGTCGGACTCGGGCAGGTCGGTGCGCAGGACGTCGAGGCGCGCCTGCAGGATGCGCCGCCAGTAGGACACCCGGGTCTCCTCGTCCCCGAGGACCGTGCGGGCGGCGCGCAGGTCAGCGAGGGACAGGCTGTCGTAGGCCTCGTCACGCTCGGGGGGTGGGGCGGCGGCCCGCGCCGCCTTGCGAGCGGCGCGTCGTGCCTTGGCCTCCTCGGCCCGCTGGGCTGCGGCCAGCACGCCCTCGGTCTCGACGATGGTTGCGGCCTGCATGACTCGGTCCCGTCCGGGGGTAGAGATCTCCCACGGATAGATATCGGCAGATCTCCCGGACACTTGAGCCGCCGTCCGGGTCGCGTTGCCCACACCGGGGGCGACGTACCCTGGGCACGATGAGCGGGACACCGGAGCCGACGCCGACGGGGGAGTCCCGCACGGCGCTCGTACGGCGCGCCCGCCGCATGGACCGCCTCCTCGCCGTGGCCTATCCCGACGCGGGCTGCGAGCTCGACTTCGCCACCCCGCTCGAGCTGCTGGTGGCCACCGTCCTGTCCGCGCAGACGACCGATCGCCGGGTCAACGCCGTGACACCGGTCCTCTTCGCGCGCTACCCCACCGCCGCCCACTACGCCGGCGCGGACCGGGCCGAGCTCGAGGAGCTGCTGCGCCCCCTCGGCTTCTTCCGGGCCAAGGCTGCGGCGGTCATGGGGCTGGGCCAGGCGCTCGTGGATCGCTACGACGGCGAGGTGCCCGGCCGTCTGCGCGACCTCGTCACGCTGCCGGGCGTCGGTCGCAAGACGGCCAACGTGGTGCTGGGCAACGCCTTCGGCGTCCCGGGGATCACCGTCGACACGCACCTGGGGCGGCTCGCGCGCCGCTTCGGCTGGACCGAGCAGACCGACCCGGACAAGGTCGAGGCGGAGCTGGCAGCGCTGTTCCCGCGCCGAGACCAGACGATGCTCTCCCACCACGTCATCTGGCACGGGCGGCGCTGCTGCCACGCGAAGCGACCCGCGTGCGGTGCCTGCCCGCTCGCGCGCCTCTGCCCGTCCTACGGCGTAGGCCCGACCGACCCGGACGAGGCGGCGCGGCTGCTCACGACGGAGGGGCCGCGATGACCCGCGCCCTCCTCGCGACGGTGGCCCTCGCCGGGCTGCTCGCCTCCTGCGGAGTCGGCACGGCGGGCGACCGCGTGAGTGGGCCGGGACCCGGCGGTGGGGAGGATGGGGCGGCTGCCAGCGCCCCGGCCGACCTCGTCGCTGCGGCCGGGCTGGACCGGTGCCCCGTCAGCGACCCCGACGTCGCCGCCCGACCGGACGGCCTGCCCGACCTCGTCCTGCCGTGCCTCGGCGAGGGCCCCGATGTCCGGCTCGCCGGGCTGCGCGGCGGACCGCTCGTGGTCAACCTCTGGGCGTCCTGGTGCCCCCCGTGCCGCGAGGAGCTGCCCGCGTTCGCGGACCTGGCCGCGACCGGTGCCGTCGAGGTCCTCGGCATCGACGTCGAGGACGACCCGGCCGCCGCCCTGACGCTGCTCACCGAGGTCGGCGTCGGCTATCCGTCGGTCCGCGACGACGTGAGCGCCACCCAGGCACCGCTGCGGTGGACGGGGCTTCCGATGACGCTGCTCGTGGACGCCGACGGCGTGGTGGTGCACGTCGTACGGGGCGCGGTCCCCGATCGCGCCGGGCTCGACGACCTCGTCGCCGAGCACCTGGGGATCACGCCATGAGCGCGCCCCCGATCTGGCTGGAACCGGTGCGCGAGGTGCTGGCCACCGTGCGTCCCGAGCAGCTGTCGCGGTTCCTGCCGCCGCCGGAGGGCGGGCGCGAGTCGGCGGTGCTCGTCCTGTTCGGCGAGGGACCCGAGGGCCCGGACCTGCTGCTCATCCAACGGGCGGCCACGGTGTCGAGCCACCCCGGTCAGCCGGCGTTCCCCGGGGGTGCCCTCGACGACACCGACGCCGACGCCGTCGCGGCCGCCCTGCGCGAGGCCCAGGAGGAGACCGGGCTCGATCCCGCCGGGGTGGTCGTGCTGGGCACCCTCCCGCAGCTGTGGCTGCCGCCGTCCGGATTCGTCGTGACCCCCGTGCTGGGCTGGTGGCGCGAGCCCACGCCGGTCGGCGTCGTCGATGCGGGCGAGGTCGAACGAGTGGTGCGTATCCCCGTGGCGGCTCTCCTGGATCCCGCGAACCGGGTGAGCGTGCGTCACAGCTCGGGCTTCGTCGGCCCCGCCTTCGACGTGTGCGACCTGCTGGTCTGGGGCTTCACCGCCGGGCTCCTCTCGCGGCTGTTCGCCCTGGCCGGGTGGGAGCGGCCGTGGGACGCCTCCGTCATGCGGGACCTGCCGGCGTGAACCTCCTCGACGTGGTCCTGCTGGCTCTCGCGGTCCCAGCGGCCATCGTGGGGTGGCGTCAGGGCCTCATCGGCGGGCTGCTCAGCTTCGTCGGCTTCCTCGGCGGCGCGTTCGTCGGGGTGCTCGTGGCACCGAGCGTCGTGGGCGACCGGACGGGGCCGCTCGCGCTCCTGCTCGCCGTCGGGGTGCTCGTCCTGGGAGCGGGCATCGGCAATGCGCTCGCGGTCGTGCTGGGCTCGTGGATCCGCAGCCTGCTCAGCTGGGAGCCGGCACGGGCGCTGGACTCGGTCGCCGGGTCGGCCTTCGGCGTGGCGACGGTGGCCCTGGTCGCCTGGGTGATCGCCTCGGCCCTCGTCCTGGTGCCCCTCGGCCCCGTGTCGTCCCAGCTGCGGGGGTCGGCCCTGCTCGGCGGGATCGACGCCGCCTTGCCGCAGCCGGCCCGGGACTGGCTCGGCGACCTGCGATCCTCGCTCGACGCGAGCGGGTTGCCGCAGGCGTTCAGCGGCTTCGTCGTCGATCCGGTCATCCCGGTCGCGGAGCCGGATCCGGCGGTGCTGGCCGTGCCGGCGGTCCGGCGGACCTGGGGATCGCTCGTGCGGGTGGAGGGGATCGCCGTCGACTGCGGCCAGCAGGTGGACGGGTCCGGGTTCGCCTACGCGACGCAGCGGGTGATGACCAACGCGCACGTCGTCGCGGGCGTGGACCGGCCGCGCGTGCTGGTCGCCGGGTCGGGTGAGGCCCTCCCCGCGCGCGTCGTTCACTTCGACCCGCAGCTCGACGTCGCCGTGCTGCTGGTGCCCGGGCTGCGCGCCGACCCGCTGACCTTCTCCGGCGAGGCTCGTCGCGGTGACGCGGCGGTGGTGGCCGGGTTCCCGGGGGGCGGCGACCTGAGTGCCGAGCCGGCCCGGATCCGCGCCCGGATCTCCGCGCGAGGCACCGACATCTACGGCCGGGGCACCGTCACCCGCGAGGTCTTCTCGTTGCGCGCGAGCGTGCTGCCGGGCAACTCCGGGGGCCCGCTCCTCTCACCGGAGGGCGAGGTCGACGGGGTCGTGTTCGCCGCCTCCGTGGACGACCCGGAGACCGGATACGCCCTGACGGCGTCGCAGGTGCAGGCCGCCGCCCGCGCCGGTGCCCAGGGCACGGCACCGGTGAGCACCGGGTCGTGCCTGACGCGCTAGGTCTGCTGCTCGGCGTCCAGCGCCGCGAACGCCTCCTGCCAGACCCGCGAGGCGCCCTGCTGGCCGAGGTCGTCCACGAGCACTGCCCAGCAGGCGCGCAGGTCCTCGGTGCCGCGCGCCGCGGCGGCGCGCACCTCGGCGATCCGGTCCGCGGGAACGTCCATGGCCACCTCCGACATCCCCACGGTAGGCGTCGTGGCCGCGCCGGTCAGCCCTGGACGGGGCGCGGCAGATCCCGGACGACGCTCAGGAGGAGGAGGCGGCGTTCTGCCGGAGGAGGTCGGCCTGCTCGGTGCGCAGGGTCACGAGCACGTCGCGGTCGTCGGCCGTGTAGCCCGAGCGCGAGTTGGCCCACACGAGGGAGAGGTAGCGACCCGCGCGCTGCGCGATCCCGATGCTCGTCACCTGGAACGTCCCGCTCGTGCGCTCGTAGCGCACCTCGCTGGGACCCACGGTCGCCCGGCCGTCGATCGTGATCGTGCCCTGGTAGCCCTCCACGCCCGCCCCCGAGGCGACCGTGGTCGCGGCGATGAGGTCCTGCGTGGAGACGGAGTCCTCGACCACGACGCGGACGCCGGAGCAGTCGTCGGTGCGCGCCACGAACTCCTCGAACGCCCGGGCGGCGGCGCGCGCGTCGACGTAGCTGACGACCTCCACGGACCATCCGGTCACGCCCTCGGGGGTCACCAGCTGCCACTGCCGCCGCGCGACGCGGTCCTCCTCGGACGGGTAGTCCGCCGAGCACCAGCCCGACAGCGTCCGCTGCCCCTCGACCTGGTCGCCGTCCTCGATGAGCTCGGTCGTCACCCCGGGGAGGAACTCCATGTCGGGCTCGAACGAGGCCAGGGTCACCCCGTCCGAGCCGCCCGGGACGGTCTCCCCGCCCGGGTCCGTCGAGGGTTGCGGGCCGGTGCCGGCGGTGGGGGGCGCGAGGATGGGCTCGGAGCCGGACCGCTGGGCGAGCACGAGCCCGATCCCGGCGACGACGATGAGCCCGACGAGGGCCACGGCCACGCCGCCCACGATCCACCAGGTCCGGGAGCGGCGTACCGGGCGCGACGGCGGGACCTGGTGCGGGGCGACGGCGGTGGCCGAGGTCCAGTGCACGCCGTCGTACCAGCGCAGCCCCTGGGGGTCGTCGGGGTCGGGGTACCACCCCGGTGCCGTGCTCACGGTCCCTGCCTCCTCGCGGCCGTCAGGGCATGAGCATGTCAGGCGGGGTGATCGGCCCGGTGCAGGCCCCGGAGCCAGGGCAGCAGCACGTCGTCGAAGGCCGCCGCGTCCTCCTCGTGCGGGAAGTGTCCCGTGCCGGGCAGATCGACCCGGTCGTAGGCGGTGGCGTACGCCTCGGAGCCGTCCACGCTGCGAGGCAGGATCGCCCCGTCGCGCTCGCCGTGGACCTGCAGGACCGGGACGCGCACCGGATCGGCCACCGCGGCCTGGAAGCGCCGGCCGTCGCGCCGCGGCAGCGACCGGACCGCCCAGCGGTGGAACTCGACCGAGCAGTGAGCCGTGTTGGGGATCAGCATCGCCGCCCGGTACGTGGCCGCCGTCGGGTCGTCGGGCCAGCCCGATCCCGACCAGCGACGGAGGAAGCGTTCGACGAGGTCGGCATCGTCGCGGGTCAGCTGTCGCTCGGGCACGAACGGGCGCTGGAAGCCCAGGGCGTAGCGCGCGAGACGACGCTGCTCGGGGTCCTGCACGAGCGCGGCGCGCAGGACCGCCGGGTGCGGCATGCCGACGACGGCGATCCCGCTGACGGCGTCGGGGTGGCGGGCGGCGACCGTCCAGGCGACCAGGCCGCCCCAGCCCTGTCCGACCACGACGGCGTCGCGCTCCCCGAGCGCTCGCACGAGCCCGGCGACGTCGTCGGCGAGCGTCAGCGGGTCGTACCCGTGGGGCGTGTGGTCCGAGCCGCCGTAGCCGCGCATGTCGACCGCGACCGCGCGGAAGCCGGCCCGGGAGACCGACTCGAGCTGGTGGCGCCAGGTCCACCAGAAGGTGGGGAAGCCGTGCAGGAACACGACGAGCGGCCCGCTGCCGGCCTCGACGAGGTGGAACCGGCACGCGTTGGCCGTGACATCGCGGTGCGTCCACGGGCCGTCGGCCCGGATGACCTCGGTGGGGTCAGGAAGCACGCGCGTCGGTGCCCGGCGCCTCGAGGGGGTCCTCGGCCGTCGCGGACCTGGAGAAGACCGCCTTGGTCTTCTCCAGGGAGGCCTGGGACCGCTCCGGCCCCTTGACCGCCTCGAGCTGCTTGCGCCCGACGAGGGCGAGGACGATCGCGAGGGCGATGATGAGCAGGGTGACGATGCCGAAGCCCGCCCAGGTCGGCAGGCCGAGCGCCACGATCACCCAGGCGAGGGTGAGCAGCAGGAAGATGAGGGCGAGGAAGGCGAAGACCCCGGCGCCGACCAGCAGCCCGGTGCCCTGACCCGCGCTGCGAGCCGATTCGCGCAGCTCGGTCTTGACGAGCTCGATCTCGCCGCGCACGAGACGGGACATGTCCTGGGTGACGCCCGAGACGAGAGCGCCGAGCGTCTGCTTGTCGTCCACGGTCCGACCTCCCCGCGGTCCCGGTCGGGTCCGCGCACCCGAGGCTACCTACTGCGGCACCTGCCGCGCTCGCCTCTACCGCTGGTAGGCGTCGGGAACCCCGTCGCCGTCGACGTCGGCCTCCTCCTCCGCGTACAGCTCGGCGTAGTGGCGTCCGCGCTGCAGGAGGGCGGCGGACGCGATCAGCGCGGCGAGCACGGAGGCGGCGAGCACACCGATCTTCGCCTCGGTCCCGCGCACGAGGTCGTCCTCGAAGGCCAGCTCGCCGATGAGCAGGGAGACGGTGAACCCGACCCCCGCCAGGATCCCGACGGCGGCGACGTCGCGCCACATGAGCGACGAGGACAGCGAGGCACGGGTGAAGCGCGCGATGAGCCAGGCCCCGCCCAGCACCCCGAGCGGCTTGCCCACGACGAGCCCGACGACGATCGCGATGGCCAGCGGGGAGGTGATGGCCTCGCCGCCGAGGCCGACGAAGGTGACGCCGGCGGCGGTCAGGGCGAACACCGGGACGCACAGTCCGGCCGAGATCGGTCGCACCGCGTGCTCGTAGCGGTCCGCGGGGGATATCTCCTCGCCCGGGTCGCGCTTCACGCGGGTGAGCAGCCCGAGGGCGACACCCGCGACGGTGGCGTGGATCCCGGAGTCGTGCATGAAGACCCAGGTCGCGATGCCGATGAGGAGAAAGACCGGCCACGACCCGACCCGGCGCTGCTGCAGGAACCACCACAGCGCGCACCCGGCCACCGCGCCGATGAACGGCAGGAGGGCGAACTTGTCCGAGTAGAAGACCGCGATGACGAGGATGGCGCCCAGGTCGTCCACCACCGCCAGGGTGAGCAGGAAGGCACGCAGCGCCACCGGCAGCCGCCGCCCCATGACGGCGAGGACAGCGAGGGCGAAGGCGATGTCCGTCGCCATCGGGATGCCCCAGCCGCTGCGGCCCTCGGTGTCCCCGAGCACGGTGATGGTGACCGCGAACAGGACGGCCGGGACCACCATGCCGGCGACCGCCGCGACGACCGGGACCACCGCCTTGGCCGGCTTGCTCAGCGTCCCGACGACGAGCTCGTGCTTGAGCTCGAGCCCGGCGACGAAGAAGAACACGGCGAGCAGACCGTCGGCCGCCCAGGTCTGCAGGGTGAGGTCGAGGTTCAGCGCCTCGGGACCGACGACGGTGTTGACCAGCGCGCTGTAGCCCTCACGCCACGGCGAGTTGGCCCAGACGAGGGCCACGACGGCGGCGAGCAGCAGCAGGGCGCCACCCACGGTCTCCTGGCGGAGCGCCTCGAGGATGCGGTTGCGCTCGGGGAGGGGGAGGCGGTCGAACACCGTCCGGGTCTCGGACATGGGGCCTCCCTCTGCTCGGCTCGTCATCGGCGCACATCACCGACATTGCCGACCAGGCTTCCCGGCGCACCGACGTCCACCCTGCCACACCGGCGCCCGGCCGACCTCCCGGGACGGGCCCCTCCCGGGCACCCCCGGCGCTCAGCGCTCGGTCCCGGCTCAGTCCTCGGCCGACGACCCGGCGAGCCCCTGCCCGATCAGGTTCATGATCGTCGGGTCGGCCAGGGTCGTCGTGTCGCCGATGTCGCGGTGCTCGGCGATGTCGCGCAGCAGGCGTCGCATGATCTTGCCCGACCGGGTCTTGGGCAGCTCCGGCACGACGAGGATCTGCCGGGGCTTGGCGATGGGCCCGATCTCGTGGGCCACGTGGCTGCGCAGGTCGGCCACGACGTCCGTGCCCGTCTCCACCCCCTCGCGCAGGATGACGAAGGCGACGATGCCCTGGCCGGTGGTGTCGTCGGTGGCCCCGACGACCGCGGCCTCGGCCACGACCGCGTGCGACACGAGCGCGGACTCGACCTCGGTGGTGGAGATGCGGTGGCCCGACACGTTCATGACGTCGTCCACGCGACCGAGCAGCCAGATGGCCCCGTCGTCGTCGAGCTTGGCGCCGTCGCCCGCGAAGTACAGGTCCGGCCAGCGCGACCAGTAGGTGTCGACGTAGCGCTGGTCGTCGCCCCAGATGCCGCGCAGCATGGAGGGCCACGGCTCGGTCAGGACGAGGTAGCCGCCACCGCCGTTGCCCACGGGGTGAGCCTCGTCGTCGACGACGTCCGCGGCGATCCCGGGCAGGGCGGTCATGGCCGAACCGGGCTTCGTCGCGGTGACCCCGGGGAGCGGGCTGATCATGATCGCCCCGGTCTCGGTCTGCCACCACGTGTCCACGATCGGGCAGCGCTCTCCCCCGATCACGCGCCGGTACCACATCCAGGCCTCGGGGTTGATCGGCTCACCCACCGATCCGAGGACCCGCAGGCTGGACATGTCGAAGCCCGCGGGGATCTCCTCGCCCCACTTCATGAACGTGCGGATCGCGGTGGGGGCCGTGTAGAGGATCGACACGCGGTACTTCTCGACGAGCTCCCACCAGCGCCCGGTGTGGGGGGTGTCGGGCGTGCCCTCGTACATCAGCGACGTCGCGCGGTTGGCCAGCGGTCCGTAGACGACGTAGGAGTGCCCGGTGACCCAGCCGATGTCGGCGGTGCACCAGTAGACGTCGGTGTCGGCCTTGAGGTCGAAGACGGTGCGGTGCGTGAACGCCGCCTGGGTGAGATAGCCGCCCGTGGTGTGCAGGATGCCCTTCGGCTTCCCGGTGGTGCCGGAGGTGTAGAGGATGAACAGCGGGTGCTCCGCGTCGAAGGCTCGTGCCTCGTGGGTGTCGGGCTGGGCGTCCACCAGGTCGTGCCACCAGACGTCCTTGTCGGTCCACTCGATGTCGTCCTGGCCCGTGCGCTTGACGACGAGGACGTTGCGGACGCTGGGGGAGGCGGCGACGGCCTCGTCCACCGCCGGCTTGAGCGCCATCGCCTTGCCCCGGCGGTGACCTCCGTCGGAGGTGATGACCAGCACGGCCTCGGCATCCTCGATGCGCGAGCGCAGCGCCTCGGCCGAGAACCCGCCGAACACGACCGAGTGCACGGCTCCGATCCGCGCGCAGGCCAGCATGGCGACGGCGGCCTCGGGGATCATCGGCAGATAGATCGCCACGCGGTCTCCCGCCGACACCCCCAGCGCCTCGAGCGCGTTGGCCGCCCTGCTGACCTCGCGGAGCAGCTCGGCGTAGGTGATGTCGCGGGTGTCGCCGGGCTCGCCCTCGAAGTGGTACGCCACCTGGTCCCCGTGGCCGGCCTCGACGTGGCGGTCGACGCAGTTGAC
>JAHECT010000003.1 GCA_024641605.1 Micrococcales bacterium
CGCCACCCACTTCAGCCCGCCGACGAGGACGAGGAGTCCGATCGCCATGCCCAGCACCAGCAACCAGGACCGGGCCGGCGGGGCGGCGGTCCCGAAGGCCACCTGCATCCAGGGCGAGAAGGTGAACAGCGCCTGGAGCGCCAGGGTGACGCTCACCCCGACGAGCAGCCAGCGGTTGCTGAACAGGCCGACCGACAGGACGGAGCCGTTGAGCGAGCGGCAGTTGAGCAGGTAGGCCGTCTCCATCGCGACGAAGGCGTTGACGGTGACGGTGCGAGCCTGTTCGATCGTGGCGCCCGCCTGGAGCGTGAGCTCGAAGCTGATGAAGGCGCCCGCGAGCATGAGCACGCCGACGATGACCATCCGCCACACCAGGGAGCGGGTGACGATGGGCTCAGTCGGCGCGCGTGGTGGCCGACGCATGATGCCGGGCTCGGCGGGCTCGAACGCGAGCATGAGGCCGAGTGCCACCGCCGTGGTCATGTTGACCCACAGGATCTGGACCGGCGTCATCGGCAGGACGGTAGCGGTCACGATGGCCGCGAGGACGACCAGACCTTCGCCGATGTTCGTGGGCAGGGTCCACGCGATGAACTTGACCAGGTTGTCGTAGATCCCGCGGCCCTCCTCGACCGCTGCCTCGATGGTGGCGAAGTTGTCGTCGGCGAGCACCATGGCCGCGGACTCCTTTGCCACCTCGGTCCCACCGGCGCCCATGGCGACGCCGATGTCCGCCTGCTTCAGCGCGGGGGCATCGTTCACTCCGTCCCCGGTCATCGCCACGACGTGGCCGCGGTCCTGAAGGGCCTCGACGATGCGTAGCTTCTCGCCCGCGGTGACGCGTGCGACGACGTCCGCCCGGTCGATCAGGTCGGTGAGCTCAGTGGGGGAGCGCCCCGCGAGGTCCGCTCCGGTCACCACCACGGGAGGGGAGCCGTCGGCGGGGCCGAGCCCGGCGCCGTGGGCGATGGCGGCGGCAGTGCGGGGGTGGTCACCGGTGATCATCTTCACCGCGATCCCGGCGCGGCGGCAGGCGGCCACGGCGGCGACCGCCTCCGGCCGCAGCGGGTCCGCCATGGCCTGCAGACCCAGGAACTCGAGACCTCCGGGGGTCGCGTCCGGGAGAACGTCGGACTCCGAGGCGCCCCAGGCGAAGGCGAGCACCCGCAGGGCCCGCTCGGCGAGCGCTCCGGCGTCCCGTTCCACCGCCGTGGGGTCCCACTCCCCGTCGGATCGGTGCGCGCGATCGCACATGGCGAGCACCGCCTCGACCGATCCCTTGACCACCACGAGGTACCCAGCGCCGCCGCTGTCGTCGTGCAGCGTCGCCATCCAGCCGGCATCCGAGGAGAAGGGCAGCTCGTCGAGGCGCGGCCTCCGCGTCAGCTCCAGCCGCTGGTCGACCCCGAGCCGCAGTGCGACGTCGAGCAGGGCGGTCTCGGTGGGATCGCCGACGGAGACGACCGCGCCGTCGTCGTGCACGGTGAGGTGCGCGTTGCTGCAGAGCACGCCCGCCAGCAGGCACGGGCGGACCGACGGCCCCGGCGCGTCGTCGGGGTCGAGCTCCGTCCCGGCGACGACGAGGCGCTGCACGGTCATACGGTTGCGGGTGAGCGTGCCGGTCTTGTCGGTGCACACCACCGTGGTGGATCCGAGCGTCTCGGCCGCGGGGAGCTTGCGGATGATGGCCCGCCGTCGAGCCATCCGCGACACCCCGATCGCGAGGGTGATCGTGACGGCGGCGGGCAGCCCCTCGGGGATGGCGGCGACGGCGAGCGCGACCGCGGCTGTCACCATGTCGGCGATCGACTCCCCGCGAGCGAGACCGAGCACGAGGGTCACCACCGCGAGGACGACGATCACCACCGTGAGCCAGCGGCCGAACACGGCGAGACGTCGCATGAGCGGAGTGGTCACCCCGGTGGCGCTCCCGACGTACTGCTGGATCTGCCCGATCTCCGTCTCGGCACCGGTCGCCACGACGACGCCTCGACCGGTCCCCGCCGTCACCAAGGTGCCGGAGTAGGACATGTTGCGCCGGTCGGCCAGCGCCGTCTCCGCCGGCAGCGCGAGCGCGTGCTTGGCGACCGCCTCGGACTCCCCGGTCAGCGAGGACTCGTCGACGCGCAGCTCGCGGACCCCGATCAGGCGCAGGTCCGCCGGGACCTTGTCGCCGGCGTCGAGCAGCACCACGTCCCCTGGGACGACGCCGGCCGAGTCGATCTCGGCGACGCGGCTGTCGCGCAGCACCCTGGCGCGCGTCCGGGTGAGGTCGGCGAGTGCGGCCAGCGCGTCGGTGGCCCGCTGCTCCTGGACGAACCCGAGGATGGCGTTGACCAGAACGACGCCGGCGATGACCGAGGCATCGACGTACTCGCCGACGGCTAGCGTCACCGCCAGCGCGGCGAGCAGCACATAGATGAGCGGGTTGTGGAACTGCATCGCGAACTGCACGACCGGCCCGCGTCGGCGGGTGGCCGGCGCCACGTTCGGTCCGTAGCGCACCAGCCGGTCGGCCGCCTCGTGCGGGCTCAGACCGCGTTCAGGATCGCTGCCCGCGACGAGCAGCACCTCGTGGACCGCCAGACCGTGATGGCCTCCGCGGCCGTCGAGAGCGACACGACTAGTCGTCGACATGGGACTCGTGGCGCTGACCGTCGCGGGCGACGAGGACCGAGCACGGAGCGTGGCGCAGGACGGCGCTGGCCACCGATCCGATCCAGAACCGCTCGAGTCCAGCCACACCGCGCGTGCCGAGGGCGACGAGGTCGGCATTCGTCCGAGCGACGGTGTCGAGGATGGACCACCGCGGGTTCACGGTCAGGTCGAGCTCGTCGGGCACGACCACCAGCACCTCGACGTCCGCGCCGGCACGTGCGAGGTGTTCCCCGGTGCGTTCGGCCACGGGCACCAGTGATCGGTCGCCGGAGTCGATCGACAAGACGATGGCGCGGGTCCCCGCCAGCCAGGGGAGGCCGGTCACCGCGTCGACGGCGGCGCCCGCGTGGGCCGATCCGTCGACACAGACGAGGACCGGTCCGCCGTGGACCGGCCGACGCGCGACGACGAGGGGCTCGCGTGCGGCGTGCGCGAGGTGCTCGGGGACCTTGCCCAGGTGAGCCACCTGATGGCGCGCCGTGCCCCTGGCACCGACCACGAGGAGGTCGTCCTCGTGGCGTGCGGCGAGGACCCGGCGCGGGTCGCCGACCAGGACACCCGCCGTCGCTCGGTCGAAAGCCGCGCCGACGAGTGGCTCGGGGTCCGCCTCGGGGGCGCCGCCCGGGGCGTCGGCGCGCACCAGCATCGTGACGGCGTCCCACCCGGTCCAGGGGTGGGACAGGATCCAGGCTCGGGCGTCGTGGGCACCCGGTGAGCGGTCGTCGCAGAGGACGAGCGTGGGTCGACCAGGCATGGCGCATCACCTCGATGTCGCGTCCTGCCTCCAGCATCGACCCGCGGAGGCGTCCGCGTCGGTCCATGAACCGGATGCGACCCAACTCATGCTCGGTCGCGCCCGCGACCCGACCGGCCACCGGACGCGGAGCGGCCCCGCTCCTGGGCAGGAACGGGGCCGGTGTCCGGGGGCGGCGCGGTCAGGCGACCTTGTTCGTCGTCGTGGCCTTGGCCGCGGCGTAGGCGGCCTGCTCGACCGAGCCGAGGTAGGGCCCGAACATGCGGTTCTTGAGGCCGCGGTAGGTGAAGCTGTTGACCGAGGTGAGGGTGCCCACGCCGGTCGCGGCGTTGAAGTCGCGGAACCAGGGTCCACCGCTGGACCCGCCGTTGAGCGAGCAGGACAGGCTGAAGTCGGTCGAGCCGCCCCAGACGTCGGCCGAATCCGTCCCCGAGCAGTAGACGAGGTCGTTGCCCGTGTACGGGGTCGCGGCCGGGTAGCCGAACGCGAAGACCTGCGTGGGGTGAGCCGTGTTGAAGGCGATGGCCTGCGCGCCGACGACGTCGTCGAGCTGGCTGCTCGCCTTCCCGCCCGCGCCCATGACGGCGAAGCCGATGTCGTGGTTGAAGTCGCTCGCCGCCCACTGGGACGTGGTGACCAGGGCGCTCGCTGTCCAGCACCCGTAAGCCGTGCTGTCGCAGGTGAACGTCGGAGCGGTGTCGAACTCGGGCACGAACATCCAGTTCGTGGCGAAGGCGTCCTTGACGTCGTCGTAGACGCAGTGCCCGGCGGTCAGGACCAGCGCGCGGCCGGCGACGCCGTCCTGCACGACGCTGCCGGAGCAGACGTAGTTGGACGCGCCCATCGTGAACAGCACCTTGCCGGTGGTCTTGAGGACCGCTCCGCCGGCGTTCCACGAGGCGCCGGTCACCGACGTTGTTCCGCCACCGGAGCCGCCTCCGCCGGGCTTGCCCTTTCCACCGCTGCCGCCTGGCTTTCCGGTCTCGACCCGGCGGCCAAGCGCATCCACGCTGAGGTCGGCGGGGACGGCCGAGGCGACCCGGGCGGGGGTCCAGTAGGCGACGACCGCGGCGTGGCTCTGCCCGGTCGCTGAGGCCACGGCCCCGACGCCTCCCGGAGCAGCCTCGGCGGCGCCGCCGGTGAGCAGAGCGCCTGCCAGCACGGCCGTGGCGGACAGGAGCAGGGCGGGACGCGTGGGGCGCATGGGTCAGCCTTCGTCGAGGGACGGGGTGCGGATCAGTACAGCGCACCGGACGCGGCGGTGGGGGGAACGGAGTCCGAGTTGAGACGTTTTCCCGGCATTCGGGCGAGCGCTCTCACCCTGAGTGGCGAAGGCGTCGCTCAGAGTTCTCGATGCGCGGGCGCCGGCCGGGACGCGCTAGACGTCCGTCGGCACGAGGGAGGTGCCCGACCTCATCCGGTCGCGGAAGGACCCCGCTGCGAACTCGCGGTCCTTGAGCCGCTCGAGGTACTGGCGAAAGGTGCGCGTGCCGTACGGCGGTGCCACGTGCGTGACCACCGTCCAGTACTTGGCCGCGTCGAGGTAGTACACGACGCTGCGCAGCTTCGGGTAGAGCGCTCCCGCCCGACGCAGTCGAGCGGTCTTCTTGTCCCAGCCGGCGATCGTCTCCTGCTCCCACACCGGCTCGCGACCGAGGACGTCGAACATCATCTCGCCCGCGGACCGCAGGGTGACCACGTTGTCCGCCGTCCACGGTCCGCCCACCGGCAGGATCCGCCCGACGGCGTCCTCGGAGGCGAGCGCGTTGACGAGGAACTCGGCGAGGTCCTCGCGGGCGATGGGGTTGACGAGGTTCCACTCGCCATGATCGAAGATGCGGTACGGCGCACCGTTCTTCACGTCGCCGAAGTTGATCGCCAGGTACGGGTAGTACGCGGTCGGTCGGACGATCGTGTACGGCAAGCCGCCGAAGTGGCCCCCCACGAGCTCGCCCTCCACGCGCAGCTTGTGCACCTGGGTCTGCAGCTCGGGTCGGTAGACGCCGTAGTCGCTCACGTGGACGAACCGGCGGACACCGGCCTTCGCGGCGAGATCGGCGGCGAGGTGCGGTGCCTCGTAGTCGACGGCCAGACACTCGGCCTCGTCGTTGGGCCGCCGGGAGGCGAGCAGGCAGATGACCGCGTCGACGGGGTGGGAGTCGAACGCGCGCTCGACGTCCCGTGCATCGGTGGCAGCACCGGCGACGACGGTGACGTCCAGATCGTCGCACCCGGGCACCGGACGGCCCTCGCGAGTCAGGGCGACGGGCGCGAAGCCGCGGCCCGCCAGCTCACGCACGACCGCCTGGCCGATGTAGCCGGTCGCTCCCAGCACCAGGACGCGCCGACCATCGCCCTCGCCGACCGCGCCCACGGGGTAGGCCGAGCGCACCGGGTCCTGGGGCGGGGCGCCGAGGACGCGGTCGCGGAGCGCGAGCGTCTCGCGCCGGGCTGCCGCCGGATCGAGCTTGCCGAGGATGAGCGAGGACACCGAGATCGCCTCCGACTGCGTCGGGACGGGGCCGGGCTCCCCGGGGACCCCCTCACGCTAGCGCTCGCTGGGGCTCACGACCGGGCAACCGCGGTCCCCGCCTCACCGCGTGTGCGTCGAGCGTTGACGCTCGCCCGGGCCGCGCGACGCGGATACTGGTGCGGTGCCCCCTACGTCCGTCGCGCTCCGCTCCGCGCGGATCGCCGGGCTGGTCGGCGGGCTCACGGCGCGCTCGGCGCTCACGGCGCTCCGCTGCCGGTGGGCGGAGGACCCCGCGGCGCTACGGAGGGGGACCCGGGCCCGCAACGCAGAGGCGCTGCGGTCGACCCTCGGCGCCATGAAGGGCGGCGCGCTCAAGGCGGGTCAGCTGCTGTCCACCGTGGACTCGCTCTTCCCGCCCGACCCGGACCGTACGTGGACCGAGGCGCTGACCGGCCTGCAGGAGGGCAACGCACCGTTGTCCTGGCGCGAGGTGGAGCCCGAGCTCGTGCGCGGGCTCGGACCGGGCTGGGCGCAGTCGTTCCGCGAGCTCGACACCGAGGCGGTCGCGGCCGCGTCCTTGGGACAGGTCCACCGCGGGGTGTGGCACGACGGCCGAGAGGTCGCGGTCAAGGTGCAATACCCCTTCGCGCGTGAGGCGCTGCTGTCCGACCTCCGCGCCCTCGGGGTCTCATTG
The DNA here is from genome assembly GCA_024641605.1 of Micrococcales bacterium. Lineage (GTDB taxonomy): Bacteria > Actinomycetota > Actinomycetes > S36-B12 > CAIYMF01 > Longivirga. Next base: position 6,580 of record JAHECT010000003.1, read on the forward strand.
CGCCTGGCCGGCGCGGTGCTGCCCGGACTGGTGGCCGCCCCGCTCGTGGGCGAGCTGCGGGTCCGGGCGGAGGAGGAGCTCGACTACCACCATGAGGCGCGTGCCCAGCGGGCTGTTGCCGACGCCTTCGCCGACTCGGGGGAGTACGCCGTGCCCGGCGTCGTCGCCGTCGGCGACGGGGTCCTCGTCGGCGAGTGGGTGGACGGGCGCCCTCTCGTGTCGGTGGCCGCGGACCCGCTGCCCGACCGGCAGGAGCTCGCCGAGCGCTACCAGCGGTTCGTGCTCCTCGCGCCCGCCCGGGCCGGGTGGCTGCATGCCGACCCCCACCCGGGCAACTTCCGTGCGACCCCCGACGGCCGGCTCGGTGTGCTCGATTTCGGCGCCGTCGTCTCCATGCCCGACGGCCTTCCTCGGGAGTTCGGCCGGCTGGTGCGCGCGTTCGCGGACGGCGGGACCGACGCCGAGGTGGAGTCGGCGCTGCGCGCCTTCGGCCTGGTCCGGCCGGGGAGGCAGGTCGACGTGGCGAGCCTCGGTGCGGTCATGTCGCCCTTCGGCGAGCCCGCACGTCACGACCGGTTCGCGTTCTCACCCACCTGGCTGCGCTCGTGCTTCGCGACCGACGACGCCGCGCGCGACCCGGACTACACCGCGGCGCTCGGACTGACCCTCCCCCCCGAGCACCTCATGACGCAGCGGGTCTGGCTCGGCGTGATCGGGGTGCTCTGCCGCCTCGACGTCACGATCCCGGTGCGCGGCGTCCTGCAGGACCTGCTTCCCGGGTTCGCCGACGAGGCACCGGAGGAGTCCGCGCGGCGCTAGATTCGCGGCATGTGCTGCTTGCTGATCGTCCTCGGCCTGCTGGGCCCGCGCGTGGCGTTCCTTGCCACCTGGCTGTTCAGCACGCGCGTCGCGGTGGCCTTCAGTGGGGAGTTCTGGCTGCCCGCGCTCGGTCTCGTCTTCCTGCCGTGGACCGCACTGTTCTACGTGTTCGCCTACGCGCCCATCGCCGGTGTCTCGTCGCTGGGGTGGGTGTTCGTCGCGATCGGCTTCGCGCTCGACATCGCGACCTACTCCAGCCGCGCGGCCCAGAGGCGCTTCTACACGTCCGCCTGATCAGCGGTCTCGCGGTGCCCGGCCGCCGCTCAGCGCAGGACCACGGTCTCGCTCAGGGGCCCCTCGGGGTGGTCAGTGGCGACGTAACCCACCTCGAGGGAGTCGTCGAGGAAGCCTCTGACGAGCCCGGCCAGCTCACGCGGGTGGCTGAAGTTGATCGCGTGCGCCGCGTCCTTGACCACCGCGACCGTGAGGTCGCTCCGCATCTGCGCGACCACGTCCTTGATTCGCCCGGCTCCGGGGAGAAGCGGGTCACGGACGCCGAGCACGGCCAGGGCAGGGACGTCCAGCTCGAGCAGCTCCTCCAGCGCGGGGAAGCGGGTCATCGCCGCGAACAGCCGGAAGGTGTCCACCACGCCGAAGTGCAGGTAGTCGGGAACGGCCACCCGAGCCATCGACGGCGGCTCACGCAGGGCGTCACTCGCCAGCTGGCGCACGGCCCTCGGCAGGGGCACGTTGTTGGCGCCGCCCGCCGGGGAGACCAGGACGAGCTTCGACACGCGATCGCGATGCCGCGTGGCCAGCGAGATGAGGATGGCGGTGCCCAGGGAGTTGCCGACGACGACGGCGCGCTCGACGCCGACGGCGTCCAGGAAGTCGGCTGCGGCGTCGGCCAGCCGGTCGATGCTCTGGCCACCGCTGAGGGCGGGGCTGCGTCCGAAGCTGGGCAGGTCCGGGACGTAGGTGGGATGGCGGTCGGTGAGCAGGCGGGCCGTGGGAGTCATGTAGGTCCCGGAGATGGCGAAGCCGTGGACGTGCAGGATCGGCTCCCCCTCGGCCGTGAGGCCGCCCGACCTGTAGTAGATCGGGGTCCCTCCGGCGATCACCCATCCGGTGTCGAGGTCGGTCTCGGGGTGCAAGCGATGGTCCTTCCGTGGCTGGGTCAGCCGTGGGCGCGAGTGCGGTCCCACCATAGGGTGGCGACGCGCCGGGGGCCCGGCGGTGGCGCGGCGGCGAGGTAGGCGGCGACCTCCGCCTCTCGGTCGGCGGGCAGGCAGAGCCTGATCCGGGTGAAGCGGGCCTGCTGCTCGGGGCTCACGTCCGCTCGGGGCTGGTCGTCCTCCCACACCTCCATGCGCGCGTCGAGGCCGACCTCGCGGGCCAGATCGAGGGCGTCCTGGGCGGTGGGGGAGGTCGGTCGCTCCAGGCCCCAGAAGTGCTGCCACAAGGGGTTCATGGAGGACAGCGGGTGTGTCCACGGCAGTTCGAGGACGACCCGGCGCCGCGCGTGCTCGTCCAGCGCCAGGAGGAAGGCTCCGAGCTCCGCGACGTTGTACGCCACGTGGTGGCAGACGACCACGTCGGCGCCGGGCGTGCGAGGTGCGGCCCCGGGCCAGTCGCCGAGCACCTCCTCGTGCGCGACGCCCAGCGATTCGGCACCCTCGGCGAAGGCCACGAGCATCTCCTGCTGCTGGTCGACGCCGACGACGTGACCGGCCGGCGGCACGAGCGCCAGTGCCGCCCGCCCGCCCCCGGAGCCGACGTCGAGGACGGTGCCGCCCTCGGGCACCGCGCCGCGGGCGCGTCGGTGGGAGGGCGAGTCGCGGACCGGCAGCGTCACGGTGAACAGCTCGACGGGATGGATCCACGGCGACTCGGGGGCGGTTCGCAGGATCTCGTCCGGGATGGCCCACGACGCCAACCCCTCACGCCACCGCTGGGCCGCGTCGCTCATGGCGGCACGCTATCCCCGGGCCGTGCGGCGCAGCGTGCGTCGCCGGAGGTCTCTCATGCCCGGATCGGTGAGCCGGCGCGGCGCGCCCCGGTGCCGGGGCTCTGCTCCACGCCGAGGTAGGTGCGCGGACCGTCGCCGGGCTGCGGGTCCGCGTCCGGCCCGAACACGTGGTCGAACATCGCATTGGCTCCGGGCCACCCCAGCACCGACGCCAGGCTGCGCGAGGCGGGCGAGTGGTAATCCAGTCCCTTGTACGCCCGCGTCATGAGAGCCACGCGCCGCGCCTCGACGTGGTCGCGATGCTCGGGGGCCGTGGGCTCGGCGCGCTCCCACAGCTCGGTGAACAGCCGCGTGAGCGCCTCGACGTAGGCGACCGCGGGCTCCAGGGCCTCGCCGCGGAGGTTCGTGAGCACGGCCAGACGTGAGCCGAGCTGATTGGTGAAGTACGCGTCCGGCGCCGGCGAGGGTGCGAGGAGGTAGGGGCTGAGCACCGGCCAGTGCTCGGCCACGAGCGCGGTGTGCTCCGCGTACCAGACGCCGTAGTACTCGCGGTGGAACGCGACGTCGGCGATCGGGATCAGGTCTGCGCCGAGGATGATCGTGGCGTCCATCTCGAAGACGACGGTCGTGAGCGCCGGGAAGTCGAAGCCTTCGCCCGGCCACGCGTGGACGAGGTGCTCGTTGAGGATGCCCCGTCGCTGGAAGCGGTAGGCGGTCGTGCGCGCCAGCTTGGGTCCGGTGAACGTGCGCAGCCGCACTGCCCCGGGCATCGAGTCAGGACCACGGTCGCCCGCCTCGAGGGTGTGGTCGTCGATCAGGGGGTCGACCGGCAGCGCCTCGAGCGGGATCCGCTCCGCGAGGATCGCCAGCTGGCGGCTCGTGAGCCCGAGCCGGTCGATCGGATCGGAGATGGCACGGGCGAGGTAGGACATGTGCTCCCTCCGTCTCGTCGTCGGTCCGCCGCGGGCGGTTGGTGGCACGCTAGCGGCCCGGACGCCCGGGCGGTCCCCCTCTGGGCAAGGGGGACCGCCCGGGCGCGCGTCGCGACTCACCCGTGGGACTTGAGCACCATCCGCATCATCCGCAGGCTCACCGCGCCGAAGCGCACGGCCTGGTACGGCAGGTTGGTGCGCAGGCGCACGGTGCGCTGCGTCGGCATCGGCGCCGTCGACGCCAGCTCGGGCGGAAGGTCGGTCACCCCGGTCCCCTCGGGGGGAGCGGTGGCCTTGTTCTCCGTCATCGTGGGTCTCACTCCGGGATGTAGGACCAACCAGGGTTGGCCTTGGCCTTGTAGATGAACATGTGGTGGAGCAGGTGCTTCATCCAGTGCCCGGCGAGGCCGATCTCGCCGGAGGTCTGCGTGAGGCTGCGGCCGTAGCCGGGGTACCTGTCGTAGTCGGGCACGACCGGGTACATCGTCATGGACGCCGCGGTGCCCTTGGTGAGTCCGGCACCGGCGCTGGCGACGCAGGCGGCTCCCATCTCGGCCATGGAAGCCCGGTGGGTGGGGGTGCGCGCACCCCTGTCGATCATGTCGACGATGCTCTCCGCGACCGCCCGTCCCATGAGTCCCGACGGCATGCCAGTCCGCGGGGGTGCCGGGGAGATCACAGTGCCGGTGGGGCTCTTGCGGGGCACCGAGATCGGGTGCGGTGGCGCGAAGGCGATCCCCACGCCGAAGACGTTCGGGTAGAGCGGGCTGACGTACGTGCTCGGCCAGTCCGACGCCTTCCACTCCTCCACCGGCTTCGGGGTGTAGTCGGCGTCGACCTTGAGGAACCCGTTGGGTGCGAAGACCTGGTCGGTGATGTCGGAGCCGTCACGCGCGACGGCCTGCAGGTCCTGACCGCGGAAGGGAGGGAGGAGCATCGCGAAGTCGAACGTGAGCTCGGCCTCGGTGCCGTCGAGCGTCTCGTAGAAGAGCCTGCCCTCCTCGATCCGCTGGACGTGCGCCCGAAGGATCGACCGCACGCCGCGCTCGCGGAACAGGGACTCGGTCCACAACTGGCTGGTGGTCACGAACCCGTTCTGCGCGAACGACATGCCCCCCACGCCGAAGTCGCCGAGCTCGTACTCGTTCGAGAGGTAGACGATCTCGGCCAGGTCGCGCACGCCGGCCTCGCGCAGCTCGTGCTCGACGTTGAAGGTGTACTCGAACGCCGCACCCTCGCAGGTGCACGTGCCGTGACCCACCCCGATCACGAGGCGCTGGCGTTCCCCTCGCCTGAGCCGGTCGATGATCTCGTCGAGCTTGCGAGCGGCCTGCTCGGCGTGCCCGTAGGTGCAGACGGAGACCGTATGGCCGCCGTCCGGGCCGAGCCCGGGGGTGGCGCCGAAGTTGAGCTTCGGCCCGGTCGCATTGATGAGGTAGTCGTATTCGATGCTCTCGCTCTCGCCCTGGCGTCCCGAGGAGGTGTGCACCACGTCGACGCTCGGACGCGCCGAGGTCTCGCTCCCCTCGGGGCGGATCGCTACCGCCTTCGCCTGGCGGAACACGATCCCCTTCTTGCGGTAGACCGGCGCGAGCTCGAAGGTCACCTGCTCGGAGTCCATCCTGCCGACGCCCACCCAGATGTTGGAGGGGATCCAGTTCCAGGTGGAGTTCGGCGAGACGACCACGACCTCGTGCTGCTTGCCGAGCTTGCGGCGCAGGTGCAGGGCCGCGGTGTGACCGGAGATCCCGGCCCCGAGTACGACGACGCGTGCCATCCGGCTGGCTCCTCGCGACGGGGCGCCCCAGTGCCGCCCGACTGTCTCCACAGTACCCCCAGGGGTATATGCGTCGCCGGGTTTCGAGCGATCCCGCGCCACCGGCGGGTCCGAGCGCCCGGCGGTCGTCGCGTCAGGTCGTGACGGCGGCGGCGAGCCACGCGCCCGTCGCGAGGACGGCGGCGGCCAGGGAGATGAGGACGGAGAGCCCGGCCCCCTTCATGGCCGCCACGGTGGAGGGCCAGGCGGCAGCGTGGTCGGGCAGGCGTACCCGCTCGGCGAGGTAGACACCCAGGACGAAGCCCAGGGGGAGGCCGACCACCGGGAGCACGAGAAGTCCCACGAGGCCGAGCAGACCCCCGGCCAGCAGGGTGCGGCCCGGGATGCCCGCCTCGCTCATCCGTCGGCCGGGGACGAGATAGGTGAGGACCTGGCCGAGCCCCAGGATGGCGACCCCCACCAGCGCGACGGCCCAGGCCAGCCAGGTGCCCTCCACCAGCGCCCACACGAGCAGGGCCGCGCCCACGAGGAGGGCGCCGGGGAGGATCGGCACGATCGTGCCGACGATGCCGGTCACGCAGACGACGAGGACGACGAGCTCTCCCCAGGCCGGCACCCGCTCAGCCTAGGCCCGCCCATGCGGGTCTCACGGAGCGTGACCGGACCGCGACGGACGACCGAGTGGCCATCAACCGTTCGGATGATCTCCCTATCCGGATGTCACCCGGCTGGCGCAGTATTGATCACTGAGGGTTCCGACCTCCCTGTCGCCTGCCCACTCTGGGGGTGGGTCCGACGCTGGTGTCGGCCCTCGAGCAAGGCGAGGAAGCGACGATCCGCGACCGTATCCACGGTCACCGAGCCCCCGACGGGGGGCGACGGTCGCGGGGAGCGAGTGGTGAGACCGACCTCGTGGTTGGGAGACCATGATGGCGGCCACGACCACCACGATGCTTACGGGCAAGCGCATGCCGCGCTGGCTCGCCGGAGCCACCGCAGGCGCACTCGTCCTGCTGGGCGCCCCCGCTATCGGACTCGCGCCGGCTTCCGCCGCGACGATCGGCGGCTTCGAGATCGACGGCAACTTCGCCGTCACCACCTCGGGTAACGAGGACTGGGCGTCACTGACCTCGGTGGGTTCGCTGCCCGACGCGAACGGGCGCACCTTCCGCACCGTGGCGACCGTGCTGGACAACACGGTCGGCGGCCAGGACGACACGCTCCTGGGTGCCAACGACAAGGAGAACAGTCCGCCGTGGACGCAGCAGACGTCCGGCAACGTCGCGGGCAAGTCCGACTTCGGCCGCATGGGGGCCTACACCTTCATCAAGGACGACCACGTCTTCCTCAACCTGGGCTTCGACCGCGGCTCGAACTCCGGTGGCAACGCGACGGCGGGCTACTGGTTCGAGCTCAACCAGATCAAGCAGGCGGGTCAGAACCCCAACCCGATCCGCTCCAACGGTGACGTCAGGTTCCTGATCCAGGACCAGGGCTCGGGCATCTTCTCCGCTCCGTCCTTCTACAAGTGGACCAACGGAGCGTGGGCCCTCGGCGCCCCGCCGAACCCGGTGTACGACGTGAAGTCGAACGCGGGCGTCAGCGTCAGCGGGATGCCCTCGTGGTGGCTCCCGACGCCCAACGTGTCCAACGGGTCGATCACCCCGGAGGGCTTCGTCGAGGCTTCGATCGACCTCACCTCCTTCGGCGCCGTCCTGGGCTGCCCGTCCTCCGGCTTCGCCGCGCTGAACTCGCGCTCGACCACCGGCAACACCGACAACAACCTGCAGGACTACGTCGAGGCGATCGGCATCACCATCCCGTCCGAGTGCGCCAAGCTCGACATCTACAAGTACGACACCGACGGCATGCGGCTGCCGGGGGCGACGTTCGAGGTCACGCCCAACCCGATCCCCGGTGCTCAGGACCCGAAGCTGCTCTCCGTGACCGACGGCGGCGCCAACGACTCCGACGGCACCGCGAACGGCGTCATCTCCATCGCATCCGCCAAGCCCGGGACCTACACGGTCACCGAGCTGACCGCACCGGCCGGCTACATCAAGGTCCTCCAGCCGCAGCAGGTGACGCTGACGAAGTACGGGTCCTCCCGGGTGAACTTCACCAACCCGTTGGGTGCCATCCGCTGGCTCAAGACCTACGGCGACGGCGAGACGCCGGCCACGGGCGCCACCTTCTCCGTGGCGCGGACGTCCGGCCCGGGCACGTTCTCGACCATCACCGGGTACTCGCAGCCGTTCACCGTCGTGGACAACGGCACGAAGGACGAGGACCCCACCCTCGGCGAGATCGAGGTCAGCGGTCTCCCCGTCGGCGCGTACTCGATCACCGAGACGACCCCACCCGTCGGCTACGGCAAGGACTCCGGCACGGCCACCGTGACCATCCCGGCCACCGCGGCCACGCTGGCAGCGGCGCTCGAGCCGCACCAGGCCGGCTACACCTTCGCCAATCCGCGGTTGAAGGGCGCGCTCACGGTCGAGAAGCTCGGCCAGCCGGGCGACGTCCCGGTCGCCGGGGCGACGTTCGCGCTCTGGAAGGTGGTCGGCCAGCCCGACATCTCCTCGACTGAGACCGACGACGTCCGCCTGACCGCCGTGGAGCCGATCACCACCGGTGCGGATGGTCGGGCCACCGTGACCGGCCTGTCCTGGGGACGTTCGTACTACTTCGAGGAGCTCACGGCGCCGTCGCCGTGGAACCTCCCCGACTACCCCTACACCGATGTCGAGGCGCTGACCGCGCAGGACGCCACGGACAAGGTCGTCACGGTTCTCTCCATCGACGACCCGCGCAGCGCCATCGTCACGTCGGCCACCCCGGTCGTGAAGCTGCCGGGTGCGCCGATCAAGGACCAGGCGACGCTCACCGGTGTCCGCGCTGACGCCGGCGGCACCATCACCTTCACGCTCTACGGCCCGTACGCCGCGAACGCGACCCCGACGTGCAACGCCGAGGACGCGCTCGTGCTCGACGAGGTGACGGTGAACGGTCCGGGCCAGTACGACTCGCCCGAGGTCACCCCGACCGAGGCCGGTCGCTACTTCTGGATCGCCAGCTACTCCGGCGACCAGGCCACCAACACCTGGGCCGTGTCCGGCCAGTGCGGTGACGCCAACGAGACCACCCTGGTCGAGAAGGCGACGCCGGGCATCTCCACCACGGCCGGCGGCAAGAACCTGGTCCAGGGCGAGAGCTACCTGCCCGAGGCGAAGATCTACGACGTCGCCACGGTGTCGGGTCTCACCTACAACGCCACCGGCACGGTGACCTTCAAGGTCTTCGCGCCGGGCGACGCCACCTGCTCCGCGGCTCCTCTCGCGACCTACCCCGTCGCCCTCACGACGCCCGTCCTCGGGCAGAGCGGCTACGCCTCGGTCGTCACCTCGCCGGACTACACCGCCACGGTGGCCGGCACCTACCGGTGGACCGCGGCCTACAGCGGCGACGCCAACAACGTCGAGGACACCGAGCCGTGCAACTCGCCCAACGAGAGCTGGGTCGTGAACAAGGCCCCGACCTCGATCACCACCGATACCCGCACGGCGCAGGGTCAGGACACCAAGCTTCCCGGCACGTCCCTCGTGGACACCGCGACGCTGACCGGCCTGACCGCCAACGCGGGCGGCTCGGTGACCTTCAAGCTCTACGACGCGACCTGCACCACGGCCCTCTGGACCAGTGACCCGCAGCCCGTCGTCGGCCCGCACCCCGGCGGCTCCGCCACCGTCACCTCCCCGGCCTACACCGGCACGCTCGACGCCGGGACGTACGCCTGGAAGGCGACCTACAGCGGTGACGCCAACAACGAGACCTCCACGCACCCGTGCGGGTCCACCACCGGCGGCAACTACGAGATCCACGTGATCCAGAAGGCCGACCCGTCCATCTCGACCACCGCGACCGACGCCACGCTGGCGGCGGGTGACGGGGAGACCTTCGTCACCGACACCGCGTTCCTCAGCGGTCTGACCGCCGACGCCAGCGGCACCGTGGTCTTCACCGTCTACGGTCCGTTCGCCGACGAGGCCTCGGTCGTCTGCAACGCCGGCACGCTCGCCGGCGAGTACGACACCTCCTTCGACGGCTCCGACGTCATCGCCGGCTCGGTGTCCATCGTGGGCGCCGTCAAGGTGGGCGACGCGGGCTACTACGCCTGGAAGGCCAACTACCTGGGCGACGGCAACAACAACCCCGTCACCCACACGTGCGGGGACATCACTCCGCCCAACGATGAGATCAGCAAGGTGGACCCGCGCCAGCCCGAGATCACCACCACGGCGACGCGCGTGGTGAACCTCGCGGTCGACGAGAACGCGTCGGCCACCATCTCGGACTCGGCCACGATCACCGGCCTCACCGGTGACGCGGCGGGTTCGGTCACCTTCCGGGTCTACGGTCCCGTGGCCGCCGGCGAAGGTGGCGGCGAGCCGACCGCGGTCTGCGAGACCCAGGTCGGCGAGGACATCGTCGTCGCGCTGGGCGACGTGGACGCCGACGGCACGGCCGTCGTGGCCTCCTCCGAGGTCACCGTGACCGCGCCCGGGTACTACTTCTGGGTCGCCGAGTACACCAGCACCACCGGTGACAACCTCGGCGTGGCCGGCGCCTGCGGCGACAAGGGCGAGACGTCCCTGGTCACCCAGGCCGACCCCGGCATCTCGAAGGTCGTCAAGGACTCGGAGGGCAACGAGCTCACCCCGTCCTTCCCCGACGCCATCGAGGTCGGTGACGTGCTCACCTACGACGTGACCGTCTCCAACACCGGGACGGCCGACGCCACCGACGACGTCACCGACGTGCTGCCCGAGTTCGTCTCCTACGTGGACGGCTCGGCCAGCAACGGTGGGGTCTACGACGCGAACACCCACACGATCACCTGGTCCGACATCACGGTCGCCGGTGGGGACTCCCTCACCCTGACCTACGACGTCGAGGTGCTCGAGGGCGCCGCGAGCGAGGGCAACGACATCCTGATCAACAAGGCGTCGTGGTTCGAGCTCGAGGCCACCACCGAGACCTGGGTCAAGTGGATCGAGCTCTCGGCCAACGAGCGCTGCGACGCCGACACGCCGGTCGTGGACTACCAGGTCGTCACGCACAACCTGGACCCGTTGGCGACGCCGGCCTACACGGTCGACCTCCAGTGGGTGTACACGGTCGACGACGCCGACCTCGGCATCTCCGCCGGTGACCCGGTCCCGACCGACGTCACCACGATCGACGGCACTCCGCAGCAGCTGAACGACCTGCCGCTGCCGAGCGGGACCCTTCTCTACCCGGGCACGAAGACCGAGGGTGGCGACACCATCGACTGGCCGGGCTGGGTCAACGAGGGCACGGTCAGCGCCCCGGTCTGGAAGCAGGTCGGCGACGGCCTCACCCCGTCCGTGGCGCTGGTGGGCACGGTCAACCCGACCGACCAGTCCCAGGTGCTCTACCCGCCGTCGACCGCGCCGTGCTTCGCCCCGCCCGGGGTCCCGTCGCTCGAGAAGTCCTCGCCGACCGAGCAAGGCTCCGAGCTCAACCCGACCGGTCTCGTCGCCCCTGGTGACGATGTCCGCTACAGCATCACCCTGGTGAACAACGGCGGCACCGCCGTCACCAGCGACCTGGTGGACACGCTGCCCGACGGCGTCGAGAACCCGCGGAACTTCACGCCCGCGGACCCGACGTCCACCGTCGGTCAGACCCTCACCTGGGCCGACGTGACGCTGCAGCCCGGCGAGCAGGTCACCTACGAGTTCGACGTCACCGTCGGTCTCGACCAGGAGGACGGCGTCCAGCTGGTCAACAACGCGACGTGGGCGGGTCTCACGGACAAGACGGTCCACAGCGTGACCGTCGAGCCCGTGCCCACCCCGGTGCCGACCCTCGACAAGGACGCCAACCCGGCGCCCGGGTCGACGGTCAAGGCCGGTGACGTGATCACCTACACGGTGAAGCTGGGCAACACCGGCGACGGGCCCGCGTTCGGCGACCTCGTCGACACGCTGCCCGCCGGCGTCGAGGTCGTCGGCAACTTCACCAAGGACGGTGCCGCGTTCGAGCCCGACTCGGTCACGGCCACCACCATCACCTGGAACGACGTGACTGTCGCTCCTGATCAGACGGTCATCTTCACCTACGACGTGAAGGTGCTGGACTCCAACGCCGACGGCGCCAAGCTCGTGAACACCGCGCGCTGGCTCGGCCTGGAGGACGACACCACTCACACCGTCGTCGTGGACTCGCCCGGTCTTCCGCAGACCGGTGCCGAGGTGCTGACGATGCTCCTGTGGGCGAGCCTGCTGCTCGCGATCGGTGCGATGTTCGTCGCGTTCGGTCGCCGGCGTGAGGCGGACCAGGGCTGAGCCCTGAGCAAGCCCTGACGTGGGGCCCGGGTCACTCGACCCGGGCCCCACGCACGTCCAGGACCGGGGCCGCTGCCGGCCCGAGGCGGGGGCGCCACGCCGCAACCGAGTGCAGCCGAACGCAGGCGAGCAGCGGGCCGGTCGGGCGGGGTCGAGCGGAGGGGGAGGGCAGAACGCGCGAGGGGCGCCCGAGCCTTTCGGCTCGAACGCCCCTCGCGGAGCTCGGGTGGGTCAGTCGTGCGGCGCGGCCACCGGTGCGGCCGGCTCGGCCAGCTTGCCGGTCTCGTCGTGCACCTCGGCGGCCAGCGGACGCAGGCGCGCCTCGTGCTCGCGGAAGTGGTGCCCGCAGAAGAGCAGCTCCCCGCCCGCGGAGAGGGTGACCCGGACATACGCCTGCGCGGCGCAGCGGTCACAGCGGTCGAGCGCCGTGAGCGGAGCGGTGGGGCTCAGCGTGGGGGTCATCTGCTACCTCCGAATCGGGTTTCATCCTCGCACGGACCAACGACGCGCGCCGCCCCGGACGTCCCCGGTTCGCCTTCGGCGTACCCCGATCGTGACCTGGATCACCCGCCCCGACCAACGACCGCGCGCGGCGTGTCGCCGCGCTCACGCTGAGCATCCGGGACCCGGCGCGCCCCGGCGGCAGGGTCGGTGCGGCCGACTAGCCTGACCTCGTCCGTCCCTCGTCGCCAGGAGCAGCCCCGCATGTCCGCCTCGCCCGTCGTCGCGCCGAAGAAGACCTCGGCGGCGTACTCCGCCAAGCACCTGTCGGTGCTGGAGGGTCTCGACGCGGTGCGCAAGCGGCCGGGCATGTACATCGGGTCCACCGACGGCCGCGGTCTCATGCACTGCCTGTGGGAGATCATCGACAACGCCGTCGACGAGGCGCTCGCGGGGCACTGCCACCGCATCGACGTGGTGCTGCACGCCGACGGGTCCGTCGAGGTCCACGACGACGGGCGGGGCATCCCCGTCGACGTGGAGCCCAAGACCAAGCTCACCGGCGTCGAGGTCGTCATGACCAGGCTGCACGCGGGCGGCAAGTTCGGCGGCGGTTCCTACACCGCCTCCGGCGGTCTGCACGGGGTCGGCGCCTCGGTGGTCAACGCCCTTTCCGAGCGTCTCGACGTGGAGGTCGACCGCGACGGGAAGATCCACACGATGGCGTTCCGTCGCGGGGTGCCGGGGACCTTCGCCGGCGACGGCCCCGATGCCGAGTTCACCAAGAAGTCGGGACTGGTCGTGGCCGGTCGGGCCAAGAAGGGCCTGACCGGCACCCGGATCCGCTACTGGGCCGATCGCCAGATCTTCGTCAAGGACGCCGAGTTCGACCTCGAGGCGCTGCGCACCCGCGCCCGGCAGACCGCCTTCCTGGTCCCGGGCCTGGCCATCCACCTCGACGACCGCCGCGGGCCGGAGCCCGTCGCCGAGACCTACCTCTACAAGGGCGGCATCACCGAGTACGTCGAGTTCCTCGCGCGCGACGAGGCAGTCACCGGCGTGCTGCGGCTCACCGGGACGGGGCACTTCCACGAGACCGTGCCGGTGCTCGACGGCAAGGGGCACATGAGCACCCAGGAGGTCGAGCGAGAGCTCGGCGTCGACATCGCCCTGCGGTGGGGGACCGGCTACGAGACCGACGTGCGCAGCTTCGTCAACATCATCGCTACGCCCAAGGGCGGGACCCACCTCACGGGGTTCGACCGGGCGCTCACCAAGACGATCAACGACCAGCTGCGTGCTCAGAAGGTCCTCAAGGCCAGCGAGGACAACGTCACCAAGGAGGACGTGACCGAGGGTCTGACCGCCGTGGTGACGGTGCGGCTGGCCGAACCGCAGTTCGAGGGCCAGACCAAGGAGGTCCTCGGTACGCCGGCCGCGAGCCGCATCGTCTCGCACGTGGTCGCCCGCGAGCTCTCCACGTGGCTCACCGCTCCGCCGCGGGGGGAGAAGGCGGCCACGAAGGCGCTGCTGGAGAAGGCCGCCGGGGCCGCACGGGCTCGCATCGCCGCGCGGACCCACCGCGACGTCCAGCGCCGCAAGAACGCGCTGGAGTCCTCGGCGCTGCCGGCAAAGCTCGCCGACTGCCGCAGCGACGACGTGGAGCGCAGCGAGCTGTTCATCGTCGAGGGGGACAGCGCGCTCGGGACCGCCAAGCTCGCCCGCAACGCCGAGCACCAGGCGCTGCTGCCCATCCGCGGCAAGATCCTCAACACTCAGAAGGCCTCGCTCGCCGACATGCTCAAGAACACCGAGTGCGCGGCCATCATCCAGGTGATCGGGGCCGGTTCGGGGCGCACGTTCGACCTGGACGTGGCGCGTTACGGCAAGGTGATCCTCATGTCGGACGCCGACGTCGACGGCGCTCACATCCGCTGCCTGCTGCTCACCCTGATCCACCGGTACCTCCGGCCCCTGCTCGAAGCCGGCCGGGTCTACGCCGCCGTACCCCCGCTGCACCGGTTCGAGATCGTCAACCCGGGCTCGAAGCCCAACGAGATCCGCTACACCTACAGCGAGGACGAGTACCGCCGGGTGCTGGCCGACCTGACGACCAAGGGTCGATCGTTCAAGACCCCGCAGCGCTACAAGGGCCTCGGCGAGATGGACGCCGCCCAGCTGCGCGAGACCACGATGGATCCCGCCTCGCGGACCCTGCGGCGGATCACGATGTCCGAGGTCGACCAGGCCACCGAGGTCTTCAACCTCCTCATGGGCACCGACGTCGCACCGCGCAAGGAGTTCATCGTCGAGGGCGCCGCGTCCCTCGACCGCGCTCGCATCGACGCCTGAGCGGCGGGTCGCCCGCGGGCTCGAGCGCCCGTGTGGTGCGATGGCTGACGTGAGCAACCTCATCGCCGTCGTCGGGGCGGGGCCTTCCGGTCTGTACGCCGCCGACGCCCTCGCCACCGCCGGCAACCGGGTCGACGTGCTCGACCGGCTGCCGGTCCCCTTCGGGCTCGTGCGCTACGGAGTCGCCCCCGACCACCACTCGATCCGGTCCGTCCGCGACACCCTGGCCAAGGTGCTCGAGCGTCCCGAGGTCCGCCTCCTGGCGGGCGTCGAGGTCGGGACCGACGTCACGGTCGCCGAGCTCCAGGACGCCTACGACGCGGTGGTCCTCACCTACGGTGCGGCCCGCGACCGGCGACTCGCGATCCCGGGCGAGGACCTCGTCGGCAGCCTGGCCGCGACCGACCTGGTGGCCTGGTACTGCGGGCACCCCGACGCGGACCGCGGCGGCGTCGAGCACGCGCTCGACGGTGCGACGTCAGCCGTGGTCGTGGGGGTGGGCAACGTCGCGGTGGACGTGACGCGCGTGCTCACGGCTCCCAGCGAGCGGCTCGATGCGACCGATATGCCTCAGCACGTCCTCGACCTGCTGGCGGCCTCCGGCATCACCGACGTGCACGTCCTCGGCCGGCGCGGACCCGCCCAGGCCACCTGGACCACCAAGGAGCTGCGCGAGCTCGGCGAGCTCGACGGCGTCGGCGTCGAGGTCGACGCGCTCGACCTCGAGCTCGAGCCCGTGAGCGCGGCGCTCGTCGAGTCCGACCGGGTCGTGGCCCGCAACGTGGAGGTGATCCGCGGCTGGGCCGACCAGCACGCGGCCCCCCAGCGCCGCCACATCTACCTGCACTTCCACGCCCGCCCGGTGGAGATCCTCGGGACCGACCGGGTGGAGCGGGTCGTGGTCGAGCGCACGACGATCGACGACGCCGGCGCGGCGCACGGCACGGGGGAGACCTACGAGCTCGAGGCGCAGCTCGTGGTCCGCTCGGTCGGCTACCGCGGCGTGGCGCTGGACGGGGTCCCCTTCGACGACCGGCGCAACGTGATCCCCAACGCCGAGGGTCGGGTCCTCGACCCTGAGGGCGCCCCCGTGCCCGGGCTGTACGTGGCCGGGTGGATCAAGCGCGGGCCGACGGGGATCATCGGGACCAACAAGAAGGACGCCGCCGCGACGGTGGCCTCCGTCCTCGCCGACCTCGGTGAGCGGGACTCCGACGCGACCGGGATCGCCGACGTCCTCGCGTCGCGGGGGATCGACGTGGTCGCCGTGGCAGGCTGGCACGCCATCGACGCCGCCGAGCGGGCCCTCGGGGCCGAGCGCGGGCGCGACCGGACGACGCTGCACGATCGCGCGGCGCTCCTGGACGCAGCGCGCGGGTGAGTTCTCAGACGTCGCGGGGGCAGAGCCTGCCCGTGCGCACGTCGTAGACGGCCCCGGCGACGACGAGGTCCGGGGGGAGCAGGGGATAGGCCCGGATCCGCGCGACGTCGTAGCGAAGCGCCTCCTCCTGGTCCTCGACCGTGCGGAACTCCACCGACCTCGTGTCCACGCCGTGCTCCTCGGAGATGCGCTGGTGCAGCTCCGCCTCGGTGGCGCTGGCCATCTTGCAGTCGGTGTGGGGCATCACGAGCACCCGGTCCACGCCCAGGAAGTACGTCGCCAGGACGAGGGTGCGCAGGACGTCGTCGGTGACCCGTGCCCCCGCGTTGCGCAGGATCTTGACGTCGCCCTGCTCCATGCCGAGCAGCGAGAGCGGCTCGATGCGCGAGTCCATGCAGGTGACGACGGCCAGACCGCGACGGGCCCGGCCGGTCAGGTCGGTCCCGCCGAACCCCTCGGCATAGTGGGCGTTCCCCTCGAGCGCGTCGGCGAACGCGTCGCTGGGGAACGTCGTCGCCTGGGCGGAGTCGTGGGCGTTCGTCACGTGCCGACCCTAGCCAGGCCCCGGAGAGTCCCGACGCGGGGTCTGCCGACGCTCCCACCACCGTGGGATCGGCGCCGGCGCCTCGGCCGACCAGACCTCGTGCGGAGCGGGCGGCTTGCCGCACGACTCGGGGCGGTCCGGCCCGAACGCGCGCTCCACCCGCACGGCCCAGGCCCGGCCGTCGCTGTGCCGCACCTCGAGATCGGCCACGCCGTCCTCGCCCTCGTACCGGAAGGGCAGCGGCACGGCAGTGTCGCCGAGGACGCGCAGCACGTCGAGGCAGTCCAGCGAGTCGATCCCCTCGGCCACGCGCACCGCGTGCTCGGCCGCCTGGCCGGGGCGGGCCAGGGCGCTGCGCCCCCGGTGGTGCGGCAGCGACCCGAGGCGGCCCGCGCGTGCGCCGCGCAGGACCTCCGCCGCCGAGCCCGCGTCGAGGCGCCCGAACACGTCGCCGGTCGGCAGCAGAAGCGCCGTCGGCGCGAACCGGTGGCCACCGATGTGACTCACCTCGATGACGTGGTCGGTCAGGTCGGGCTGGGCGGCGAGGGCAGCGGCCAGCGGACGGCCCTCCACGACGCAGCACACATCGCGGCGGCCGTTGGTGCACACCGCCAGCAGCGGCTCGGTGCTGCGTTCCCCCCACGGGGGGAGCTCGCCCCGAGCGGCGGCCTCGACGAGCGCGACGAGGTCGCCCGACAGCAGCGCGGCGTCCTCGACCACGCCCGTCCGCATGCGGACCCCGCCGGGCGAGGTGTGGGCGAACCAGAACCGCCGACGGTCGACGTCGTCGTGGCGGTCCGCGTGCCGGCCCGTGCTGCGGGCCAGGAGGACGGTCGTCCCGGAGTCCTTCGGCAGCGCCGACAGGGCCCGGCTCAACGGTTCGGGCAGGTGGGACTGCTCGGCGGCGCGGAAACCGTACGGCCCGGGCTGCTCGAGCACGAGCCACGCGCGCGCCCGGGGTGCCGTGGCCGCGATCGGCTCGCCGACCTGGCGCGAGGCGAGTGCGCAGCGGTCGTCGAGCTCGCTCACGCGCTGGCCTGCGGGCGCGGACCGCCGGGGGTGAGCGGACCGCCCACGGCGGCGACCGGCTTGGACGTCGGCAGTCCCGAGCCGTCCCGGCGCTCGTCGACGGGAGGCAGGGGGGCCGGGGCTCCCTGAGGCGTGGCGGCGCGCGCCGGCGCAGGACCCACCCACGCGAGCACGAGCTCGTCCTCGCCCTTGAGGAAGCGCTGCGCCCGGACCCCGGCGGTGGCGCGGCCCTTGCCGGGGAACTCGGCGAAGGGAGTCACCTTGACGGTGGCGCCGGAGGTCCCGGGCAGCGCGCCGCTCGACCCTGCCGCGGTCACGACCAGGCTGTCCCGGTCGGCCTCGACCGCGCCGAAGAAGACGACCCGCGCCCCGTCCCCGAGGCGGATGCCGGACACTCCGCCCGCGGGTCGGCCCTGGGCGCGGACGGAGGATGCGGGGAAGTGCAGGAGCTGCCCGTCGGAGGTGACGAAGACGAGCTCCTCATCGCCCGTGGCGAGCTCGACCGCCGCGACCACCTCGTCGCCGTCGTCGAGGCGGATCACGGACCAGGTGTCGGAGGTGGCCGGCACGTCGGGCGAGACCCGCTTGACCACACCCCGCGCCGAGCCGAGCGCGAGCCCCGGTCCGTCGCCGGAGAGCGAGCACAGCCCGACCACACGCTCCTGGCGGCCGAGCTCCAGCAGTGCGCCGAGCGGCACGCCGCCGGCCAGCGACGGGGCCGTGCTGGTCACGGGGAGCGTGGGCAGCTCGATCACCGGCACGCGGAGCACGCGACCGGTGCTGGTGACGGCACCGACCTCCCCGCGGGCGGTGGCCCGGACAGCGGCCACGACCACGTCGTGGGGCCCGCGCTCCCCGTCGGCGGGGAGGTCCCGGTCGTCGGAGGTCCGGGCGAGCAGACCGGTGCTGGACGCCAGCACGATGCACGGGTCGTCGGAGACCTCGAGGGACACCGCCGTCCGCTGAGCCGGCGCGGGGCCGGCCTCGAGCAGGACCGTCCGCCGCGGGGTGCCGTGCTCGCGGGCGACCGCGGCCATCTCGTCACCAACCAGGCGCCGCAGGATCTTGTCGTCGTCGAGGATCGCGCTCAGCTCCTCGATGCGGGCGCGGAGCTCGTCGCGCTCGGTCTCCAGCTCGATGCGGCTGAACCGGGTCAGGCGGCGCAGCGGCATCTCGAGGATGTAGGAGGCCTGCACCTCGGAGAGGTCGAAGACCTGCATGAGGCGCGTGCGTGCCGCCGCGGCGTCGTCGCAGGACCGGATCAGCGCGATCACCTCGTCGATGTCGAGGATCGCGACGAGCAGGCCGTCGACGAGGTGGAGCCGCTCCTCGGCCTTGCGCCGACGATGGGCCGAGCGTCGGCGCACGACCTCGAGCCTGTGGTCGACGAAGACCGTCAGCAGCTCGCGCAGCCCGAGCGTGCGGGGCTGACCCTCCACCAGAGCGACGGCGTTGATGCCGAAGGAGTCCTCCATCGGGGTCAGCGCGTACAGCTGCTCGAGCACGGCCTCGGGCACGAAGCCGTTCTTGACCTCGATGACCAGGCGCAGCCCCGACTCCATGTCCGAGAAATCGTCGACGGCGGAGATCCCGGTCAGCTTCTTGGCGTCGACCGCCTCCTTGATCCGGGCGATGACCTTCTCGGGGCCGACGTTGTAGGGCAGCTCGGTGACCACGATGCCCTTGCGTCGCGGCGTCACGTTCTCGATGTGGGCCGTGGCCCGGATGCGGAACGAGCCGCGACCGGTCTCGTAGGCCTCGCGCACCCCGTCGAGCCCGATGATGCGACCACCGGCGGGGAGGTCGGGCCCGGGCACGAAGGTCATCAGCTCGTCGAGACCTGCTCGCGGATGGGTGAGCAGGTGACGGGCGGCGGCGACCACCTCGCCGAGGTTGTGCGGGGGGATGTTGGTCGCCATGCCGACCGCGATGCCGGCGGCACCGTTGACGAGGAGGTTGGGGATCGCCGCAGGCAGGACGACCGGCTCGGTCTCACGGCCGTCGTAGTTGGGCGTGAAGTCGACGACGTCCTCGTCGAGGGAGGTCGTCATGAGCAGCGCGGCGGGGTCGAGGCGGCACTCCGTGTAGCGCATCGCGGCGGGGCCGTCGTCCAGCGAACCGAAGTTGCCGTGCCCGTCGACGAGCGGCAGGCGCAGTGAGAACGGCTGGGCCATCCGCACGAGCGCGTCGTAGATGGCTCCGTCCCCGTGCGGGTGCAGTCGGCCCATCACGTCGCCGACGACGCGGGCGCTCTTCACGTGCCCCCGGTCGGGCCGCAGGCCCATCTCCGACATCTGGAAGAGGATGCGCCGCTGGACCGGCTTGAGGCCGTCCCGCGCGTCCGGGAGCGCCCGCGAATAGATGACCGAGTAGGCGTACTCGAGGAACGAGCCGCGCATCTCCTCGGCGACGTCGATGTCGACGATGTGCTCGGGGACGGCGGGCGGGGGAGTCGGGGTGCGGCGGGCCATGTCGGGGGTGCGCTCCTGCAGGGACGGGGATCGCGCCCATCATCCCCCGCGGCGGGGGCTCAGTGGACGGACGGGGCCCGCGTGTCGGCCGCCACTGCGGCGAGGATGAGCCCCATGAGGGCGACCGCCACCGCGCCGTACGCCCCGGGCCCGATCCGGGCCACGCCGACGCCGTCGATGAGCCGGACCAGGATCCAGCTGGCGCCCACACCCAGCCCGAACAGCGCTCCGGCGATGAGCAGGACCCGGGAGGCCGCGACGGCGGCGAACACCAGCAGGACGGCCGAGACCAGGACGAGCAGGCCCACCGAGGAGACCGTCGTGGCGCCGCTGTTCGCCGAGGCGTCGAGCAGGGACCCGAGGGGGATCCGGGTCGCCGCGACGTCGCCGAACCACGGCAGGAAGGCGCACACGCCCATCGCCAGGGCGAGGAGCAGCGTGATGGCACGAGCGGTCGCGGTCATGGCGACACTCTGCCAGCCCCGCGCTGCCTGCGTGGGGATCTAGGGACGAGCCCCGAGGCGGGCCACGACGCGCACGGCCGAGCGGTTGCCGAGGTCGAGCGCGTCGGAGGCGCCGACGCCGCGGCACCACCCCGCCAGGTAGCCCGCCGCGAAGGCGTCCCCGGCCCCCGTGGTGTCGACCACGTCGACGGGGACTCCGGGCGCGTGCACGACCGCGCCGTCGGGGCCGCGCGAGAGGGCGCCGCGCGGGCCCAGCTTCACCACGACGGTGCCCACGTGCCGGGACAGGATGTCCGCCGCCGTCGCCGCCCCGTCCAACGACACGCTCAGGGACTCCCGGGGGTGAGGGTCGGGCTGGCCCGAGAGGAAGGCGGCCTCGCTCTCGTTCGCGAACAGCACGTCGGCGCCGTCCACCCACTCGAGGAACCGCTCCGCCCCGGTGTCGGCCAGCGGCCCCGTCGAGGCGACGTCGACGCTGCGCGTCATGCGCCGCAGCCGGGCTCGGTCCAGCGCTGCCAGCCCGGCCATGCGGCTGCCGTCGACCATGAGCGTGTAGCCGGACACGTGCAGGTGGTTGTCGGCGGCGAAGAGCTCGTCGGGGAGGTCGTGCGGGGCCAGCCCGGCGTTGGCGCCGGTGTCAGGGATCATCGTGCGCTCGCCGTCGGCGCCCACGAGGACCACGCATGTCCCCGTCGGCCGCTCGGCGTCGACCACGAGCCGGCAGTCCACGCCGATCGACTCCAGCTCCGTGCGCGCCGCCCGCCCCAGGAGGTCGTCGCCGATCCGGGCGACCAGGGCGGTGCGCAGGCCGTCCTGGGCCAGCCAGGCCGCCGTGTTGGCGCCCGCGCCCCCGCCGAGGACGCGGACGTCGGCGGGGGTGTCGGTGCCCGCACGGATGGGTCGGGGCAGGCTCGCCACGACGTCGGTCATGAGCTCACCGACGACGACGAAGCACTCCGGCGACCCCATGGCGGTCACGCGACCAGCGCAGCGGCGACCTGGCCGGCGAGGACGGCGTTGCTCTTCACCAGGGCGACGTTGACCTCGAGGCTGCGCCCCTGCGTGGCGCTGTGGAAGAAGTCGAGCAGGAACGGCGTGACGTCCTTGCCCCGGACGCCGGAGGCCTCGGCGGCCGCGAGGCCGGCCTCCAGGACGCTGTCGTGCAGGGCTCGGTCGAGCTCATGGTCGCTCGCGACCGGGTTGGCGAGCACCAGGCCGCCGTCGCACTCGAGCGCCGCCCGGGCGTGGAGGATGGCGGCGACCTCGCCTGGCGACTCGACCTGCCAGGTCACGGGGTGACCGGAGTCGGCCAGGTAGAAGCCCGGGAACCGGTCTGTCCGGTAGCCGAGGACGGGGATGTTGAGCGTCTCCATACGCTCGAGCGTGGCCGGGACGTCGAGGATCGACTTCACGCCGGCGCACACGACCGTGATCGGAGTCGTCGCCAGGGTCGTCAGGTCGGCCGACTCGTCCCAGGTGTCGCGGGCGCCCCGGTGCACCCCGCCGAGCCCCCCGGTCGCGAAGACCTGGATCCCGGCGAGCGCGGCCAGGTGCGACGTCGCCGCGACGGTCGTGGCCCCGTGTCCGCCGCGGGCCACGACGACGGCCAGGTCGCGCGCGCTCACCTTGACGACCTCGTCGTCCTCGGCCACCGTCCTCAGGGCCTCGTCGTCGAGCCCGACGCACGGTACGCCCGACACGACGGCCACGGTGGCGGGAACGGCACCCACGGACCGGACCGCGTCCTCGATCTCGCGCGCGACGCGCAGGTTGTCCGGACGAGGCAGGCCGTGGCTGATGATCGTGGACTCGAGCGCGACGACAGGGCGACCCGCGTCGAGGGCGTCGGCGACCTCGGGGTGGACCTGCAGATGCATGTCATTGAGGCTACTCGCGCGTCCGCCCGTGCGGCGTCCCGGACGCTAGGGTCGCCCCTGTGACCGAGGCTCCGCCGGCGCCGCCCCCCGCGCACTGGGAGGCCGACGTCGTCCTCCGCGACGGGCGACCGGTCCGGATCCGCCCCATCACCCCGGAGGACGCCGACGGGCTCGCGGACTTCCACCGCTCCCTGTCGGAGGAGACCGTCTACTTCAGGTTCTTCGCCCCGTACCCGGAGCTGAGCGACCGCGACCTGCACCGGTTCACCCACGTCGACCACGCCGACCGGGTCGCCCTCGTCGCCACCGTGAGCGGCGAGCTCGTGGCCGTGGCGCGCTACGACCGCATCGACGACCGCGACGCCGAGGTGGCGTTCACGGTCCGCGACGACCACCAGGGCCGCGGCCTCGGGTCGGTCATGCTCGAGCACCTCGCGGCGGCGGCGCGCGAGCGAGGTGTCCGTCGCTTCGTCGCCGAGGTCCTCCCGAACAACCGGCGCATGCTGCAGACCTTCCAGGAGGCGGGCTACCACCCGCGTCAGCACGTCGAGGACGGCGTGGTCGCGCTGTCGTTCGAGATCGAGCCGACGGAGTCGAGCGAGGCCGTCCGGCTGGCCCGCGAGCAGCGGGCCGAGGCCCGCAGCGTGGCCATGCTGGTCGCGCCCGCCTCGGTCGTCGTGGTGGGTGCGAGCCGCAATCCCCAGTCGCTCGGCCATCGCCTGCTGCGGCACGTGGTCGAGGGCGGCTTCACCGGCGCGGTCTACGCGGTCAACGCCGCCGCCGCCGGCGAGGGAGTGTCGGTCCTCGGGGTCGCGACGTACGCCCGCATCCGCGACATCCCCGAGAGCCCGCAGCTGGCGGTGGTGGCCGTCCCCGGCGAGCAGGTCCTGGGCGTCGTCGACGACGCGGCCGCCTCAGGGGTGGCGGGCATCGTGGTCGTCTCGAGCGGCTTCGCCGAGACCGGCGAGGAGGGCACGGCGCGCCAGCGGGAACTGGTTCGGCGCGCCCGGGGGAGCGGCATGCGCGTCGTCGGTCCCAACGCGCTCGGGATCATCAACACCGACCCTGACGTGCAGCTCAACGCGTCGATGGCGCCCCGGCTGCCCGGTCGCGCCCGCATCGGCTTCTTCTCCCAGAGCGGCTCCCTGGGTGGGGCGATCCTGGCCCGGGCCGTGCGCCGCGGGCTCGGCGTGTCCACCTTCGTCTCGGCGGGCAACCGGGCCGATCTGTCCGGCAACGACATGCTCCAGTTCTGGGAGGACGACGAGGACACCGACGTGGTGCTCCTGTACCTCGAGAGCCTGGGCAACCCCCGCAAGTTCACCCGTATCGCCCGCCGCCTGTCGCGCTCCAAGCCGGTCGTCGCGATGCGCACCGGCCGCTCGTCGCAGGCCGTCCCGCTCGGCCACACCATCCGCCGGACCACCCTGCCGGCGGGAGCCGTCGACGCGCTCTTCGCGCAGTCCGGCGTCCTGGAGGCGGACACGCTGACGGAGCTGTTCGACGTCGCGGGGCTCGTCGCGTTCCAGCCGCTGCCGGCGGGTCGCCGGGTCGCGGTCGTCGGCAACTCGGACGCGCTCTGCGTCCTGGCGGCCGACGCGTGCGCCGCCTCCGAGCTCGAGGTCGTCGGCCAGCCGGTCACGCTCCCGCCGGACTGCTCACCGCACGACCTGTCCGTGGCGCTGGCCGCCGTGCTGGAGGACCCGGCGGTCGACTCCGTGGTCGTGGCGCACGTCCCGGTGCTGGGTGTGGACGGGGCCCCGTGGGAGACCGTGGTTGCCGAGACGGTCGCCCGAGGCAGCAAGCCGGTCGTGGCGGTCCTCGTCGCCGCCGACGAGGAGAGCGGTCTCATCGACGCGGCGTCCTCGACCTCCTCGACCGCCGGGCCCGACGGTGGTCCCGGAGGCCCCGCGGTGGCGTTCTACGGCACCGTGGAGGACGCCGTGCGGTCGCTGCGGCGGGTGACCCGTCACGCCGAGTGGCGCGCCCGCCCGGTCGGCGAGGTCTCCGAACCGGCGGACGTCGTCCCGGACCAGGCCCGCGCGCTCATCGACCGGCTCGTCGGAGCCGCCCTCGACGACACGCTCACCGACCTGCCCGCGGTCAGCGGCGCGGCGGCGACCTCCCCCGACGTCGAGCTCGTCGCCGAAGGCCCCGACGACGAGCTGAGCCGGCTGCTCGCGTGCTACGGCATCCGCGTCTGGCCCATCGTGCGGGTCGCCAGCGAGATGGAGGCGGTCGCGGCCGCGGATGCGGCCGGCTACCCGGTGGTGCTCAAGACTCTGGACCCGCGGTTCGCGAGGCGCACGGACCTGGGCGGGCTGCGGCTCAACCTGGAGAACGAGCGCGCGGTGCGCACCGCGTTCCTGTCGATGTCCGCCTCGCTCGACCCGGAGGCCGCCGCGAGCCTGGTCGTGCAGCGGATGGCCGCCCCGGGCGTCGCGTGCGTCGTCGCCTCCACCGAGGATCCCTTGTTCGGCCCCGTGGTCAGCTTCGGACTGGCCGGGGTCGTGCCCGAGCTGCTGGGCGACCGTGGCTACCGCATCCCGCCGCTGACCGACATCGAGGCCCACGAGCTCGTGGACGCCCCCGCCGCCGCACCGCTGCTCCACGGGTTCGGCGGGACGCCCCCGGTCGACCGGGCGGCGCTCGCGGACCTGCTCGTCCGGGTGGGGCTGCTGGCCGACGACGTGCCCGAGCTGGCCGAGCTGCGGCTCGAGCCCGTCGTGGTCTCCTCGGCCGGGCTGGCCGTCGTGGGGGCGTGGGGGGTGCTGCGGCGACCGAGATTCCGTGCCGACAGCGAGGCGCGGCGGCTCGGCGACGGCGGCTGAGTCGAACCCGTTCGACTCCTGTCGGCGGTCCGTGCTCTCATGCCCGGGTGAGCACGACGACCCCTGACGAGGCATCCCTGCGGGTGGTCCTGACCCCGCAGGTGCGCCGCGTCCTGCTCGGGATCGGCGCCTCGAGCATCGGTGGCGGGCTCGTCATGTCCCTCCTCATCGTCTACCTCTACCAGGTGCGCGACGTCCCCCTGCGCGTCGCCGGACTGGTGCTCACCTTCCAGGCCCTGCTCGGGCTGGTCGCCGCCCCGCTCGTCGGGTGGCTGGTCGACCGCATCGGCCCCAAGCCCGTCCTCCTCGTCGCGTGCGTCGTCGAGGCGGTCGGGACCGTGTCCCTCGGCTTCGTGCAGACCACGGGCCAGGCCTTCGCGGCGGCGGGCATCGTCGCGGTGGGTGCGGCCGGCCTGTGGGCGCCGCAGGCCTCGATCCTGTCCCGGCTCAGCCCACCCGAGCACCGTCAGCGCGTGTTCGGCCTCCAGTTCATGCTGCTCAACCTCGGGTTGGGGGTCGGCGGGCTGCTCGGGGCCGTTGTCATCGACGTCGACCGGCCCATGACCTTCACCGTGCTCTACGCCGCGAACGCCGTCACCTTCCTCGCCTATTTCGTCGCCGTCGCGGGGGTGCGCGGGGTCAGCGGGCCCGAGCCCCGCGACCCCGAGGACGAGGGCGGCCGCGGCGGCTATCTCGAGGTCGTCACCGACCGACGGATGCTGCGCTACGTCGGCGGCGGTCTGCTCCTTCTCACCTGCGGGTACGGGTCGATGGAGGCGGGCGTCCCGGTGTTCATCACCGAGGTGGCCGAGCTCCCCGTCAACATGATCGGGGTGGTGTTCTTCTTCAACACCCTGGTGATCGTCGTGGCCCAGGTGTGGGTGCTCCGGCGCATGGAGGGGAGGTCGCGCTCGAAGGCGCTGGCCCTCACCGCCGTCGCGTGGGCCACGTGCTGGCTGCTGCTGGCGGCCTCGTCGGGCTTCGGCCAGGTGGTCGCCGCGGTGATCATCATCGTGGGCATCGCGGTGTTCGCCCTGGGGGAGACCGTGTGGTCGCCGTCGGCCCCGGCTCTCATCAACGACCTCGCGCCCGGCCACCTGCGCGGCCGGTACAACGCCGTGGGCGGTCTGGTCTGGAGCGTCTCCTCGGCGATCGGGCCCGCCTTCGCCGGCCTCGTGCTCGGCGCCGGCCTCGGCGTGGTCTGGGCGGTCGCGCTCGCCGCGGGGTGCCTGCTCGCAGGCCTCGTCCTGCTGAGCATGCGGCGTCTGCTGACGCCCGAGCAGGACGGGAGGCGGACGCCCGCGGGGGCAGTCCAGGTGGGAGGATGACCGCCATGACCGGCGACGCCACCCTCACCCCGCGCCTGCGAGCCGACATCGAGCGCAGCGGCTACTACCCCGAGCTGGTCAGCGACACGCTGGAGACTGCCCTCGCGGACGAGTCCGTCGTGGCCTACGTCGTGCACCACGAGGCCACGTTCGACCACGACGAGCTGCGTCGCCACGTCACCGTGCTGGCGCTCACGCCCACGCGCCTCATCGTGGGCCACACCGACGAGCACCCGGCCGACGACACCTCCCCGACCACCTACGCGACAGCATCGACCGAGGCGGTGCGCCTCGAGCGGATCGACTCCGTCGTGGTCACCCGGGTGGCGGCCGACGCTGCCGCCCACCGGCGCGGGGCGCCGATGCGCGAGGTCGTGCTCACGATCGGGTGGGGCGCCGTGAGCAGGATCGACCTCGAGCCGGCCTCGTGCGGCGATCCCGCGTGCGAGGCGGACCACGGCTACACCGGGACCGCGTCCAACGACGACCTGTCGCTGCGCGTGTCGGAGGCCGCCGACGGCGCGCCGGTCGTGGCCCAGACCCTGGCCTTCGCCGCCGCGCTGTCCTCGGCCACCGCGACCCGCGCGCGATGAGCGGGGTGTCGGCCTCCCGCGGGGTCCGGCAGCAGGTCATACTGGCTGCCTTCCCCGAGAGCCCGACCCCCGTGCCGCCCTGCGCGGCCCGTCATCGCCGTCTCGAGGAGTGCCCGTGGCCGAGCTGACCTTCTTCTACGGGACGATGGACTGCGGCAAGTCGACGCTCGCGCTGCAGACCGACCACAACCACTCGGCCCGTGGCCGGACCGGCCTGGTCTTCACCAAGCTCGACCGCGCGGGGGAGGACACCCTGTCGTCGCGGCTCGGACTCAAGGTGCCGGCGATCGAGGTCGGGCCCGAGACCGAGTTCTGGTCCGTGGTGGTCGACCACCTCGCCCAGGGAGGCCGGGCGGACTACCTCATCTGCGACGAGGCCCAGTTCTACTCGGCCGACCAGGTGGACCAGCTGGCCCGGATCGTCGACGAGCTCGGGATCGACGTGTTCGCCTTCGGCATCCTCACCGACTTCCGGAGAGCGCTGTTCCCGGGGTCCCAGCGCCTGGTCGAGCTCTCCGACCGCGTCCAGGTCCTCCAGGTCGAGGCGCTCTGCTGGTGCGGGCGCCGCGCCACGCACAACGCGCGCAGCATCAACGGCGTCATGGTGGTGGAGGGCGAGCAGGTCGTTGTCGGAGACACCTTCAGCGCGGATGCCGTCGCCTACGAGGTCCTGTGCCGTCACCACCACCGTCGCCGGATGACCGCGGTGTCGGCCAAGCAGGCGCACATGTCGGTGCAGCCGCTGCCGTTCGCCGAGCTCGAGCAGCGCCTCGTGCGCCGCACGGGCTGAGTCAGCTCTCGGGCCCGCGCCCGAAGAGGATCTCGTCCCAGCTGGGCACGGTCGCGCGCGGCTTGCTGCCCTTGGCGACGTCGCCGTCCTTGGCCTTGCGGCGCCCGCGGCGCCCCGGCTTCTCGGGGCGGGCCAGGCCGGGGAGGGTGTCGTAGAGGTCCTCGAGAGGGGCGTCGTCGTTCGGCTCCGCGGGCGGCCGGTCGGCGAGGTCGACCACCTGCGCCCCTGAGTCGCGCTCGACGATCGCCGTGAGCGCCGCATCCGGGTCGACGGCGTCGTCGTCCCAGGTGATCTCGCCGGGCTCGTCGTGCCAGGCGTTCTCGTCGTCGGTCTCCGCCTCTGGCGCGGGCAGGCCCACGAGGCGCGGGCGACGCTCGCCCTGCACGGGCACGGTGTCCTGCGAGCCGGACTCCTCGTCCGGCTCCGGCCGGTCGCCGAGCAGCCAGGCAGCCGCTGGGTCGTCGGCCACGAGCGTCCGTCCGGTGGGGTCGTAGATCCACAGGGCGGCGGTGGCGCCCGTGGCCACGTCGTCGACCGGGTCCCAGCTCACGAGCAGAGACCAACGGCCGTCCTCGCGCCGCCAGGCGTCCCACTCCACGAGCTCGACGTCGGCGCCTCCGGCGGCCAGCTCGGTGGTGACCGCGTGGTCGAGGGTGCGGACGTGTCCACCCCCGCGCAGCTCGGTGGCCCGCGCCTGGTCCGCCAGGTGGGCACGCTCGGCCAGGACCGGGCCGGCGAAGCGCAGGACCCGGTCGATCGAGAGCCCGGAGCTCGCCGAGATGTCCTCGGGCGACTGGCCGTGGCGCACCCGCTGCTGGATGTCCTTGGGGCTGGTCCCGTCGAGCGCGATCTCGAGCTGCCCGAGCCGGGAGCGATCACGGCGGACGGCGGCGTCGAGGCGCTCGTCGCACGGTACGGAGTAGCGCGTCCCGTCCGTGGAGCTGAGCACCAGCGACGACCCGTCCTCGGACAGGCCGACGAAGGACAGCTCGCGCATGGGACCTCCTCGAGTGGGTGTGCCCCGACAGTCTCACCCCCCGAGGGGTGTCCGGTCGAGGACCGCCACGCGAGAACCCGGTCACCCGGCGGGCGCCCCCGCGGGTGCGGAGGGGTCCGGACCCAGGGTCTCGGGGGTCGGGTGGGCCGCGGACCAGGCCCGGTCGAGGTGGCCGGTCGAGGCCGCGACCGTGAGGAAGGTGAGCCCGGCCGAGACGACGCAGATCCAGTACGCCGCGCTCGCGCCCGCGGTGTCGATCACCAGGCCGGAGAGGGCCGCAGCCACGGCGATCCCGACCCCGAGGCCGGTGTTGGACCAGATGAGCGCCTCGGTCATGCGGGCGTTGGGGACGAGCCGCTCGATGAGGGAGAAACCGCTGATGAGGACGGGGGAGACCGCGAGACCCGCGAGGAGACACTGGAGCGCGAGGACCCACGGGCTGGAGATGAACGGGAAGGGCACCGTGGCCAGCGCCAGGGCCAGCGAGGCCCACAGGAGCTGGCGGTGGAGCCCGAGGCGCAGGTGCAGGGCGCCGAGGACGATGCCGGAGATGCCCGAGGCCAGGGCGTAGAGCCCCAGGAGGCCGCCGGTCCACCCGCGTACGCCGTACTCGTCGGCGAAGGCGACCGTGACCACCTCGAACGAGCCGAACAGCGCACCGAGGAAGACGAAGGCGACGCTGACGGCCGCGACCCCGGGGAAGCGCAGGGCGGTGCCCTGCCCATGATGGCCCTCCGCGGCCGGGGGCGGCTCGGTCGTGCGCGACCGGAGGAAGAGCGCGGTGCCGACGGAGAGCAGGAACGCCACGGCGACGAGGGCGCCGTAGTCGACCAGGCCCACGGCGAGGACGGTCGCCAAGGGCGGTCCCGCGACGTAGATCGCCTCGTCGAGGACCGACTCCAGGGCGAACGCGGTGCGCAGCGACTGCGGCTCGCCGGCCAGCAGGTAGGCCCACCGCGCGCGGACCATCGCCCCGATGCTGGGGAACGAGCCGCCGGAGACGATCACCGCGGCGAACAGCGACCAGGTCGGTCCGTCATCGAGCACGAGCAGGATGAAGGCGATGAGGCCGACGACGTGCACGGCGGTCATGAGAGGGAGGACCCGGCTCTGGCCGTAGCGGTCCACCGCGCGTCCGAGGACCGGACCGATCGCGGCGTTGGCGAGCGCGCCGGACGCCGACAGCGCACCCGCGAGCGCGTAGCTGCCGGTCTGCGCCGACACGAGCAGGACCTCGCCCAGCCCGAGCATCGACATGGGGAGGCGGGCGAGGAACGCGGTGCTCGTCATCCAGAGCGCGCCGGGTCGGCGCAGGATGTCGGCGTACGCGGTCAGCACCTGCGGAACGCTACTCACGCGCCGAGGTGCCGCCTAATCCGTTCGGTCCCGCACGACCTGTTCGTCCGGTCGCGGACGTGCGCGTCGGGCGGCGCCTTGCCAGGATCGGGGCATGAGCGTCTCGGGACCCCGCGGCTCCGTCGACGCGCTCCTGCTCGTCTCCTTCGGAGGCCCGGAAGGCCCCGACGACGTCGTGCCCTTCCTGGAGAACGTCACGCGGGGCCGCCGGATCCCGCGGGAACGACTGGTCGAGGTCGGCGCCCACTACGCCGCGTTCGGCGGCGTCTCGCCCCTCAACGCGCAGAACCGCGCGCTGCTCGCCGCGCTCGAGCAGGACCTGGCGGAGGCGGGACTCGACCTCCCGGTCTACTGGGGCAACCGCAACTGGGACCCCTACCTCGTCGATGCGGTGCGCCGGATGACCGAGGACGGGGTCCGCAGCGCCCTCGCGTTCGTCACGAGCGCCTACTCGTCCTACTCCGGCTGCCGGCAGTACCGCGAGAACCTGTACGACGCCCTGCTCACCGCGTCAGACGGAGCGGAGCCGGGGCCGCGGATCGAGAAGCTGCGGCACTACTTCGACCATCCCGGCTTCGTCGCACCCATGGTCGACGCGGTGCTCGAGGCGATGGCGCGACTCGGGGTGGCGGCGCCCCGACTGGTGTTCACCACTCACTCCATCCCCCTGGACGCCGCACGTGCGAGCGGGCCGGACGGCGACGCCTACGTCACCCAGCACCGGGCGGCTGCGGGGCTCGTCGCCTCCCAGGTGTCCCGGCGCACCCCGGTCGCGCCGGAGTGGGACCTCGTCTTCCAGTCCCGCTCAGGACCACCGCAGGCGCCGTGGCTGGAGCCTGATGTGTCCGACCACCTCACCCGGCTCGCGGAGCAGGGGTGCCCGGGAGTCGTCCTGGTCCCCATCGGCTTCGTCAGCGACCACATGGAGGTCGTGTGGGACCTCGACACGGTGGCGCTCGACCACGCGCGCGTCCTAGGGCTGCCGCTGGCCCGGGCCGCGACGGTCGGGACCGACCCCCGGTTCGTCGCGATGGTGCGCGAACTGGTGCTCGAACGCGTCGGGCTCGCACCGGCGCGCAGCCTGTCCCCGCTGGGCCCGTGGCCCGACCGCTGCGCGGCCGGGTGCTGCCCCAACCCCCGCGGCCCCCGGCCCGCCGTCGGCGGCATCGACGAGTAGCCCGGCACCGGACTCCGCGGTCAGGCAGGATCGGAGGGTGAGCGCGCTCCAGTACGACCCGATCCTCCTGGACGACCTGCACGACGTGGCGGTCCGCGCGGCGCGCGAGGTGGCTGCCGAGGCGCTCCGCGACCGGCGCGAGGGCGTCCGGGTGGCCGCGACCAAGTCCAGCGCCACCGACGTCGTCACCGAGATGGACCGTCGGAGCGAGGCGCTGCTCGTCGACCGCGTCCTGTCCTCGCGGCCCGACGACGGCATCGTGGGGGAGGAGGGTGCCGACCACGTGGGCAGCTCCGGCGTCCGGTGGGTGATCGACCCGATCGACGGCACCGTCAACTTCCTGTACGGGCTCCCCGCCTGGGCCGTCTCGGTCGCGGCGGAGATCGACGGCGTCGTCGTCGTCGGGGTGGTCGCCGCCCCGGTCCTCGGTGAGACCTTCGTGGCCGTGCGCGGACGCGGGGCGCGTCTGCACGACGACCGCGGCGTGCACGACCTCGCCGTCAACGACCCTGTGGCGTTGGAGTCGGCGCTCGTCGCGACCGGGTTCGGGTACACGCCCGAGCGGCGGGCCGGTCAGGCCCGGGTCGTGCGTGAGGTCCTTCCCCGGGTCCGCGACATCCGACGCCTGGGGGCCTGCAGCATCGACCTCTGCTACCTCGCGGCCGGCCGCGTCGACGCCTACTTCGAGCGCGGACCCCGTGCCTGGGACCTGGCCGCGGGCGGCCTCGTGGCACGCGAGGCAGGGGCCCGGGTCGAGGGTCTGCGCGGACGCCCCGCCGGCGAGGAGATGATCCTGGGGGCGGGACGCGGGCTGTTCGCGCCCTTGCACGACCTCCTGGCCGGGCTCGACGCGGACACCGACTGATCCCCGGGGGCGCCCGAGCCCTCGGGCGGTGGGGCTCAGTCGAGGCGACGCAGCTCGGCGCGGTACCAGTGGCCGTTGCGCACGTAGCGCTCCACGGCGTAGTCGAACGCCCCCTCGGCCACGGCGTCCTCCCGGATCGTGCAGGGGACGCCCAGAGCCATGGCCCGGGCCGGGACCTCGGTGCCGTTCGGGACCAGGGCTCCGGCGCCCACGAGCGCGCCGGATCGGACCACGACCCGGTGCAGGACGACCGAGCCGCTGCCGATGAGGCAGCGGTCCTCGACGACCGCGCCCTCGAGGTGGGCGTTGTGGCCCACGACGCAGTCGTCGCCGATGACGGTGGGGAGCTCCGCGGTGCAGTGCACGACCGTCCCGTCCTGGATGGAGGTGCGCGTGCCCACCCGGACCGAGCCGTGGTCGCCGCGGAGCACGGCGGTCGGCCAGACCGTGGACTCAGGGCCGATGGTGACGTCCCCGATGATGACCGCGTCCGGGTGGACGAAGGCGGCGGGATCGATGCTGGGCGTGCGGTCGCCGATGGCGTAGATGGGCACCGGGCACCTCCGGTCGACGTGGGCTGGACCGCTCGGCCCGAGGGTCCCTGTGAGCCATCCCACCATCCCCGTCCGTCCGCGGAACGGGGGGTCGTCTCGCGATCGTCACCTGAGTGGGGCACAATCCCCGCCTGACGTGGCCCCGGGGATGATTCGGGGGTGCTCGGACGTTGAGCGGCTGACGCGGTCACCGCCCGGCGGGCGGGACCGACGGGACTACGAGGACGAGGACGAGGACGAGGACGCATGGCCACCGATTACGACGCACCGCGCAAGACCGACGACGAGCTCGCCGAGGACTCCCTCGAGGAGCTCAAGGCGCAGCGCGCCAACAAGGCGGCCTCGAGCGTGGACGTCGACGAGGTGGAGCTCGCGGAGAACCTCGAGCTCCCCGGCGCCGACCTGTCCGACGAGTCGCTCACCGTGCGCGTGCTGCCCCGGCAGGCGGACGAGTTCACCTGCTCGCGCTGCTTCCTGGTCCACCACCGCAGCCAGCTCTCGCGGGAGATCAAGGGCCTGCCGGTCTGCCGCGACTGCGACTGAGCCACGGCGTGCCCCGGTGAGCGGCGACGAGGTCGCACCTGAGCGGCTCCCTGAGCCGGACGAGCGCGAGCGCCAGGAGGCTCGCGAGGTCGCCGACCTGGTCGAACGGCTCTCGGCCGACGGTCTCGGCCGGGGTGAGCGGGCCTCCCTGATGGCGCGTCTGTCGACCTTGGTCGTCCAGCGGTCGCGGCGGGCGGGTGCCGCCGCCGTCACCAGCGGTCGCATGCTCGCCGACCTCCTCGTGGACGCCGCGCCGCACATCCCGGTCCGCGACGTCGAGACCCTGAGCGCGCACCACCACGGGCTCGAGGGCGAGGCGCTGGCCGACTCCCTGTGCCGGGCCGCCGCACGCACGACCTCCGGGATCGGTGCCGCCGGCGGGGCCGTGGCGGCCGTGGAGTGGGCGGCCATGCCGCTGCTCATCGCGGTCCCCCTCGAGGTGGTCGTGGAGACCCTCGCCGTCGCGACCGTCGAGGTGAAGCTCGTCGCGGAGCTGCACGCGGTCTACGGCCTTCCCGTCGTCGGCACCGGGACCCAGCGCGCCATGAGCTACACAGGATCGTGGGCGTCGCGGCGCGGCATCGACCCGCTGGCCCCGTGGACCATTCCCAACGTCATGGGCATCGCCGGACGCAACGTCGTCGGCAAGCGCCTGCTGGTGCGCTTCTCGCGCAACCTGGGCACCCTCATCCCGTTCCTGGTCGGTGCCGTGGTGGGGGCCCGGGTCAACTGGGCCGAGACGACCCGGCTCGGCGCGGCCATGCGTGCCGATCTGCGGCGCGTCGTGGCTCTCGGCCAGGCGGCCGACTGAGTCAGCCCTCGTACGGTCGGGACGCGGTCAGGCGGTCGACGGCGACGTTGACCACGGCCACCGCGGCGGCGGTCACGGCGGCGTAGACGAGGATCCGACGCATCGACGCGGTGGGGTCGCTGGCGCGCGGGGGCTCGGACCCGGTCGCACGCGTGTACGCGGCGTCCATCGCCTTGCGCACCACCCAGGTGGCGGCCAGGGCCAGCAGCGGCGCGGCGACCTTGATCGCGGTCGACGGCTCGACGAAGTCCTCGACCTCGACCGGCAGGTCCACGTCGTCGTCGCTCATCGCAGCGCTCCCGTTCCGCTCGGTGCCCGACCGCTCGGGCGCTCCGTGGTCAGCCTGCCACGCCAGGGCGCCCGTCACCCCTCACTCGCCCGGGACCGGTCCCGGGCAGCGGCGAGCGTGCGGGCGAGATCCGTGCCACGCCGGGTCGACACGAGCCAGTACGGATGCGGGTCCTGCTCGTCGGCCACCTCCACCAGGACGCTCGTCGCGATCCAGCCCCGGGTGCAGAGATGGGCGGCGGGGTCGGCCTGGGGTCCGCGGACCTCGCGGGTCCGCGCCCGGTCCAGCGGCACGACCCGCCCCACGCAGGAGAGCGGGAGGCGCGCGCGCCCCGCCCGCAGGACCCGGTCGTCGACGCGCACCAGCGGCGCGGTGAGCAGCAGCAGCGCGCACGACGCCGCGGCCGTCGTCGCGAACACGATGAGCCCCCAGGTCGTCCCGAGGACGTAGCCGTAGGCCAGGGCGAGAACACCGCACAGGCTGAGCACGAGCACCCACACGGGCCACGGCGCACCCAGCCGCTCGCGGTAGCCGACGACCGTGCCGTCCCGGCCCTCCTGCCACGTCGTGCTCACGGGGCGAGCCTGCCACGAGATCGTCGCGCGCCCCCCGAGTAGGGTCGCCCGCGTGACGGAGACCCCAGCACCGCCGGCCCGGCCGGGGCTGCCCACGACCCCGCCGGCGGACGCCGTCCTGCCGGATCGCTCGCCCCTCGCGCCGCCGCCCGGCGCGGAGATCCCGAGCCACTACGCGCTCTGCTACGGCTGCGGCGACGAGCACCCCAGCGGGCTGCACCTGCACGTGCGCGCCGGCGACGGGCTCAGCCTGACGGGCACGTTCACGGTCACCGAGCAGCACCAGGGCGCTCCTGGTCTCGCCCACGGAGGGCTTCTCACCACCGCGTTCGACGACGCCCTCGGCTCCCTGAACTGGTTGCTCGCCGCGCCCGCCGTGACCGCGCGCCTCGAGGTGGACTTCCGCCGTCCGGTCCCCGTCGGCTCGACCCTGCACATCCGGGCGGAGGTCGTCGGTCGGAAGGGCCGCAAGGTCTTCACCCGGGCCACCGGCCGGTTGGACGCTCCCGACGGCCCGCTGGCCCTGACCGCCGCGGCGCTGTTCATCCAGGTGGCCGTGGAGCACTTCGCCGTGCACGGTCGGGCCGAGGACGTGGCGCGGGCCAGGGAGTCGCGCGAGGTCCGCGCCAGCATCGCGAGCCTGGAGGTCAACCCGTGACGCGACCGTCGAACGCGGTGGACGTCCTCGTCCGCCGGCTGGACCCGGACATCGCGCTCCCCGCCTACGCCCACCCCGGTGACGCGGGGGTCGACCTGGTCACGACGGTGGACGCCGTGGTGGCCCCGGGGGAGCGCGTCCTGCTGCCGACGGGGCTGGCCATCGCCCTGCCCGCGGGGTACGCCGCGTTCGTCCACCCGCGATCCGGGCTCGCCGTGCGTCACGGCGTCTCCCTCGTCAACGCACCGGGAACCGTGGATGCGGGCTATCGCGGAGAGATCAAGGTGTCCCTGGTCAACCACGACCCGCGCGACGCCGTGACGCTCCGCAGGGGCGACCGCATCGCCCAGCTGGTCGTCCAGAAGGTGGAGCACGCCGTGTTCCACGAGGTCGAGGCGCTGCCCGGCTCGGATCGGGGCGAGGGCGGCTTCGGGTCGTCCGGGCGCTAGCGTCGTCCTCAGTCCAGTCCTAGGAGGGACCGTGTTCCGTCGTCGCAAGGCCGACCCCGAGGTCGACGCGTCCGTCGAGGACGCCGCTGCGCCGTCCGGCGAGGACGAGGCGCAGGAGCGGCCCGCGGCGGACCGCAGCGGCGGGCCCTTCGACGTCGACGAGGAGCCCGACGACGGCCTGACCCGGCTGGACCTCGGCGGCCTGCGTGTCGCGGGCGCCGACGGCATGGAGATCCGCCTCGAGGTCGACCAGGCGACCCAGGCGGTGTCCGCCGTCACGGTCGTCGCGAACGACTCGGCGCTCCAGCTGACGGCCTTCGCCGCCCCGCGGACCGAGGGGATCTGGGACGACGTGCGCGGCGAGATCCGGGCGAACCTGGCCGCCAGCGGTCCGGTGGACGAGATCCAGGGCGACTTCGGCCGCGAGCTGCAGGCGACGCTCACGATCCCCGACGAGCAGGGTCGCCAGGTGACGCAGCCGGTCCGCTTCGTGGGGGTCGACGGTCCCCGCTGGTTCCTCCGGGGTCTGTTCACCGGAGCCGCGGCGCGCGACCCCCGGGCCGCCCTCCCGCTCGAGGCGGTGCTGCGGGCCACGGTGGTGGTCCGGGGGACCGATCCCATGGCCCCGGGCGACCCGCTCCCGCTGCACCTGCCCACCGAGGTCCCGGAGGGCATCAGCCCGCGGGACGAGGAGGAGCGGCGCACCCTGCCCCCGCCCGAGCGGGGTCCGGAGATCACCGAGATCCGCTGAGCGGGTCATCCAGGAGCGCTCGCGCCGCCTCGCCCAGGGCTGCTCGCCGCCGGCCGGGCTCCTCGCGTGCCAGCGTGGCCAGCCGGGCGCCGGGGACGGACGCGGCCCAGGACCGCGCCACCGCCTCCGGGTGGAGCGGGTCGCCCGCCAGGGCCACCACCGCCACCGGTGCG